>JABFSI010000066.1 GCA_013140695.1 Sideroxydans sp. | reverse complement strand
ACACTGCCTTGCGGCGCATCCAAATTGACTAACGTCGCGGCCCCCACATTATTCAGCACAATGTTACCCGTAGAACTGGTCATCACTGCCGACGTTAATGGCCCCGTGTTGTTGATGGTTGTATTGCTAGAATTGAGGATTGAAAGGTTGCTGGCAATCGTATCTAACACCACGACACCATTTGCACTAACAACTAAATAATTCGCTGAAATTGAATTGAAATTGCCCCCTACCAAGTTGCTTAAACCTGCGCCCGTGTAAATCGCTGCCGTGCCCGTCGCCTTGACATTGCCTAAAGTGTAACCATAGAGATTCACCGTGCCAGCGGCAGAAAGGGTGATGTTTTGCGCCGTCAAATTCGCACCGCCTAGGGCATCTATGTTGCCTGTCTGACTGATGATGTTGATATCTCCAGCCAGTGCTTGATAGCTCGCACCCGCGTCTCCATTGTCTAATTCAATCGCGCCCGCCGTCGCGCCTAAACTAATCCCTCCCGAAACCGCTTCAGCGCCCACGCCATTCCCAAAAGTGATACTGCCTGCCGCAATCTCAATGGCATTTTGAGTGGTCGTCAAAAAGGTGGACGTATTCTTGAGTGGAGGCACAAAACTGCCCCCACCATTCCCACCCACCATTACCGCACCCGGGGTGGTTATTTGAAACGTGCCTGTATTCAGCGGCTGCAAATTATATAAATCAACAGCGATACCGCTATGCACTTGTACTAGGCCAATGCCTTGCGTGTTAAGCATTGCACCATTCAAAAATACCCCACCTTGATTGTTTAACAAAGAAGCTGCCCCACCTTGGGTTGTGATTGAAGCTGAATACAGCCCCAACGCGCCTCCCGCGCTTCCTGCATTATTGGTATTAGCCTGTAGGGTGAAGGCATTGCCTGTTGTTGCCGTGCTGTTTAGGTTGGCAAAAGAATTCAACGTCAAATTATTACCTGCTTGCAAAACGAGAGGTGCAGTGCTGTTAATTGCACCGTCTAGCAACATATTGGTAGCAGAGCTGAATGTGGTCGGTATGCTGCTTGAACTAAAATTTAATGTTCCACCCGCCGCCGTCGGCGCTTGAAATTGAGATGGCGGCGCAGCTTGCGTAAAACTAAACACCTGCGAGTCGGCTGCTAACGTCAAACTGCCCGCTTGCAAATTAAGTCCCGCGTCGCTTTGCACGCTATTGGCGAATTGCGTACCGCTGCTGATTGTCACTAGTCCTGCATCTGGACTGATGTACACATTGCTAAGCGCGGTAGGTACAGCGCCAAGAGACCAGTTACTAGCCGTTGCCCAATCGCTATTGCCCGCCGTTCCCACCCAGTAATTCAAGTTGCTTAACGCTGCGATGTTATTAGTGATAATCGTTAAATTAACATTGGTTGCGTTATAAGCCGCAGTACTCACAATGTGTGGCCCCGCAATAGTGGCAAAAGCACCCGTTAGTCCACCTGATGTAATGACAGCGTTATAGAGCGTGGGTGCACCCACCCCATAGACATTCAGCGTGCCGTTTAAGTCGGCTGTGCCAGACACATTTAATGCGTCATACGATCCAACTAGAATGCTGTTGATATCCAAATTAACTTGGCTGGAAGGATTCAAAATCAAATTGCCCGTGATGCTCAACGTGGCGTTACCCGTGGCGGAGCTTGGGGCAATAATGCCGCTGTTAGTTAGCGTACCAAGTGTTGGTGGGGCTTGAATAACAAAATCTGAAAGGATGTATGTGCCACTTCCGGATAACGTACCTGTGTTGGTAAAGCTCGGCAGCGTAACGGTAACCCCTGGCGCAATGCTTAAGTTGCCTGCTTGATTGAGGATGGTTTGCGTTATCGAATAGCCGACTCCCGAAAATACCAAGTCGCCATTGTTACTGAACGTGCCCGCAGTAGAATTGCCGCCTGTCAAAGTAAGCTTTGCCCCGGCGCTCACAATAACGTTGCCTGTGTTGTTCAATACCGTGCTACCCGTCGCGCCCCCGTTCAAAGTGAACGTTCCATTATTGATAATGCCCGCCGCATTAAGTTGACCCCCGCTCCCCACGCCTAGCGTCCCTAACGCTGCAATCGTTTGCGTGCCTGTTCCTGCCAAAATTCCACCTACCCACAAATTGTTAAACGTGTTGTTGCTATTTAACGTGAGTGTCGCTGCTGGGTCTATGCTTACTGCCCCAACGCTAGTGAATGTACCGCCCCCAGTATCCACGTTGGCAGTTAAGTAAATGCCTCCAGCACCCGCATTGAAATCAAGATTGAGTTGACCAAAAGAACTTATCGGCGCGTGCACATAAATACCATTTGTGGCCTGCAAAGTTAATGTCGCGGGGGGTGTTCCCACTTTATTGATAGGTGCATTCACCACAATATCACCTAGTTCTATCCCTGCTCCTGTCGTGGTGATGGTTACATTGGTGCCTTGATTGAGTGCTGTTTCAATCGTGGTATTGAGAATGGTTGAGCCTGTTGCGGAAGGTGTCCACACACTGGGATTCGCCGCTGAAAACGCGCCACCCGTGTCAATTGCAGGTGCAGCTTGAATAGTCACATTCAGTGGATCTAACAGCCACGTACCCGACGCGCCATTGCTGGCACTGGCATCGACTTGAATACCCGCCACATCCAAAAAATGTCCCGAAGTTTCTATCAATCCCCCATTGCCGCTTTGTGCGCCGCCTGTGGCACTAACGTGTCCAAATGCGCGGGTGGTGTTATCTCCCCACACGATCACTTTGCCGCCGTTACCCGCTTGCGTTGCATTGGCACTGATGCTGGCCGTGGCAGCAACGTAGGTGGCTTGCGCATTCGGAATGGCTGCGTTAGCACCTTGATAATCCCCGCCCACTAAAATCGTGCCGCCACCTTGCATTCCATTAGCGCTTATATGCGCGCCATCCATCACGCCTACTTGATTGCCTAGTACTTGTATCGCGCCACCCGTCACACCATTCGCGCTCACCACCCCAGCAATTTCACTGCGCTCACTGGCTTTGAAAACAATTTTGCCGCCTTGCAAGATGGCCGAATCAGCACTCACCCTACCGCTATTTTTAACCATCGCACCGAACAGACCCAAGCTGCCCGCACTGGCAATCAATTGGCCTACGTTAGTCACCGCACCTGCTGGTGCGGTGATGCTGACACGCTGGTTAGGCTGCAAACTATTCACCAGTTGCACACTATTACCTGCCACCAACAATATCTCGCCATTGGGGGCGTTAATGATGCCGCTGTTTTCCACACTGGTCGCAATCAAATACACCTCGCCGCCGGTTTGCGCGGTGATGTTGCCTGCATTGCTAATCGATTGTGCGCTAGGCACGTGGGTGAAATTATTGTTACCCGCCAAAAAATTGGCATCACTTAAATTAAGTGTAGTCGCAACCAAACCGCCCACATCCACTGTTGAACCCGCACCGAACACGATGCCGCCAGCGTTAACCAAAAACACGCGGCCATTTGAACTCAACGTACCCAAAATCACGCTGGGATTATTCGTGATCACACGATTCAACACGGCGGAGGATGCCGACTGTTGCGCGAAGTGGGTAATCTCGTTGCTGTTAATGCTGAAATCTTGCCAGTTGATAATGGCGCCTGGCGTGTTGGTGACGGTGAGTGTGTTGCCAACGGTATTGAAGCTAGCACTACCGCTGACCACCGCCCCTCCGTTCGGATTGGCGGCAGCATGAACGCCAAACGCCAAGAGCACCGCCGCACAAGCAGGCTTGAGAATGAAGGATGATTTTGGATGAATCGAACGTCTTGACATGGTTATCTCCAAAAGGAACTAGGACTTATTGAGTCCATTGTCCACGCAAACGTCATTTGAGGATATACACCAAAATATCTATATCTGATGCCATGCCCCACTTAAATTTAAGGTCAATTAGTTCACACAACTACTCCCCGCCTCCATCCCGCTGCCTATCAAGCCGGAAATACCCCCGTCGATAAGTAACGGTCGCCGCGATCACACACGATGAAGACGATGGTGGCATTTTGCACTTGTTGCGAAAGGCGTAAGGCAACGCTCAATGCACCGCCCGATGACACACCGCAAAAAATGCCTTCTTCTTTAGCTAGCCGTCGCGTCATCACTTCAGCGTCTTGTTGACCCACGTATTGCACACCGTCCACATTTTGCGGACTATAAATTTTGGGCAAATAGGCTTCAGGCCATTTACGGATACCCGGTATCTGCGCCCCCTCTTCAGGTTGCACACCAATAATCTGAATCTCCGGATTATGTTCTTTGAAAAAGCGTGAGCATCCCATAAGCGTACCCGTTGTGCCCATACTACTTACAAAATGGGTAAGGCCACCTTGCGTATCGCGCCAAATTTCGGGCGCGGTGCCTGTGTAATGGGCGAGCGGATTATCTGGATTGGCGAACTGGTCAAGGATGATGCCGCGCCCTGCATCACGCAATTTTTCTGCGGTGTCGCGGGCCAATTCCATGCTGCCGGCTTTGGGGGTGAGGATAAGCTCAGCACCGAAGGCACACATGGTTTGACGACGCTCGATGCTTTGGTTGTCAGGCATCACGAGGATAAGGTTGTAGCCACGCATGGCTGCCGCCATCGCCAGCGCGATTCCTGTATTGCCACTGGTCGCTTCGATGAGCGTGTCGCCAGGCTTAATTGCGCCGCGTTCCTCGGCGCGCCGAATCATCGAGAGCGCAGGCCTATCCTTCACCGACCCCGCAGGATTATTACCTTCTAACTTGGCGAGGATGATATTGGACGTGTTGCCTGGAATGCGCTTCAATCTAACCAAGGGAGTGTTGCCTACATAGTCGTCTAGTGTTTTGTACATTTTTTAGTTCCATCAATGGAAAACGCCAGCATGATAAATGCTGGCGTTTTGTTTTGCACTGCGCGATTAGATAGCGATACCTGCTGCGTCAAACATGCCGTCAAACAAAATTGAACTCAAATATCGCTCGCCTGAATCAGGAAGGATAACGACAATCGTTTTTCCTTTATTCTCGGGCTTATGGGCGAGACGCACAGCCACTGCCACAGCCGCCCCGCACGAGATGCCCGACAAAATGCCTTCTTCGCGCGCCAAGCGACGCGCATACAGCACCGCATCCTCATTGCTGACTTGCTCGATGTCATCCACCAGCGATAAATCCAAGGTCGCGGGGACAAACCCTGCACCAATGCCTTGAATTTTATGCGGCGCAGGTTTGATTTCTTCGCCGTTGCGTTTTTGAGTGAGAACAGGACTTGCCGATGGCTCTACAGCGACCGAACGTATGGCTTTACCTTGCGTTTTTTTGATGTAACGCGACACCCCTGTAATCGTGCCGCCTGTGCCTACCCCCGACACAAGAATGTCAATTTTGCCATCGGTGTCGTTCCAAATTTCAGGCCCAGTGGTGGCTTCGTGGATAGCCGGATTAGCAGGATTCTCAAACTGTTGCAGTAGCACGTATTTTGAGTCGGAAGCGGCAATTTCTTTCGCTTTCGCAATTGCCCCGCTCATGCCTTTTGCTCCTTCGGTCAGCACCAGTTTCGCGCCATAAGCCACGAGCAATTTTCTACGTTCGACGCTCATCGTTTCAGGCATGGTGAGCGTAAGAGGTATACCGCGTGCCGCTGCGACAAACGCTAGCGCGATACCTGTATTGCCACTGGTTGGTTCGACGATTTCTTTGCCGTGGCCGAGCACGCCACGCTTCTCGGCATCATCCACCATCGCGACACCGATACGGCATTTAACCGAGTACGCCGGATTACGTCCTTCGATCTTGGCAAGGATGGTGGCTTGTGCGCCATCCCCAATGCGATTCAATTTGACCAAGGGCGTGTGCCCGATAGACAGCGAGTTATTGGCAAATACCTTTGACATGTTTTCCCCCTAGGCGATGAACAGATGCGCACAGTCTAACGGACTTTGCAGGTGCGGCTAACTAACCGCTTGTCATAAGCTAGTAATTTTTTCATCTAACTTGACACAAAAAACCCCGCCGTGCATTGCAGGGCGGGGTCGGATGTGGGCGCTCAAATCATCCCACTGATTGCGTCAACATGTGCTTCACATAGCTCCCCGTACCTTGCTCCACGGTCAGGAATGGTTCGGCATAGCCCGCATCGCGCAGGGCGCTGATATCGGCTTGGGTATAACTTTGATATTTACCGCGCAATGCATCGGGGAAGGGAATGTAGCGAATGAGTTGCTGCTCGTGCATCTGCGCAATGCTTAATGCACTGTCACCCTTTTCAGCACGCAAAGTATTAATGGTCGCGGCCGCAACGTCGTTAAAACTTTGCGCGTTACCTGTGCCCAAATTAAAGATGCCTGACTTACCGGGATGATCGAGGAAAAACATGTTCACTTTGACCACATCTTCCACTGAAACAAAATCGCGGCGCTGGCCTCCATTCGCATAACCATCGCAACCTTCAAATAATTTCACATGCCCTTCGGCACGATATTGATTGAAGAAATGATAGGCCACCGATGCCATACGTCCTTTGTGTTGTTCGCGTTTTCCGTACACATTGAAATAGCGGAAGCCTGCGATCTGCGCCGTGCGATTGTGCCAACGGCGACGCACTACTTGGTCGAATAAGAACTTGGAGTAAGCATAGACGTTCAGTGGCGATTCAAACTCGCGACTCTCTTTGAATACCCCACCGCCACCATATACAGAGGCCGATGAGGCATACAAGAACGGCACTTCTTCACGCTGGCAATGATCGAGCAACGAAAGTGAATAGTGATAGTTGTTCTGCATCATGTAGCGACCATCCGTTTCCATGGTGTCCGAACACGCACCCTCGTGAAGCACCGCCGAGGTAATGCCATTGAATTGCCCTGCCTTGAGCTTTTCCAAAAAGATTTCCTTATCCAGATAATCAGCAATCTCGCAGTCCGTCAGATTTTTGAATTTATCTGCTTTGGTCAAATTGTCTACGGCGATGATATTAGTCTCGCCACGCTCATTCAGCGCTTTGACGATATTGGAGCCAATAAAGCCGGCAGCACCTGTAACGATGTAGTACATGACTTCTCCTTAATCTTTCTGCTTCAACTCTTGAACAATCTCTTCGCGACTCACCACGGCTGTGCCCAACTTACCCACCACTACACCCGCCGCACGATTCGCAACACACACTGCATCTGGCATTTCTGCACCACTCGCCAACATGACGGCCAACGTAGCAATCACCGTATCCCCCGCACCACTCACGTCGTACACCTCACGTGCATGGGTCGGCTCGTGGCGTACACCTTGTTCGCGGAATAGTGTCATGCCTTCTTCGCTTCGCGTTACTAGCAACGCATCCAAGCCCAACTCAACGCGCAACTTCTGCGCCTTGTCCGTCAGTTCTGCATCGTTGTGCCACGTGCCTGCCACTTCGCGGAATTCACTGCGATTAGGCGTAAGCAAAGTCGCACCTTGATAGCGTGCATAGTCGTCACCTTTAGGATCAACCAATACCGGCTTACCTGCGGCGCGGGCGGCTTTAATCATCTCGGCAATATGCGTTAAACCGCCTTTGCCGTAGTCAGACAAAATCACTACATCTGCATTGGGCAGTTGCGCATGGAATTCAGCCAACTTTGCATTCAATACTTCGTGGCTAGGCGGCGTTTCAAAATCAATACGTAGCAACTGTTGCTGACGTGCAACGGCGCGCAATTTAACGATGGTGGAGATGCTGGCATCACGATGCAGCAAGGCATTCACTCGGCCTTGTGTGGTGAGCAGTTTTTGCAGGCAATCCCCAGCTTCATCTGCGCCCACAACCGATAACAAGGTGCAATGCGCTCCCAACTCGGCGATGTTGCGCGCCACGTTCGCTGCACCACCGGGACGTTCCTCTACTCGACTCACTTTCAACACAGGCACAGGCGCTTCGGGCGAGATTCGTGTCACATCACCAAACCAATAACGGTCAAGCATGACGTCACCAACCACTAAGATACGGGCTTTATCGAATAAAGGCAGCTTCATGCTGCACCTCCTATGTCGAGTGAGATTTCATTCAGCGCTTGGAGTGGGTCTTGCGCCTGCGTAATGGGGCGACCAATCACCAGATAACTCGCGCCACTTTCCAATGCGGCACGCGGCGTCATGATGCGTGATTGATCGTTGGCGGCTGAATGAACAGGACGAATACCTGGTGTTACCAAGCAAAATTCTGGGCCGCATTGCTGACGCAACAACGCTGCTTCCTGTGCGGAGCACACCACACCATCCAAGCCACTGTCTTTAGCCAGCCCAGCTAGACGAGCGACCATCTCGGCGGGCGTCGCGGCAATGCCAATGCCCTGCAAATCTTCCTGCGCCATACTGGTGAGCACCGTCACCGCAATCAGTTTTGGTCTATGCGTCACATTCGCCAGCGCTTCACGCGCGGTTTCCATCATGCGTTTGCCGCCTAGTGCATGCACGTTAAGCATCCACACACCAAGGGATGCGGCCGCTTTGCAGGCTTGCGCCGTGGTATTGGGAATATCATGAAATTTCAAATCAAGAAACACATCAAAACCGCGCTGCTGCAACTGTTCAACCAACTGCGGCCCAGCAGAAGTGAACAATTCTTTGCCTACTTTAAGTCGGCAAAGTGACGGTTCTAATCGTTGTGCCAACGCCAAAGCAGGAGCGGCTTGTGCATAGTCGAGTGCGACGATAATTTTGGGATGGTTCATATAGTTAAGCCATTTTCTTCGCTACGTTTAGGGGAGTAACTTTCCCACTGGTGACACGCAGGGCAATGCCAATAAAACTGACGCGCCTTAAATCCACAGTGTTGGCAACGATACATCGCAAGCGTCCGCGTGCGCTTGTAGATAAGATTTTTAACCAGCTCCAAATCAGCACGCCGCTCATTCGTCACTTCCATCAACTGCGCTTCCAGTAATTTATCCAAGCCCAGCAAAGTGGGATTACGTTTCAATTCATTGCGCACCATTTGATAAGCAGCCTCTGCACCACCACGTTGCACAAGCGCTGCAAACAACACATTCATTAAATCCAGCGAAGGATATTTTTCCAAATATCCTTGCAACAGACTAATAGCCGTCGCTTCACTGCCTAATTGGATATGCGCTTGCAGCAGGCGATCGGCCACTAAAGGCAAATACTGCGCATCTTGTTGCTCAACTTGTTTCCAAATCGAAATGGCTTCTAGTACATGTCCCGCAGCGAATTCAATATCTCCCAACATCATGTTGGCGCGCACCCCTTTAGGATTGGCATTCAACGCTTGTTCGAGATGCACTACGGCCGCTTCCGTTTGTTTTTTAGTGAGTTCACTCGTTGCCAATTCGCAAAAGAAAAATGCCGCCAAATTACCGCGCGACTCGCCAGTTAAGCTGGTCAATTGCTGGGCAATATCGATCGCCTTAAGCCAATCTTTTTCTTTTTGGTAAATCTCCAACAAAAATTCCAGTGCTTCTTTCTCGTATGTCGAGCCATGCAATTGATGAAATGCGGCTTCTGCCCTATCCAAAATACCGGCCTTAAGATAATCCTGCGCCAACTCAAAAAGAGCCTGTTGTTGCTTCTCAACTTCTAAATCGCCGCGTTCCACCAAATTGAGATGCATGCGAATCGCTCTATCTACTTCGCCTCGACGGCGGAATAAACTACCCAGCGCAAAATGCAACTCAACCGTTTGCGGGTCGACTTTCACCACTTCGATGAACGCTTCAATTGCTTGGTCTTGCTGTTCATTAAGTAGGAAATTTAACCCCTGAAAATAAGAGCGCGGCAGGGTGTTAGATTCGGTCAGTAACTCTTTAATATCCACCCGTGCGGCGAGCCAGCCCATTCCAAAGAACAGCGGAAATACCAACAACATCCAAGGTTCAAAATCCATTATTCACTCGTCAAAAAGGTTGGGGAGGCAACGGATTGGCAGCTTGTGCTGCATCTAACTTACGCAGCAAATGTAATTCACGTTTAACACTTGTCAATTCACGCCGTTGTCGCAACATCCCCTCCAACATCGCGAAGATTCCCAACGCAGCGCCCAAAGAAATAAAACACAACAACACAACAACCAACGAAGTATCCCATTGCGCGCCTGCAAAAAACTTAAGTGTAACTGCCTGATCGTTCTTCACGGCGAAGCCCAATAGAACTACAAATAACGCCGCTCTCAATAGCCAAAATAAATATCTCATATCCACTGAATCGCCTGCAAACAAGGGCGTAAAGATAGCATGAACCAACAAAAAAAAGGCGGCACATCTTGCGATGTCCGCCTTATTTTTACATCACATTACTTTAGGTCAGAGACAAATCAACACGCTCACGCAGCTCTTTGCCTGCTTTGAAATGCGGCACGTATTTGGCAGGCACTTGAACTTTGTCGCCCGACTTGGGATTGCGTCCCAAACGGGGTGGACGATAGTTCAAGGCAAAACTACCAAAGCCGCGAATTTCAATGCGCCCACCTTGCGACAAGGTTTCTGACATGCTGTCCAGAATCACCTTCACCGCCAACTCGGCATCTTTACCGAGTAGCTGTGGGTGACGCTCCGCCAGCCGTGCTATCAAATCAGAACGAGTCATGGTGTCTTGCCGCTCCCTAATTATTGCGCGTCAGTCTTGCCGGAACTCATCTTGGCTTTCAACAATGCGCCTAGATTGGTCGAGCCAGAAACACTCGTGTTATCCGCTGCAAATTTTTGCATCGCTGCTGCTGTATCAGCCTTGTCCATCGCTTTGATCGACAGGTTGATGCCACGGTTCTTACGATCCACGTTGATGATGACGGCCTTGACGGTGTCGCCTTCTTTCAAGTGTGTGCGGATGTCTTCTACGCGGTCAGCAGAGACTTCAGACGCCTTCAGATACGCTTCGACGTCGCCGTCCAAAGCGATCACAGCACCCTTAGCATCCAGAGACTTCACCGTACCTGTAACGATCGCGCCTTTGTCGTGGCCGGAAGAAACGAAGCCGCCGAAAGGATCACCTTCCATTTGTTTTACGCCGAGGGAGATGCGCTCACGCTCAACATCGATGGCCAATACGACTGCTTCCAGATCGTCGCCTTTCTTGTAGTTGCGCACAGCTTCTTCGCCAGCAACGCTCCAAGACAAGTCAGACAAGTGCACCAGACCGTCGATACCGCCATCCAAACCGATGAACACGCCGAAGTCAGTGATGGACTTGATCGCGCCCTTAACCTTGTCACCCTTTTGGTGGTTAGCTGCGAAGTCATCCCACGGGTTGGACTTGCATTGCTTCATACCCAAGGAGATACGACGACGTTGTTCGTCGATCTCAAGGATCATGACTTCTACTTCGTCACCCAAGGAAACAACCTTGGATGGGTGTACGTTCTTGTTGGTCCAATCCATTTCGGATACGTGTACCAGACCTTCGATACCTTGCTCGATCTCAACGAAAGAGCCGTAGTCAGTCAGGTTAGTGACTTTACCGAACAGACGTGTACCTTGTGGGTAACGACGTGCCAGACCATTCCAAGGATCGTCGCCCATTTGCTTGATGCCCAGAGAAACACGGTTCTTCTCTTGGTCGAACTTCAGGATCTTGGCTTCGACTTCGTCGCCAACAGTCAGCACTTCGGATGGGTGCTTCACGCGACGCCATGCCAAGTCAGTGATGTGCAACAGACCGTCGATACCGCCCAAGTCAACGAATGCGCCGTAGTCAGTGATGTTCTTAACGATACCCTTAACGATTGCGCCTTCAGTCAGATTCGCCATCATAGATTCACGGTCAGCACCTTGTGTCGCTTCCAGCACAGCACGGCGAGAAACCACCACGTTGTTGCGCTTGCGATCCAGCTTGATAACCTTCAATTCCATCGTCTTGTTTTCGTATGGAGTGGTGTCCTTAACTGGACGTGTATCCACCAACGAACCCGGCAAGAATGCGCGGATACCGTTAACCATAGCAGTCAGACCGCCCTTAACCTTGCCGCTGACATAACCTTCAACGATACGGCCTTCTTCCATCGCTTGCTCCAGATCGATCCAAGCAGCGAGGCGTTTCGCCTTCTCACGCGACAAGCGCGTTTCGCCGTAACCGTTTTCCAGAGATTCGATAGCGACGGTAACGAAATCACCGGCTTTAACTTCGATGTTACCTGCTGCATCTTTGAATTCTTCAACAGGAATAAAACTTTCGGACTTCAGTCCAGCATTCACTACCACCACGCTCTGCTCAACGCGAACAACTTGGGCGGTGATCAATTCACCTGCGCGCATTTCTTTTCGCGTTAGGCTTTCTTCAAACAGGGAGGCAAAACTTTCCATTTCAGCGACAGCGGTCATTTTAGATGTACTTTCAAAGGCAATCCCGGGTGAGCGGGGGTTAGTTATAAAACCCAAACAGAAAGGCTTCTATTTGGACTGGGACAACAACACACGATGACGATCTAACACTTCCTGCACCGCCTGCTCGATGTTCAGAGGAGTGGTATCCAGCAAGCTCGCACCTAGCGCCTGTTGCAGAGGAGCCACGCTTCGTTGAGTATCCCGCTCGTCGCGCGCCTGTATGTCCTGCAAAAGGGCGGCGATACTACCACCCATCCCTTTAGCTTTCAACTGCTTATATCGTCTTTCCGCGCGCGCTTCGGCACTGGCGGTGAGGAATATCTTGAGCTCGGCATCGGGAAACACCACCGAAGCCATATCGCGACCATCCGCCACCAACCCAGGCGCACGGCGGAAAGCCCGCTGTTTATCGAGCAAAGCAGCCCGCACCCTCGGCAAAGCGGCTATTTTGGAGGCGGCAGAACCCGCTTCTTCGGTGCGCAACTCATCCCCGACCTTGACCCCATCTAGCCAGATTTCCTCCCCTTCAAAGCGAATATCCACCTGCCCCGCCAACTCGGCCAATTGCGCTTCTGCTTCAAGCGAAATGCCTCGACGCTGCGCTGCCAGACCCAACAAACGGTACAAAGCACCGCTATCCAGGTAGTGCATGCCAAGTGCGGTCGCCACACGTTGTGCGACCGTGCCTTTACCAGAGGCCGAGGGGCCGTCGATGGCGATGACCGGGACGGCTTGCGTCACCT
>JABFSI010000061.1 GCA_013140695.1 Sideroxydans sp. | reverse complement strand
TCGAGAATACCCACGGCAAACGCAGCAAAATTAAATCCGCCAACGTGATGCTGCGTTTCGCACAGCCCAGCTTGTCCGAATTTATGACGCAGGCCGAAAAGGTCGCCTCGGATATTGATCTCGATTTTTTATGGGAGGCCTGCCCCGCTGAAGAATTCGAGTTTGGCACGTTGGCGCAGGAGTATTTCGGCCACCCCCCTAATCCGATTGAAGCGGCGGGCGCGCTGATTCGACTGCATGGCTCACCCATGCACTTCTACAAAAAAGGCAAAGGTCGCTACAAGGCGGCCCCCCCCGAGGCATTGAAATCCGCGCTCGCCAGCGCCGACAAAAAACGCCTACAGGCTGAACAGCAAGCGCGCTACATCGAACAGCTGACTGCATTCCAATTGCCTACCGAATTCGCCGACAAGTTAGCGATGATTTTGTACAAGCCCGATCGCAATACGTTAGAAGTGAAAGCGGTGGAAGCGGCGTGTGCAGCCACCCACTTATCGCCTGCGCACCTGTTGGAAAAATGTGGCGCATTACCTTCCACGCGCGATTTCCATTTGAATAAATTTCTGTTCGAGAATTTTCCGCGTGGCACAGGCTTTCCTGAAGTCAACGTAGAAGCGCATCCCGAGTTGCCACTCGCAACGGTGAATGCCTTCAGTATCGACGATGCCAGCACCACTGAAATTGACGATGCGTTCTCTATCGAAAAATTACCAGATGGCAACTGGCGCATCGGTATTCACATTGCTGCGCCCGCTTTGGGTATTCCCCTTAATTCGGATATCGACACCATCGCCGCACAGCGCCTCTCCACCGTCTACATGCCGGGCGACAAAATCACCATGCTGCCTGACAACGTGGTGCAAGCCTTCACCCTGTGTGCCGATAAAGTGTGTCCTGCGCTGTCGTTGTATGTGCAGGTGAATGCGGACACGTTGTTGGTAACAAGTAGTGACAGCCGTATCGAGCGCCTGCACATCGCTGCCAATTTACGACACGACACACTAGAGCCTTTGTTTAATGAAGAAACCTTGGCTGCGGACAAACTAGATTACGCCTACGCGCCCGAACTCAAACTACTGTGGGATTTTGCGAATCAATTAGAAGCTGTGCGCGGCAAAGCATCAGACAACAGCACGCAACAAATTGACTACACCTTCGCCATCGAAAACGACCGCGTCACGATCGGTCATCGTGTGCGCGGCGCCCCCATCGACAAGGTAGTGTCCGAGCTGATGATTCTGGCCAACAGCACGTGGGGTAAGTTGCTGGATGACAACGACGTGGCGGGCATCTATCGCACGCAGAACAACGGCAAGGTCAAAATGAGTACCGTGGCCGCACCGCATCAAGGCTTGGGCGTGGCGCATTACGCATGGTCTAGTTCGCCGCTACGGCGTTACATTGACTTGGTGAATCAGCGTCAACTCATCAGCGTGTTAAGCGGCGCGGCCCCTGCGTATGCCCAAAACGACCTCGCGCTGCACACCATCCTGCGTGATTTCGATACCGCCTACACCACCTACAACGAATTCCAACGCAACATGGAACGCTACTGGTGCTTGCGTTGGTTGCAGCAAGAAAAAATCTCCACTCTCCCTGCACTTTTGTTACGCGAAAATTTGGTCAAGATTGGCGACATCCCCCTAGTGGGACGCGTGCCCTCTATTCCCGAATTACCTGCCAACACGCGCGTAACCTTGGAAATGGGCGAGATTGATTTACTCGACCTCAATTTCAATGCGCGCTTCGTCGCACAACTGGATGTACCCGAATGAAAAGACTGCTCGCAAAGGCGTGGATTCTTAAGGAGCGGCTCGTCATTGCGGCGGTACTCTCCATCGGATTTCATGCGTTTGCCATGTTCGGCATCACCGGTGCACTGCCCGACATGCGCAACCTCGCCAAACGGTTAGAGCCGCTGGAAGTGACACTGGTGAACAGCAAATCAAAATCACGCCCCACTAACGCCACCGCCTATGCGCAAAATAATTTAGATGGTGGCGGCAATGTTGCCGAGGATATACACGCCAGCACACCGTTCCCTGTATTAAGCGACGACAACCGTTTTACGCCTGAACAAAATACGCAACGCACCAAGGCATTAGAAGAACAAGTCAAACGTCTACTCACGCAAACCAAGAGCAACTACCAAGTCGAGCGCAAAAAAGAAATCACCCACCAACTCGAACAACAATTGGACGGGCAAGATTTGGTACAATTGGCGTTAGAAATTGCGCGACTCGAGGCGGAAATCAACAAAAGCATCACCCTCTACGAACGCATGCCCAAACGCAAATTCATCGGCGCGCGCGCCCAAGAGTACCGCTACGCACAATACGTGGAAGATTGGCGCAGCAAAGTGGAACGCATCGGCAACCTGAATTACCCCGAGGCATTACGTCGTGAAAAAATTTTTGGCAAAGTGCGTCTCACCATCAACATTCACTCCAATGGCACGATTGAAAAAGTGGAAATTGACCAAACATCAGGCAATCGCAAGTTAGATGCAGCCGCCGTGCGCATCGCCAAACTGGCCGCACCTTATGCGCCCTTTCCTCCCGACATTCGCAAAGAGATCGACATCTTAAGTATCACCCGCACTTGGACATTCACCACCAACGAACAGACTGAAGTGGAATAAATGACCACTCTCATTTTTAACCTTTAGTCATGGAACAACGCAAACTACAACGCAAACGCATTCGCCTATTGATGTGGGTGGTGAGCTTTTTAGTCGTTTTTTCGGTCGTATTGGGGAGCTATTGGTTTTACAAAGTCTCCACCGCGTTCAGCACACAAGCACGTGCTGATATTCAGCAATTGATGGAACTAGAAGACGCCTTCGCGCATATGTCGGGGGAATTCTCGTTGCAAACGCAAGAGTGGAAAAACATCCTGCTACGCGCACATGACCCCGCTCTACTCAAAAAACACCAAGACGCATTTCACTTACATCAGCAGTTGTTCCACGGACAACTGTTTCGCGCCAAACACATCGTACAAAACGCGCAAATTGACGCATCTAATTTGGTCACCATCGAGCAGCACGAAGATGCGTTGCTATTGGCTTATGCGCGAGCCTTAATACAACTTGACCCACACAGCCCACTGTCCTTCCGCGCCGTCGATGCGCAAGTCAGCGGGTTAGACCAAGCGCTCCATGCATTTATACGAGATGCGCAAGAAAAAATTGAGGAGGAAATCACCTCCAAGCTGATGCTCGACACCCCCTCCAACAATCGTTCGGGTGCGCTCTCAAGCAATCAATTAGCCTTGGGCTTATTAGCTTTGCTCCTTCCCCTAGGTGCACTAGTCGCTTTCTTTTTTGCCTTTCGTGAGCTGCGTAAAATCGCCCACAGTGATTCACGCATCAACACTATTTTTCGTAGCATCGGTGACGCGCTAGTCATCACCGATGCGCGAGGTCGAGTGGAATCATTAAACCCACAAGCGCAAAAACTAACCGGCTGGAGCGAGGCCGAAGCGCGCGGAAAAAAACTAGAGGAAATCTTCCATGTGTTTGATGTGCACACGCATCAAAGCGTGGAATCTCCTGCGGCGATTGCGCTTCGCACGGGACAAGCACAAGCCCTCTCCAACGAGGTGAGTTTGCGCAGCCGCAATGGCAGCGAAATATCTATTGAAGAAAATGCCACCCCCATTCGAAACAGCGCAGGAATTACATTCGGGGCAGTCATGTCGTTCCGCGATGTGTCGCAACGACGCACCATCCTGCATGAGCTAGAACAGCAACGTGAGTTGTTCCAACAAACTTTCGAACAGGCAGCGGTGGGCATGGCACACCTTTCTCCTGACGGGCATTGGTTACGCGTGAACCAAAAGTTATGCGACATCACTGGCTATAGCAAAACAGAATTGCTTGCACTGTCGTTCCGTGGCATTACCCACCCCGATGATATTGAGCAGGATTTACGCCAAATTAAACTGCTCTTAAGCAATCACATTGACCGCTACCACACTGAAAAACGCTACCTAACCAAGCGCGGACAGTTTGTATGGGTGTCCATCACTATTTCTGTCGTATGGAATGAGGATGGCACCCCCAATTACGGCGTATCTATCATCGAAGATATTCAAGCACGCAAAGAAGCGGAACACCAAGCCATTGCCTCGCAACAGCAATATCAAACCCTGTTTGAGCAAATGCCAGCAGGGGTTGTACTGCTCAATGAACAATTCAAAATCATTGCGCACGACCAAGAAGCCCTAAATCAATTGGAATACAGCAGCGCAGAATTACTCACCCTGTCGCTATCCGACTTCAAAGAAGACAATGGTTCAGCGTTGCAAGATGAACAGCGCTTTGCGCAAATTTCGCTCACGGGACGCGCCGACTATGAAGCCAAATATCGCTCGCGCACAGGCAAGCTGCTGGTGATGGATGTATCTGTTGCACGCGTTTCCCTACCGGATGGCAACACCGCCTATCAAGCCGTGTTCAACGATATTACCGAACAAAAAAACATCGCCGCGCAAATTGAATTTTTAGCCTATCACGATCAACTCACCGGCCTGCCGAATCGTCGCTTATTGCAAGACCGCCTCGCGCAATCTTTGAGTAGCGCCAAACGCAGCACTCACAAACTGGCCATTATTTATCTCGACCTCGACCACTTCAAAGACATCAACGACAGTTTGGGGCATCAAGTGGGCGATGAGTTACTTCAAGAAGTAGCGCGCCGTCTACAAGCTTGTGTGCGTGCTGAAGATACCTTGGCACGCATGGGCGGCGACGAATTTGTCATCATGCTCAATCAAATTTCTGATGCCCAAGATGCTGCTCTCGTAGCCGAAAAAATACTGCGTGAAGTCGTCCTCCCCATGCAATTGGACGGTCATGAATTGCGCATCTCACCCAGTATCGGCATCAGCCTGTACCCCCAGGACGGCAAAGATGCCGAAACCTTGCTGCAACATGCCGATGCCGCTTTGTATCAAGCCAAGCATGCGGGACGAGCGACCTTCCGCTATTACACGCAAGCCCTACACACACAAAGTTTAGAGCGCCTGAAATTGGAACGTCTGCTGCCGCGCGCGCTAGAGCAAAAACAATTTGAGTTGTATTACCAAGCACAAGTCGACTTGTTGAGCGGGCGCATCATCGGTTGCGAAGCCTTGATTCGTTGGCAGCATCCCGAGCTTGGCATGGTGATGCCTACGCGTTTTATTCCGGTGGCCGAACACAGCCACCTCATCAGTAAAATTGGCCTGTGGGTGATGCGTGAAGCCTGTCTGCAAGCCAAGCATTGGCAAGATGCAGGACTCAATTTACAAGTGAGTTTCAATGTATCCGCGCGCCAATTTATGCAGGCGGGAGAATTCAAAAAAACCTTCTGCGACGTACTCGACGAGACCGGCGTGAACCCTTCGTTACTGGTCATTGAGCTCACCGAAAGCTTGCTGCTCTTATCGCAAGGCAATGAACAAGCGCTGCAAGAAATCTGCGACCTTGGTGTCTGCCTCGTCTTGGATGACTTTGGCACAGGCTACTCCAGCTTGTCTTACCTACGTCGTTTGCCGATTGACCACCTCAAAATAGACCGCTCATTTGTCAGTCACATTGAAACCAATGATGACGATGCCGAAATGGTAAAGACCATCATCGGCATGGCACACAATCTAAAAATGAGCGTGGTGGCCGAAGGCGTAGAAACCGCTGCCCAAGCCGCGCAACTCACCGCACTCGGCTGCGAAATGGCACAGGGGTATTACTACAGCCACCCCATTCCCGCCGCTGAATTTGAACAACTGCTACGCACCTTCAACGCCCCTCAATAAACCAAATTAAGTCGTCCTTAAGTGTTTGGTAGCCCAGCAGAGCGCCCGAACTTGAGTCGCTGCTCCTGTGTGGCCTCACACAATCTTTTCTCCACCTCGCGAGGAATTAACCCCTCCTCCTGTGGAAGCTCGATTCATCGAGCGATATCCCTCTCAATAATTCATCGCCCGATGAATCGGGCTCCCACATGAGACAGGAACCTGAAGTGGTCAAGTGCTCCGAAGTGAATCAACCGCCCACACAATCTTTTTTCCACCTCGTGAGGAATTAACCCCTCCTCCTGTGGGAGCTCGATTCATCGAGCGATGGCCCTCTCAATAAATCATCGCCCGATGAATCGGGCTCCCACATGAGTGGCACCCGCTCACCGCCAGCCTACAATAATGCGACTCACTCATTCAACCCTCCTTCGGTTAAAATAGGCGCCATGTTGCGCGCCACCTTCCAATTATTTCTGCTCGTCTTCACCCTGCTGTTTGCACAGCAAGGGGCGCTGTCGCATGGCATCTCGCACACACTGGCGCAGCAAGATCAATCCGCTCCGCACGATACGCAATGCGAACTGTGTGCTGCCTATGCGCACATCGGCAGTGCGGTGGGCAGCAGTGATGTTCACTTGAGCATTGCTGCTGCGACCAACCCAGTCGCGGTTTTCTACACAGCCACTTTCCATTCCTCTCCCTTCGCCGCCTTCGCGGCGCGTGCCCCACCCTACTCCGCTTAAGACCTAGCCTGCTCCGCGTCTAATGCGCGAAGCCTCTATCCATCTTTTGAATTCGGAGTAAAAAATGCGCAAACAAATCTCTACCAGTGCGGCGATTGCGGCCTTGCTGTTTCAATCTGCCACGGCCACGGCCTCTAACGTGGGCAATATCGACAATTCTTTTAATCCTGCTTTCTCGCTCATCTTGTCTGGCCTGTATGGGCAGTTGCAACAAACACCTAGCACCGCAACCGGTTTCGGCATGAACCCCGCCCCCGATCACACGCAAGGTTTCAATCTCGGCGAATCGGAGATGGGCATCTCCGCCAATATCGATCCGCAATTCCGAGGCGCAGCCACGTTGGCACTCGACCCAGCGGGCGGCTTGAGTGTGGAGAACGCATTCGTGCAAACGACTGCGCTGGGCGATGGCATGAATCTCAAGTTCGGGCGCTTCTTCTCTGGCTTGGGTTATCTCAACGAAGTGCATGCCCACGCATGGGATTTCGTCGATCAGCCGCTGGTGTACGCCACATTCTGGGGCAACCAACTGGGTGAAGACGGCGTGCAATTCAAATGGCTTGCCCCGACCGACACCTTTATCGAGATCGGCGGCGAGATGGGCAAAGGGCGCGGCTTCCCCGGCACCGAACGTGTCAAGAACGGCAGCGGCGCGGGCGGGCTATTCGCCCACATCGGCGATGACATCGGCATCGAACACAATTGGCGCATGGGTGCTTCGCTACACCAGACACGGCGCGTGGATGCGAGCAGCACCGATGTGCTCGACTTGGCGGGCAACGCTGTCACCAACGTATTCACGGGTGACAGCCAAACCGCAGGTTTGGACTTCGTGTGGAAATATGCGCCCAACGGCAATGTGCGCGACAGTTATGTGAAATTTCAAAGTGAATTTTTCCAGCGCAAAGAATCCGGCAGCCTAACTTACGACACAGCGGGCGTGAATGTCACCGACACCTTCGCCGTCACGCAACGCGGGCTCTATGTGCAAAGTGTGTATCAATTCATACCGCATTGGAGAGTAGGCGCGCGTTATGACCGCCTCGACGCGGGTGTAGCGCAAGTGGGCGTACTCAATGCGGGCAACGTTATCCATGACTACGCCTACACACCAACACGCACCACACTGATGCTGGACTACAGTCCGAGCGAGTTCTCGCGTTTGCGCATGCAAGTGGCACGTGACGATTCCATCGCGACGATTCGGGACGATCAATTTCTATTGCAGTACGTGATGAGTCTGGGTGCGCACGGCGCGCACAGTTACTAAATAAACATTCATCACAAAAGCACCCTCACCCTCATTCCCTCTCCCACTGGGAGAAGGGTTGGGATGAGGGAAGCTCGGAATGACAAAACTGAAAGGTATTCATCATGCGTAAATTTTTACTGATTTTTTTATCACTATTTTTCATCACCCCAGCAGATGCCACCCTCAACGTATTCGCCTGCGAACCAGAATGGGCTGCGCTCACTCAAGAACTAGCGGGTGACAAGGCCAGTGTCTATACAGCCACCGGTGCGCTACAAGACCCACACCGTATCGAGGCACGCCCCAGCCTAATCGCCAAGGCGCGTCGCGCCAATCTGGTGGTGTGTTCCGGTGCGGAATTGGAAGTCGCTTGGCTACCTGTGGTATTGCGCGAATCAGGCAATGCCGCAACAAGACCGGGCGGCTCGGGCTACTTCGAAGCGGCGGACTTCGTGAAGATGTTGGAAGTGCCCACTCGATTAGATCGCGGTGAGGGGGATGTGCATGCACAAGGGAATCCACACTTTCAAACTGACCCACGCAATTTTTTACCCATTGCCGATGCGCTTTCCAAACAGCTGATCAAACTGGATGCGACGAATGCAAGTGAATACCAACACCGCCTCACCGCCTTCAATACAAAATGGCGCTCCGCGATTGCCAAGTGGGAAGCGCAAGCGGCACCGCTCAAAGGCGTTGCTATCGTGGTGCAACACCAAGGATTCCCCTATCTGAACGCTTGGTTAGGATTGAAAGAAGTGGCAATACTGGAAGCCAAGCCGGGCATGGAACCGAGTGCTGCGCATCTTTCGCAAGTATTGAACACACTGCAAAAACAGCCCGCCAAAATGGTGCTGCGCGCGGCCTATCAAGATGAGCGTCCTTCAAAATGGATTGCCGAACACGCCCACCTCAACGCCGTGACCTTGCCTTACACCGTGGGCGGCAGTGATACAGCAAAAGATTTGTATGGCTTATTTGATGACACGATTGCGAAGTTGTTGGCGGGCAATCAGTAATGCACTGGCACCGCCGTTATCCCCTCCCCCTACATGGAGGAAGGAACGTGTTCCGCTATCGAGAGTATCTCTACTGAATTCAAATACAAAAAAACATGGACAAACGCATCCCCGTCACTCTTCTCACCGGCTTTTTGGGCAGCGGCAAAACCACGCTGCTGCAAAAGCTGTTGCAGCATGAGGATATGAAAGACACGGCGGTCATCATCAACGAGATTGGCGCGGCGGGCTTGGATCACATCCTTGCGCGCAACGTGGAAGACAACTACATCAAGGACAACACGGTGCTGCTCGGGTCAGGCTGTTTGTGCTGCACTTTGCGTTCGGAGTTAGCAGGCACGATGCGCGATTTATTTTTCAAGCGCACGATGAATGCCGTGCCGCATTTCAAGCGACTGGTGATTGAAACCACAGGCCTCGCTGACCCCGCGCACATCCTCGCCAATCTGCTCAATGAGGACATCATCATTCATCACTACCGTTTAGATGCGGTGATTGTGACGGTGGACAGCGAATACGGTGCGGCGCAAATAACGCAACAGCGCGAGGCGAGCAAGCAAGCTGCGATTGCTGATGTGTTGCTGCTCACTAAATCCGACTTGGTCTCCGCAACGCAAATGGACGAATTGAGCGCAGCGTTGACGTTGTTAAATCCAGGGGCAACGCAGCATCGCATTGTGCAGGGCGACATTGAGCCAAACTTAATCATGGACGTGGGCCTGTTTAATTTGACGAGCAAGCAAGCCTTACCGCAACGCTGGTTGCGCGCGCCCACTTCTTTCACCCCCAAGCGCGCCACCTTGCCGCAAAAAGTGCATGACGACGAGGTGCGCAATTTCAGCATCACCCTACCCGCGCCGCTCTCCTTCGCGCAACTTGAACCCGTTTTGAAATGGCTGTGCGCCACCTATCACGAACGCTTGCTACGCATGAAAGGCATTCTGCATGTGACGGACTACCCCGTGCCGCTGGCAGTGCACGCGGTGCAACACACGCTATATCCTTACACCCCGCTCACCGGCTGGAACGAAACCGAACCGCATTCGCGCTTGGTGCTGATTGGCAAGGGGCTGGATGAGGATGCGATTCGGAAAAAACTGATGCAAATTTAATGAAGTTGTGATGTTAGCCCCCCCCGTCATACCGTCAAAAAGATAGGATAAAAATGGACGCACTCGAACTTGGCATTCTCTTTCCCGCTTTCATCGCGGGACTGCTTGTACTCGCCACACACATTCCGTTCGGCATGCGCGTATTGCAACGCGGTGTAATTTTTGCCGACTTGGCTATCGCACAAATTGCGGGGCTGGGTGTCATCATCGCGGCACTGTTGGAACTTAACCACAACCTGCTACTGGTGCAGCTCATCGCAGCCAGCAGCGCCTTGTGCGGCGCAGCTTTGTTAGCGTGGATTGAACGTAGCGCACCTGAAATAAAAGAGGCTTACATCGGCCTCACCTTCGTGCTCTCTGCCAGTTTAGGCATTCTCTTCATGAGCCACGACGTACACGCGGGCGAGCATCTAAAAGATTTATTGGTCGGACAAATTCTGTGGGTGAGCAACACGCAACTCATCGCCACTGCCCTATTAAGTGGCGCGCTACTCCTCGCATGGCGCCGCTTGCATAGCAGCCATAATCATTTCGCGTTCTATGCTTTGTTCGCGCTGGCCGTCACTGCCTCGGTGCAACTAGTCGGCATCTATCTGGTATTCACCAGTCTCATCGTGCCCGCCCTCGCCACACATAAACTGCAACAACATCGTCTGCTGTCCGCCTTCGGCATTGGCATCGTGGGCTACGCACTCGGCCTGTTGTGCTCGGTGTGGTTTGACTTACCCTCGGGGGTCACCATCGTGTGTGCGATGGCGGTTGTGGGATTACTGACTGCGCTGCTAAAGCACACTTAATCAGAGATTCCCTAAATGTTGCACCATAAAAGCTTACTACCGCGCCTCACGTAGGAGGCCGATTTATCGAGCGATAGCCGCTCAAGATACCCATCACCCGATGAATCGGCCTCCTACAAAATTTCGCTAAATATAAAAGAGATATTGCTCGGCATTAAGGCCGCTCGATTGAGCGCATCCGACCTGTTTGTTAAGCCGTTATAATCCGCGCACTTTTCAAACCGTCCGCCCCCCTATGACTGACAAATACGCCGTGATCGGCAACCCTATCTCGCACAGCAAGTCGCCCTTCATTCACAAAATGTTTGCGCAACAGACTGGGCAAGACATCAGCTACGAAGCAATTGAGTCGCCGCTAGAAGGCTTCGCTGAAACCATCGCGCGCTTGCGTGCCGAAGGCTATAAAGGTTGCAACGTGACGGTGCCATTCAAGTTCGAAGCGTATCAATTAGCGACCCAGCGCAGTGGTCGTGCTAACGATGCAAACGCGGTGAACACGCTGATTTTCGAGGGCGACCAGATACTTGGCGACAACACGGATGGCGTAGGACTACTAGCTGACATTGAAAAAAATATTCAATACCCATTATTTCTCAAAGATGCGCTCATCCTCGGTGCGGGTGGCGCGGCCGCAGGAGTAATGTGGCCCCTCTTCAACGCAGGAGTGGGCATCATCGTCGCCAATCGCACTTTAGAAAAAGCACAAACACTGGCTGATGCTTTTGAAGGCGCAGGCACGGTATTCGCCAAACGCTATGAAGACCTCGCCGGTCGCCGCTTCGACATCGTGATCAACGCGACTTCCAGCGGATTGTCAGATGAATTACCGCCGCTCCCAGATGGCTTATTCAAACCCGGCGCACTCGCCTACGACATGATGTACGGCAAAGACACGCCCTTCTTAAAATTTGCGCGCGCACAAGGCGCGGCGGTGATTGCGGATGGCTTGGGCATGTTGGTCGAACAAGCGGCCACCTCGTTCGCCCTGTGGCGCAAAGTGCGGCCTGACACCCAACCCGTTCTCGACGCATTGCACAAGTTATGAATCCCGTTAATTCCTTCGCTCGTCATTTCGGCCTACGCCGGAATGACGTCTCAATATGAAAGCCCCGCGCAGCCTGTTCATGCGCATCGTCATTGCGCTGTTTGCCTTGCTGGTGCTGTATCAGTTTTGGTTGTTCGCGCACATCGTGTGGTGGATAAAGTTTGACCCTGCCAGTAGCGCTTTTATGGAAGACCGTCTTGAAGTCATGCAGGACAAAAATCCGAAAGCCGAGTTAAAACATCAGTGGGTGGACTATCCAAAAATTTCCAACAATCTCAAGCGTGCGCTGATTGCATCGGAAGATGCAAAGTTCGTCGACCACGAAGGCTTCGACTGGGAAGGCATTCAAAAAGCCTATGAGAAAAATTTGAAGAAAGGAAAAATTGTGGCGGGGGGCTCGACCATTAGCCAGCAATTAGCCAAAAATTTATTTCTCTCTACCAAACGCACACCGTGGCGCAAAGGCGAAGAAATCGTCATCACGCTGATGCTGGAAACGGTGATGGACAAGCAACGTATTTTTGAAATTTATTTGAATGTCATTGAATGGGGCAATGGCGTATTCGGTGCAGAAGCGGCAGCCCGCCATTATTTTGGGGTGAGTGCATCGCAACTTTCTGCCGAACAAGCCGCGCGCCTCGCCGCCATGGTGCCCAATCCACGTTTCTACGACCGCAACCGCCAAGCCCCCGGCATGCTGCGCAAGACCTATCTCATCCTCGATCGCATGCCCGATGCGGAGATTCCTTAGCCCACTAAAAATGTCCTCGCCTGTGGAAGCCCTAGCTAACTTGTGGAAGCACAACCAAACTTGTGGGAGCCCGATTTATCGGGCGATGGTTTTTATTAAAAGGCTATCGCCCGATGAATCGAGCTCCTACAAAACCTCGCCCCTGGCGCGTGATGCCCACCGAGTGCAAAACTTTTTCGAGCGGAATCTACAACTACCAAACTATGGAAGCCCTAGCTAACTTGTGGAAGCACAACCAAACTTGTGGGAGCCCGATTTATCGGGCGATGGTTTTTATTAAAGAGCCCGCGCCCGACACCCACAGGGCACAAAACCACTTCATGATGATCGGCATCTACAAACATACGCTGACCGTTGAAAGTGACTCGCCAACCCCTCCCCCGATAGGAGAGGGGCTTAAAACAAATCACTGCACACACATGCGGAAAGTTAAGCTTAGGCTGGGGGCTGGCGGGGTGGGGTTGCCGATAAAAATGCCTTTGGGGTTGATGCGCAGGTGGGTGACAGCCGTATCACAACCATCGGCGGCGGCGGTTGGCACATACGTCCAAGTTGCGCCAGCGTCGTTTGAAAAATCGACGTCGTCGGTTAAATCTCCCAAGGCAATAAAGTTGTAGGTGAGCGTGCTGCTGGGGGTGCCTTGCGCGAAGGTAATCGGCCCCGTTGCACCGCTCACATTCAAGGCCAAATTAGGCGGCGTCGCATCGGTAATGAACACAGAATTATTGTCCGCTGGCCCCCCTGCGTTGCTCACCAGCACGCTGTATTGCGCCAATGCGCCGGGAATAAATTTTGGGTTCGCGCTCAAATTAACCGGATCCCAAAACACACTCACCAGCTTGGTCAGCGAAAACGCAGGGAAGCCTTGCCCCACGGCGTACTCGCCGAAACCGCCCGCTTGCGTCATGCCCGTAGCTGCTGTACTCAAAGCCAGTGCAGCGCCCAGGGTGGGGTAGCTCCACACGCCGGCATTTTTACGCGCCACGATAAAACTGGCAGGGGTTGCTCCTGCATCCACATCGACCGCCACAAAATTAAAGGTCGTGCTGTACGTTGCAAACGTGAGCGCCGCGCCTGGCGTGAGTGTCCAAAAACGGTTCACGCTTTTTAATTTATTGATGCCTGACAGTCCCGCCGTGGTATCGGCATGGTTG
>JABFSI010000015.1 GCA_013140695.1 Sideroxydans sp. | reverse complement strand
ACATCAACCCAGCTTGGTCATCTCGCCTTCAATCCAGTCCTCGGTCAGGCGATTGATCTCATCGGCCTTCAAACCCGTGGTAACGATGGGCTTGCCGATTGACATGATGATGGTGCCGGGGTGTTTGCGCACAGAATTTCTGCCCCAGTACTTGCCCGCGTTGTGTGCGATGGGCAATACCATCGCACCACTTTGTTCTGCCAACATCGCACCACCGATTTTATATTTGCCACGCTGTCCAAACGGAATGCGCGTGCCTTCAGGAAACATCACCACGCAAAATCCATCTGCCAGTTTTTGCTTGCCCTTCTCCAACACTTGGCGCATCGACTCTTTGCCTTTGCTACGGTCAAGCGCAATGGGATTGGACAAGGCCAACAACCAACCAAAAAAAGGAATCCACAACAAAGAGCGCTTGGCCACCCATGCATGCGCCGGCAATACCATCTGCAAGGAGACGGTCTCCCATGCGGATTGGTGCTTACTCAACACCACACACGGTTTTGCGGGAATGTTCTCCTCACCGCGCACTTCCATGCGAATGCCGCAGATAACTTTGAGCAGCCACAAGGTGCCGGGCGCGTAACCCGAGAGCAAACGAAAACGAATATGCTGGTTGAAAAAAAACATGACGGGTGAAAACAGCGCGTAGATGAGCGTGAAAATCCATTGTGCAATCAAAAAAATAATCGAACGTATCAGTGTCATAGCAATGTCGAAACTACCGCAGCGAGGTCAGGGAAAATGCGCGTGCCTTCTGGCAAGCCGCCTTTGGCTTGGGTTTTGCTGCCCTTGCCGGTGAGTACCAAATAAGGGATCGCACCGAGGCGCGCGGTGGCTTCCAAATCACGCAGTGAATCACCCACGGCGGGCACACCTTGCAAGCTGCACGCAAAACGCGCGGCGATTTCTTCCATCATGCCGCTCTTGGGTTTGCGGCAGGTGCAGTTGGATTCACTGGTATGCGGACAAAAGAAAATGGCATCCACGCGCCCGCCCAGCAAGGCCAACGATTTATGCATCTTGTCGTGGATGGCGTTTAGCGTGGGCATATCGAACAGTCCGCGCCCGATGCCCGATTGATTCGTCGCCACCACCACACGATAGCCCGCTTGATTCAAGCGTGCGATGGCTTCCAAGCTGCCTGCGATAGGCTTCCATTCCTCGGGACTTTTGATGAACTGATCGGAGTCATGGTTGATCACCCCGTCGCGGTCAAGAATGATGAGCTTCATGGATTCGCTGACTTTCAAGTTAAGCCACAAGCTTGGAAATATCCGCCGATTGATTCATCAGCTTGCCCAGTTGCTGCAACAACACGGCGCGATTCAAACGCAGCGCTTTGTCTTCTGCCATCACCATTACCTTGTCGAAGAAATCATCAATGAAGGGTTTCAGCGTGACCAGTGTTTTTAAGTTGTTAGCGTAATCGCCGCGTTCAATATAGCCCTGCGCCATTGGCGTGATGTCTTGAATAGCTTGATACAGCTCTAATTCAGCAGCATCTTTTAGCAGCGGCAGATTGATAATTTTGTGCGAGATGTCGCCCAACTCTTCACTGTTTTTACGCATGATGTTTTGCACGCGCTTATTCGCTGCCGCGAGGTCTTTCGCCACTTCCAATGCGGCGAATGTGCGTACCCCCTGCAAGCGCGGCAAGGCTTCATGCAAGCGCCCTTTCAACACCGCCAGCACGGCTTCCACCTGTGTTGCTTCAAACCCACGCTCACGCAAATAACCACGCAGGCGATCCAGCATAAAGCCTTCCACATCCGTTGCCACCGAGGCGCTCAACATGCCCGCCGGAAAATTATCCGCCGCCGCTTTAAGCAACGCGGGCAGATTCAAATCCAGCGGCGTTTCAATCAAGATACGCAAAATGCCCAGCGCCTGACGCCGCAAACCGAACGGGTCTTTATCGCCCGTTGGCACTTGGCCGATACCGTAAATGCCGATGATGGTTTCTAGCTTATCCGCCAACGCCACGGCGCAGGCCACGCCACCTTGTGGCAAGGTGTCGCCCGCAAAACGGGGGTGGTAATGCGCTTCAATCGCGTTCATCACCTCAAATTTTTCGCCTTCATAGAACGCATAATAACGTCCGATGATGCCTTGCAGTTCGGGGAACTCGCCCACCATATCGGTAATCAGATCGGCCTTGCAAAGGCGCGCTGCTTTTTCACTGTCGGCTTTGTCTACGCCCAAAATACGCGCGATAAAACCCGCCAATTTGGTGATGCGTTCAACGCGCTGTAATTGCGAGCCAAGCTTATTGTGATACACCACATGGCTTAATTTTTCGACGCGCGATTCCAATGTCAACTTGCGGTCTTGATTGAAGAAGAAGCGCGCATCCGCCAAGCGCGGACGCACCACGCGCTGATTACCTTCGATGATGTGATGCGGATCGCTCACCTGCATGTTGGACACAATAAGAAACTTGTTCATCAACTTGCCTTGACTATCCACCAACGGGAAGTATTTTTGATTTTGCTGCATGGTGAGAATCAAACACTCTTGCGGTACATCTAAAAACTCGGCCTCAAATTCGCCCACATAGACTTCGGGCCATTCCACCAAGGCGGTCACTTCATCCAGCAAGCTGCTCAATACACTGCGGTCATCGTTGGACATGCTCAACAAGGATTGCAAATCGTGATTCGTATGCCCAATCCAAATCGCATTATTTTTTTCAGCCAACTGATCAAGACGCGCGTCAATTAAATTACGGCGTTGCGCGAAGCTGGCAATCACATGTCCTGCTTCCAGCGCGGTTTCATATTCATTCGCATGTTCAATGGTGACCGGGTCTTTACACAAAAAACGATGCCCTTGTGTCACGTTACCGCTGCTCAAACCGAGCACTTCGGCGGCCACCACGCGCTTACCATGCAGAATGGTGAGGCCGTGTACAGGACGCACAAACTGCACATCAGAATCGCCCCAACGCATCATCTTAGGCACAGGTAGTTTTTTCAGCGCTTGCACGATGATGTCTTGCAGATACTCATCCAGCGCCTTGCCCTTTTGTTCGATGCGCGCCACAAAACATTCAGCCTTGCCTGCGCCCACTTTATGCAACTGATCGACGCTAATACCCGCCGAGCGCAAAAATCCTTCCAGTGCTTTGGTCGGCTTACCTTCCGCATCCAGTCCTGCGCTAACGGCGGGGCCTTTACGTTCGATGATGCGATCCGGCTGTTGCTTCAACACATTGCTAATGCTGATGGCCAAACGACGCGGCGTGCAATACGGCGTGCACACGCTATCCACTCGAGTGAGCGCTTGATCTTTCAGCGCCGCACACACTTCTTCCGCAAAGGTGTTGGATAATTTCTCCAACACCTTGGGCGGTAATTCTTCGGTAAGTAGTTCAATCAATAAGGTATCGGTAGTCATACGGATTTCTCCAATCGTTTCGCCATGGGGAAACCCAATGCTTCGCGTGAATCGTAATAAGCCTGTGCCACTTGGCGTGACAGCGCACGCACCCGGCCGATGTAAGCAGCACGCTCGGTCACCGAAATTGCGCCGCGTGCATCCAACAAATTGAACGAGTGCGAACACTTCATCACCATCTCAAATCCGGGCAACACCAGCCCCGCATCCATCAAGCGTTTGGCTTCGCTTTCGTATTCATTGAAGTGGCGAAACAACATCTCGACATTGGAATGTTCGAAGTTGTATTTGGATTG
>JABFSI010000085.1 GCA_013140695.1 Sideroxydans sp. | reverse complement strand
AGCGAGACTTTTCCTAGCTGCAAAAACAAAGCTGCCCGCTCAAGGCGGGCAGCTTTGTTGTTAAAACAATGAAACTTAATTGGTCTTAATCAAACGTGCATTTTTCCAAGCATCCGCAGGCAGTTGCTCCGCCAATACAACGGTGAGAGAACGTTCATTGCTAGATGTTTTCACATTCATCGCATCCAGCGTGGCACTGACGGTATCGGGTGTCAGGTCATACATGGCGCCCGTAATGGGATCAACCACCAACAGTCCAATTAAACCGCCAAACAAGATGTTGGCGACATACCAACCGTTCACCGAACCCGTCACTGTAATGTCTTTAGAGATGTAGCCTTCTTTAGTGACATTAACGGTATAAGACTCTGCTTTGAAATAGCCCGCGCCACGTTTGAGTGTCACGGTCATGGGTGTGGTGCCTGCATGCACTTTTTCTCCCGCATGATTCAGAATCGAAATGGCTGCTGTGTCAGGTACACTCTTAAACGTAACTGGCTGCGTACCGCCTTCAAAAATCGTGGCGCATCCACTTAAAAATAATGCTCCTACCGCTATACTAATAAAGCTTTTCTTCATGTCTGTTCCTTGTAATGTTACGTTGATGTTTCTAAAAAGCCGCGCGCAGGGTACTCACCATCAACACAAAGTCAATCCATATCGGCGGCGTAAATAATTTTTATTTTTGCCCTGTGGTACATTCGCACCCCATGTTCACTCACCCACAATTCGACCCTGTCGCCATCCACCTCGGTCCTTTCGGCATCCACTGGTATGGGCTGATGTATCTGTTGGCTTTTGCTTGTTTTATTTGGTTGGGGAGGGTGCGCTTACGCGCGCGAAACTCACAAAAACACCCTCTCCCCAGCCCTCTCCCGCGAGCGGGCGAGGGAGTTAAGCCATGGGACGAAAAGTTTCTCGACGATTTACTTTTCTACGGCGTACTAGGGGTGGTGCTGGGTGGACGTTTAGGCGAGGTGTTGTTCTACAACCCCAGCTATTACTTTTCTCATCCCTTCAAAATTCTAGCGGTGTGGGAAGGCGGCATGTCATTCCATGGCGGCTTCCTCGGCGTGTTGATTGCGATGGCGTTGTTCGCACACGGCCGCAAAATTCAATGGCTCGCTTTAATGGATTTCATCGCGCCTTTAGTGCCCCCGGGCTTAGGCTTTGGGCGCATTGGCAATTTCATCAATGGCGAGTTGTGGGGGCGCCCCACTGATGGGGCGTGGGGCATGGTATTTCCACAAGTAGATAGCCTCCCGCGTCATGCTTCACAGTTGTATGAGTTTGCGCTGGAAGGTGTGCTATTTTTTATTTTGCTGTGGTGGTATTCGAGTAAGCCGCGCCCAGTGGGTGCAGTGTCAGGCTTGTTCCTCATCGGTTACGGTAGTTTCCGCTTCATCGCCGAGTTCGCGCGCAACCCTGATGATGGGATTTTTGGATTGATGACTTTTAACATCAGTATGGGGCAGTGGTTGAGTTTACCTATGGTGTTAATTGGCATCTGGATGATGCGCACCAGCTTGCGCCGCACCACTTGACACGCCCCTATCCGTCAAACACCATCCCCTCCCCCACATAAATAATGAATTAACTTTGGACGACCTCACACTCAACGCGCTATTTGGAATACTGCTGTTGCTACTCATTTTTGGCGCTTGGTTTTCTGCCGCCGAGACCAGCATGATGGCAATCAATCGCTATCGCTTAAACCTGCTGATTCGCAAAGGAAACCGCAGTGCAAAACTGACAGGGCGCCTACTGTCCAAGGTGGATAAATTACTGGGCTCGATTTTATTCGGCAATACCTTGCTTAATGTGGCGGCGGCCGCGGTCACCAATATACTGATTCTGCGTTTGTTCGGGGCGAGCGAGCTTGCTCTGTTGCTGGGCACACTACTCATCACGTTTGTTTTGCTGGTGTTCAGCGAAATCATGCCGAAGATTATCGCAGCGAGCCATCCCGAGCGCGTGGCGCTACCTTCCAGCTATTTGTTAGCGCCACTCATCACGCTGTTTCATCCTGTGGTATTTATTGCCACTGCGGTGGTGAAGGGCTGTTTATGGCTATTTGGTATTCGCGTGCAAACCGATCAAAGCAAGCAGAAGGTGACGCTAGAAGAATTACGCGGATTAGTCTTGGAGGCGGAGCATTTCTTGCCGCGCAAACATCAAAAAATGTTGCTGAATCTGGTGGACTTGGAACGTATCACTGTGAACGATGTGATGGTGCCGCGAAACCAGATAGAGTCGTTACATATCGACACAGACCCCGCCGAATTGCGCCAGCAAATTATTACCAGCCATCACACCTTGACCCCTGTTTATGCTGAATCACAAAGCAATATCATCGGCATCCTGCACCTCAAACGTGTGCTGGCTCTGCTACAAGAAGAGGTTTTAGACACCACGCTGCTGCGCGAAACATTGCAAGAGCCGTATTTCATTCCTTCCGATACGCCTTTGCTTAAGCAATTACAACAATTTCAAGAGCGCCGTGCCCGCATGGGTTTGGTGGTGGATGAATACGGCGAGCTGTTGGGCCTCGTGACCCTAGAAAATATTTTGGAAGAAATTGTGGGTGACTTCACTACTCAATCGCCAGCCCAAACGGGTAAATTTTTGCGGCAAACCGACGGTAGTTATTTGCTTGAAGGCAGTAGCAGTCTGCGCGAATTAAATCGCAAGTTGGGCTGGCACCTGCCTTTAGGTGAAGCTAAAACGCTTAACGGACTTATTTCAGAGCATCTGCAAGACATTCCAGAAGCGGGAACAAGCGTCAAAATTGGCGACTATCCTATGGAGATTATTCAGACACAGGATAGAGCGGTAAAAGTGGTACGAATTTTCCCGCCCCACGTAGGTAATCACAAGTAATTGTCATAGCGTTCGCCTCAGCTTTACAAAGCTTACAAAGCCATGCATCATGCAAAAACCCTTTGTAATCTAGTGCATCGGCATTGGCCTTAATAATTTACTAACGCTTTTTAATCATTGCATTTCGATCGAGGTAACACTATGGCTACCGCAAAACCAGATAAACCTAAAGAGATTCAATACACCTGGGAAGGCAAAGACAAAGCAGGGAAAATCGTCAAGGGGACGATGCGCGCCGCAGGTGAGGCCAGCGTGTCGGCTCAATTACGCCGCCAAGGCATTACAACGACCAAAGTTAAAAAAATGTCGAGTGGAGGTGGTACGGTTTCTGAAAAAGACGTGACCTTATTCACACGTCAACTCGCCACCATGTTGAAGTCGGGTGTGCCCTTGCTACAAGCCTTCGATATTGTAGGTAAAGGTCATGACAATCCTGCGGTGTCGCGCTTGCTTATGGATATTAAGACCGATGTGGAAACAGGGAGTAGCTTGGAACAAGCCTTTCGCAAATTTCCCCTGCATTTCGATGAACTGTTTTGCAACCTGATTGGTGCGGGTGAGGCGGCGGGTATTTTGGATAGTCTGCTAGACCGTTTAGCAACCTATAAAGAAAAAATTCAGGCTATCAAGAGCAAAATTAAATCCGCTCTGTTTTATCCTGTCTCCATCATTATTATTGCGTTCGTCATTACCGCAGTGATTATGATTTTCGTGATTCCCGCGTTCAAAGAACTATTCAGCAATTTCGGCGCCGATCTGCCTGGCCCAACTTTGGTCATCATGGCCATGTCCGATTTCTTCGTCACCTATTGGTGGGCTATTTTCGGCTCTATCGGTGGCGGTGGGTATTGGTTTTTCTATACTTGGAAACGCAGCAAAACCATGCAGGCAGCCATGGACAGGTTGATGTTAAAGATTCCCGTATTTGGCCCCTTGGTACGCAAGGCTACGATTGCACGCTGGACGCGTACACTGTCCACCATGTTTGCGGCGGGGGTTCCCTTGGTTGAAGCGTTTGATTCGGTCGCGGGTGCAGCGGGCAATGCGGTGTATTTCGATGCCACCAAACAAATTCAACGAGAAGTCACTTCGGGGAGTAGCTTAAATGCAGCCATGGTCAACTCGAATGTATTCCCTAGCATGGTGTTACAAATGGTCATGATTGGTGAAGAATCTGGCTCTATCGACAGCATGTTGTCGAAAGTGGCTGACTTCTACGAGGCCGAAGTTGATGATGCAGTTGAAGCATTGTCCAGCCTCATGGAGCCTATCATCATGGTGGTATTGGGTACGCTCATTGGCGGCATGGTGGTGGCGATGTACCTCCCTATTTTCAAAATGGGTCAGGTCGTTTAACGGTTATTTCGCTTTCTAGGCGCGGCAAATGCCGCGCCTTTTTTATAGGTAAAAATAATGTTGTCACTACTGCAAACCACGCCGCTTGTTTTTGTTGCTCTCGCTGGAATCATTGGTCTGCTGGTGGGCAGTTTTCTCAACGTCGTCATTCATCGCTTACCCAAAATGATGGAGCGTGAGTGGCATGAACAATGCGCAGAGTTGAATGGACAAACCGCCACTGCCGCCCCCACTTACAACTTAACCCTGCCACGCTCCGCATGCCCGCATTGTGGGCACGCCATTACGGCATTAGAAAACATTCCTGTATTAAGTTATTTATTCCTGCGCGGCAAATGCGCAGGCTGTGGCGCAAAAATTTCTGCGCGCTATCCCATTGTTGAATCCCTCTCGGGTCTGTTAAGCGCGTATGCCGCTTGGCACTTTGGGTTTGGCTTGGGCGGCCTCGCCGCTATCGTATTCATTTGGGCGCTCATTGCACTCACCTTCATTGACTTCGATACACAGCTCTTACCCGACAGCATCACTTTGCCCTTGTTATGGCTCGGACTGTTGCTCAACCTAAATAACGCATTCACCTCATTACCCAGCGCCGTTATTGGCGCAACAGCGGGTTACCTTGTGCTATGGAGTGTGTATTGGGCATTCAAACTGACTACGGGCAAAGAAGGCATGGGGTACGGCGATTTCAAATTACTCGCCGCACTGGGTGCGTGGCTGGGTTGGACAATGTTGCCACTGATGATTTTGCTATCGTCGCTGGTGGGTGCGGTGGTGGGCATTGCGCTCATCGTATTCACCCAACAAGGGCGCAACATTCCGATTCCTTTTGGTCCGTATTTAGCAGGCGGCGGATTGATTGCATTATTTTGGGGGCAGCCTTTAACGCAAGCTTATTTGCAATTGCTGGCCGTGCCGTGAACCCCTGCTACGGACTAACGGGCGGCATTGGATGCGGTAAAAGCACCGTCGCGCAATGCTTTGCAGATTTGGGGGTGCGCATCGTTGATACCGATCTCATCTCACACCATTTGACACAAGCAAATGGACTTGCCATGCCGCAAATTAGGCAAACATTCGGTGACGATTTCCTCAACCCAGATGGCTCACTCAAGCGCACCAAGATGCGCGAAGAAATTTTCGCCCACCCCGCCTCAAAGCAGCAGCTAGAACACATTTTGCATCCCCTTATTTGGGCGCAAAGCCAAGCGCAAGTTGCGGCAGATACCGTAGCCCCCTACACATTAGTGGTCGTGCCGTTGCTTTTCGAAAGCCAACGCTACCGCAGCTGGCTCACACAGGTGATTGTGGTGGACTGTCCAGAATCATTGCAAATCAGCCGTACTATGCAACGCAGCGGGCTTTCTGAAAGTGCAGTGCGCGCCATCATGGCGCAACAATTTAGCCGCACGCAACGCATCCCATTGGCGAATTACCTCATTCACAACGAGCTAGACATCGCCAATTTGACGGCGCAGGTACGCTCTTTGCACAGCCAGTTGATTTTGCGATGAAAATCCATTGACGATAGCGAATACTGCCTATATCTTTCGCCCCCAACCACTCCACCCTCAATTAAAAGGCCTCTGTGATCCATTACGAGTTTCCTCTCACTGAACGTGTCCGCACTTTGCTGCGACTAGAGGATCTCTTTCTGCGCATTTCTCGCTTCATTACCAGCGATGACTGTGTCGATCATCAAGCGGCTTTAGGGGTGCTGTTCGAGATATTAGAAATCGTCGGGCGCGCGGATCTCAAATCCGAGTTGCTGCAAGAATTAGAGCGTCAAAAAAAGCTGCTTCAAGCTTTACATAACAATCCACAAATTTCCGAAACGGCGCTGGATAGCGTATTAGGTGAAATAGAAAAGCATAGCTCGCAGCTGCTCGCGCTCACTGGAAAAATGGGGCAGCACCTACGCGATGACGAGTGGTTGATGGGGATTAAACAACGCGCGTGTATTCCTGGTGGCGTGTGTGAGTTTGATTTGCCCTCGTTCCACTATTGGCAACATCAGCCCGCTAACTTGCGCCGGAGCAATCTAAACAATTGGCTGTCACCGCTACTGCCCTTACAAAATGGGATTGCGGTCTTACTCAAAATATTGCGCGAAGGCGGCAAGCTATATCCCTTTGTTGCACATCAAGGCACTTTCCAACAAATGCAAGGTGGGCGCGTTGCGCAATTATTACGCATCTCGCTTGACCAAGACTTACCGTGCATTCCCGAAGTCAGCGCTAACAAATACGCACTCAACATTCGTTTTATTGCAGCGCAGTTCACCGCTAAAACATCGCTGTACGAACACGATGTAGAGTTCAATCTCACCTTCTGCGCCCTGTAATGAATAAACCCCTTATCGTCACCTGCCCACATTGCGGCAAAGAACATCCTTGGCAATCTAGCAATCTCTTTCGCCCCTTCTGTAGTGAGCGCTGCAAAATGATTGATTTAGGCAAATGGGCGAACGAAGAATATCGCGTCGAGCAACGCGAACAAGATTTACAAGAACCTGATCACCAAGCCTGACGCAGTAGGGCAATGCCGTGCGCACCGTGTTGCCATGCGCCTTCCTTATCCTCTGGCAACAAACCGCCCAAGGCATAAACTGGAATTGAATTTCCCACGACGTTAAGTGCAAATCCATCCCAACCTAAATGAGCGGCGCCTGGGTGAGATTGCGTGGGGAGCACAGGCGACAACAATGCAAAATCACAACCCAGCGTTGCTGCCCGCCGCAACTCTTCTGCGTTATGACACGAAGCACCACACCAATTTACATCAGGCTTTGTCGTTAATTCGCCCAGCTGCGATGCGGTCAGCTGCACACCATCTGCACCTATTTCTTGTGCTAGCGCGACATCACCATTGAGTAGCACCTTCGCCCCTTGTGCGTGTGCCATAGCCACCACACGTTGCGCCAACACCTTAAGTGCATCGCGCGTGAGATGTTTCTCTCGCAACTGAATTAAGCGCAGGCCAGAATCCAGCTGCCTCTGCAATCGCAATAAAAAATCTTCTTCGCCCAATTCCGCCACATTGCTGATGGCATACACAGTGGGTAATTCAAGCGCACGCAAGATGGGGGCATTAGCAGGCAAGATGGGATTGACCGCGACCTGCGTTGGCAATTGCCATGCGAACTGTTGCCCCTCATGTGGATGCAACTCTCCACTCCATGCAGTCACCCTAAAAAAATGCAATCGCACTGTCGCATGGGGATAGGTGAACACCCGCATCTGCCAGGGATAAGCGGTACGCACTTCGATACCCAACTCTTCACGCAACTCGCGCACCAAGGCATCACGCGCGGATTCTCCTTGCTCCAACTTGCCACCGGGAAACTCCCAGTATCCCGCCCATATCTTGCCGGCAGGACGTTGCGCCAAGAGGAAAGTGCCATCCGGCCGCTGCAAGACCGCAGCGGCAACCTCGACGATGTTATTTTGCGACATGCTGGCCACACCAATCTTTCGCGAACTGCCCGGCCACGCGACCACTGCGCGAACCTCGCATCAGCGACCACTGCAACGCAGCCGTACGCACCTCATCAGTGAGCCCCTGCCTCCAACCGTGATGCGCCAACCAATGTGTCGCCACTTGCAGATACTCATCCTGTGTGAAGGGATAGAACGATATCCACAAACCAAAACGCTCTGACAGCGAGACCTTCTCTTCTACGCTTTCAGCCGGATGAATCTCATCACCGACATATTTCGTGGCGAGATTGTCTTGCATATAGTCCGGCATCAGATGACGGCGATTGGAGGTGGCATAGATGAGCAGATTGTCCGAGAAAGCGACCAGATCACCATCCAACGCAGCCTTGAGTGCCTGATAACCCGGCTCTGCATCGTTGAAAGAAAGGTCGTCGCAATACAGGATGAATCGCTCACTACGCCCCTGCACCAACCCAACAATATGTGACAAATCGATCAGGCCTTGTTTGTCGATCTGAATGACGCGCAACCCCTGTGTCGCATACTCATTCAGAAGCGCCTTCACCAACGACGATTTACCGGTGCCGCGCGCGCCAGAGAGCAACACATTGTTGGCCGTACCACCGCGCACGAATTGCAGTGTGTTCTGCTGGATGCGTTGCTTCTGATCATCGATACCCGAAAGATCGGATAACGCGATGCGCTGAAAATTGGGAACGGGGTGTAAGACACGTTGCTGGTGATCCCAGCGGAAAGCGGCGGCGGCTTGCCAAGCGGGAGGCTGCGGCTGTGTGCTGGGCAGTATTTTTTCCAGACGTTCCAACAAGCTGTCAGCGCGAATTAACACATGCTCAAGTCTATCCATCATCGAACTTCTGCCTTATACAAATAGCGTTGAAAACCGGAAAATAAATTTCGAATCTGGGCGATGTCTCCACCCAAGTCTGCCACGCCATCAGGAATTGAATCGTGATATTTCAAACGCAGGAGCTTGGTGAGTTTTTCCTGCTCCAATTCTTCCACACCTTCTTTCACGTAATGCGCCAGCACAAAATCAAGGAAGGTTTGCTGCTTGTCGTTGAAGCGTTGATGCACAGCCTTGTGTGCCACCTCGGCGCGCGCTTCGCGAGTGATCGGCTCCATCGCAAACGCCACGTGCGCCAACACATCAAACAAGTCACTCTTCTCGGCGTCGATGATTTTCTGCATCTCGAAAAGTTGGTCTTTGCCGAAGCCCTTTTCCGCCAAGCCTTCCAGCAACTTCTTGCGCGTATCTGGCAAACTCCACAACGCACGCAACTCGTCTTCGTCTTTGAAAAATTCCGGCAACTGGCCGAACAGTAATTCCAAAAATTGTGCTGCAGAAAGAGGCTTCCCGTCTGCACCCCAGAAAGTCGTCACCGCAATATGTTGGATAGTGCGATCCTTGCCATCCGCCAACTTCACCCTAACCTTCTTGCACACGCAAGGACGCTGGCCGCATTTCCGACACGGCGCTTTTTCGCAAATGCATGGTTGCTGGCCGCACACATAACAAGGCGGCTGCGGCTCCCTGACGCACACACAGGGAGAACGGCCGCACGTCTTGCACGGCTCAGGCGCATCAACGGGGCCATCCCATCCTGGATCGTTAAACTTTTCATGCGCCTTCACAAAATCGAAAATAGTGAAGTAATCCTTGCCGTCATACAGCCGCGTGCCGCGCCCGATGATCTGCTTAAACTCGATCATCGAATTGATCGGGCGCATCAGCACAATGTTGCGCACGTTGCGTGCATCTACACCAGTGGAAAGTTTCTGCGAGGTCGTAAGTATCGTGGGGAGGCTTTTCTCGTTGTCCTGAAATTCGCGCAGGAATTGTTCGCCGCGCTCACCGTCATTGGCCGTCACCCTCACGCAATAGTTCGAATCGGTACTGCTTGTTTTGAGCTGATTGATCAGATCGCGCACCGCCAGCGCGTGCGCCTGATTGGCGCAGAACACCAGCGTCTTCTCCCGCTGGTTGATCGATTCCATGAATAGCTTCACGCGATAACGTTCGCGTGCTTCGATCTCGATGATGCGATTGAAATCCTTCTCCTCGTAGCGCTTGCCCGCCTCTATCTCGCCCTCGATCAGGTAGTCGTCTGGGGTGTACACATACTCGTCCAGCGTGGTGGCGTACTGTTTCACGCGGAACGGCGTAAGGAAACCGTCATTGATACCTTCCTTCAGCGAATACACATACACCGGCTCGCCAAAGTAATCGTAGGTGTTCACGTTGTCCGCCACTTTGGGCGTCGCGGTCAGGCCGAGCTGCACCGCAGGCGCGAAATATTCAAGAATGCCGCGCCAAGTGCTTTCGTCATTCGCCCCGCCACGATGACACTCATCGATGATGATGAAGTCGAAAAAGTCAGGCGGGTACTCACCGAAGTACCCTTCGACAGGCTCAGGGACCGCGCCTTCGACAGGCTTGGTGGGTGAGCTTGCCGAAACTCCAGAGGCCGGCATTACGCTTGGCGCGGTGTGTGAGCTTGTCGAACACTTGGATAATTTTCGAAGCAAATCGGCATTGCCGTTAATCAAAGCAATCTTCTTAGCGCGACTCCAACCTTGCACCTGCTTCTCTCTCGCAAAAGCTTCATCAATCCGATCATACGTTTCGTAATAGACGAGCTTCACAGGCGCATTATTTTTTGTGTGCTTAGCGCCTTCACCGTTTTGGTGTTGTTCAAGCCGTAACCTTAAATCAACTGTACTCCCAGTATAAAAGCTGCCATCCGCACACTCCAGAATGTACATATAGCCATAGGCATCTTTAATCTCGAGTTCAACAAGCTCCCCCTCCGATTTAGGAGCTCCGGTTGCTGAGCCTGTCGAAGCAAAAGTTTGGAAGATCGTGAAGAACACATTGCCATTCTTCGGCACGCGCCCCTTCTTGCGGATGTCGTCCGGCGCAATGCGCACCAGCGCGTCTTCGGGGAAAGCGGAAAATGCGTTGTACGCCTGATCCGCCAGGATGTTGCGGTCGGCGAGGAACAGGATGCGCGGCTGGCGGGCCCCATCGCGGTTGAGATTCCAGCGTGCATGAAACAGCTTCCACGCCAACTGAAACGCGATGAAAGTCTTGCCCGTGCCGGTCGCCAGCGTCAGCAAGATGCGCTGGTGGTTGTCGGCTATCGCTTCCAACACGGCATTGATCGCACTGTCTTGGTAGTAGCGCGAACCCCACATGCCCCCCTTATCCTCGAACGGTACGGCGGCAAAACGCTCCCTCCATTCATCGGTCGTTGAGCCTGTCGAAACGAAGGTACGGCTCCACAATTCATCCGGGGTCGGATAAGCCTCGACCTCAGCCTCTGCCCCACTTTGCATATCTACACCGTAGATGCGCAAGCCATTCGTGGCATAGGAAAAACGCGAACCGATCTTGCCCGCGTATGCTTTGGCCTGACCCAATCCTTCTGTGTAAGGTAAGTCGCGGCGCTTCGCCTCAACCACCGCCAGCTTGTGGTTGCGATACACCAGCACATAGTCCGCAATCTCCGGCTTGCTGCGCTGCCCCGCCCCCTGCAAGCGTCCCTCGGTGATGCGGTATTCGCGCATCACTTTGCTGCCCTCGACCACGCCCCAGCCTGCGGCACGCAGGGCGGGATCGATGTGTTCGGCGCGGGTTTCGGCTTCGTTCATAGACTTGCAATATACCTCATGGTCACCGCCCTTAGCATTCCTGCGCTACCCCAACCGAGCAATCGCGGTACTCGCCGCATTGAGGTGATTTTCAAGTGCGGTAATACACGCGCCGAAACGGAGACTGAAGCCATCTGAAGCGCGCACCCGAACACGGAATTCGCGCGCCAGCATTTCTGCGCGTCTCCATATATCGTTGGGCACATCTGCCTGAATGGTGGGGGCAGCGATACTCTCCGGCAGTCCGCCGCCGCTACGTGGCGCAAAAGCCATCGTCGTCATGTCATAAGCTGGTGCAATGGCATAGGGTCGTCCATGCTCGGCAATGAACGACACATTGCCGTTGTGCATGTCAGTGTTACCGATCAGCGTACCAAACGCCCACAACATCGCAGCCCCCTCTGCCGCCTGCGGCTCTATCTGTCCTGCATCAGCAAGACGGCGAGCAATCAGCGGCCAGCCACCTGTGCCAGCCCCCACAAATTCCGCATCCAATGCCGTGAGCGAATGCAGTGCACGCCGCCCCAGACTACCCACACGGTCAAAGCGCTCCACTTCAAGAAAGCGCTGGCCACCATGGTCGGACACATAAGTTTGTGCAGCGGGGATATCCGCTGCGCGCAAGGTTTCCAGCGCCAGATGCTCGGCCAACAGCAAATCGCGCCAGCGCTCACTCACCGGGCTATCCTCCGCCTCGCTAAACTTCACCAGCAGATGACGCGGCCCAGCTGGCGTCGTGGCATACACCGCAAACTTCGGCTGCTCTCCACCAGCAGAACTCCCGGCCACCTCGCCACTCGCCGCATCCAGTGCGAGCTGGCGATACACCTCGGCCTTTTGCGCCTCTGCAACGGGCGCAGGAAGCGGAGTGGAAAGAAAGCGATCACGGGCCAGATCACCCAGCAGCAAATTACCCACCACATCATGACCATGCGCCTGCAATGCACGCAAAACATGGTCATCACTCCAATCGCTAAGTCGTGTGGGCAGCCCCAGCGCAGCAGCGTGGCGCGCGGCATAAGCCCGCCCCAGAAAACCCTGCGGACGCATATCAAACAACCACCATGGCAGCCCCTCACTGTGCAGGGTTACACCATCTGCCTGACGCATCACAAACCCCTGCGGACGCACCGCAACTAGCGTGCCCAAGCTGCGTATCTGCCCCTCGGCATTCACTCGATACACAGGAATATCCGCCACACCACGCACCGTATCCCGCAAGGTGTATTGCATAGATCGCGCCGCGCCCAAACGCACCACCTCATCGCCAAGACGACTGAGCGCACGCGACAGAGTGGGCTGGCTAATCCCCATTTTTTCAATCAGTTGCTGTGCTGATTGGGGGCCCGCTGCCAGCAAAATACGAAGCGCATCAAGATGCGATGACATGATCGTGAATTGAAAAGTGAATAATTTAATGAATAGATATTATGAGGTCGCTTGGCGACAAGCGCAAGCGGTGGTGACTACACCACGCCACAGCCTGCGGCTTTCAGCGCGGGGTCGATGTGTTCGGCGCGGGTTTCGGCTTCGTTCATTTTTTCGCTATTCCCTTACGCTTTGCAGGCGGCAGAAAATTCTCCCCGCTCACCACTTTCCTGCCGGTTTTCGCCTCCAGTTCCAAGCGCGCTTTCTTGGCAATGCCGCCACCCGTCTTTGCTGCGGCCTCATTCTCTGCCATGCCCGTGGCTTCGACACTCTCGGCGATCTGGCGCGTGGACAACTCCGCCAGCGCAGTGAAAATCAACTCTGCCTCGCTCATGTGGTCGCGCAGATTTTGCGTCTTCAAACCCTTCATCGACTTGTGCGACTTCACATCTACTTCGGACCATTCCTGATGAATGATGTTGGTGAGGATGGCAAATTCCTCACCCTTCTTGATATCGTGCTTCGCCCAATAGTCGGTTAGCTTGTTGCGCGTTTCCTGACCAGTCATGCGCTGCTGTATCCACTTCTCGCTACGCCCGTGCTTCTGCCAAGTTTCGCGCGCGCGCTCCAAAGACAGCGCAGGATCGGCCATTTCCCGCATCCGCTCATAGCCCACCTTCGCCAACCACAGCTTGATCGGCTCCGCCTTCGGGCTAGGGACGGACTGCACCAGCCGCAGCAATGTTTCGGCGGTAGCAACATCGGTTAGCCGTTGTTTGCCGTCCTCGGCGGTCATTTTCAACTGGTTACAATTTGTAACCAGTTGGCTGCCTTCCTTGCCTAACCTGTTCTTCAGCACTTTCCAGTAAGTTCTGGCGGTCTGGTAATCCGGCTGTTGCGTCAGCACCTGCACAATGTCCACCACCGAAAACCACCAAGTTTCCGTGGCTTCGACGTACACACGGCGGATTTGATGCTCTTCAAAAATAGCTGGCTGACTTTTCATCACACATACCTCCGATTGCCAAACCCCATCCCCATCACTTTTCTTATCCAGCTTTTTCTTCGCGCTTTCAATCTTTTTTACGCTTTGCTCTGGTATCGGCAAGTTCTACGGCATGGTGCCGCCCAGTTCCTTGATGGTCTGGCGAACCTTCTGACCCACCTCGAAATGCGCCTGATTGGCGCGCTGCTTGCCGCTGATATTGTCACGCTTCAACTTCTCTTCGGCCTGCGTGGCGCGGAACAGGTTGGCCGCCAGCTCGGTGCTGCCCATGTGATCGAGTATCTTCTCGCTCTTCTTCAGCCCCTTGCGGGCGTGAATATCCTTCGCCCCCATGCCGCCGTACAAGCCCTTGTAACCGTGGTCCTGAAAGATGGCATAGTCGAGCGGCGTATCCACTCCGGCATCCTTGGCAGCAGCGGCAAGTTGTTTGTTGTGCTCAGCTAGCTCATTGCGGATAGCCAGACGCTTCTCATCTTCCGATAGGCGCGCAAACTTCTCGTCGTCGTTCAGCTCCTGCCGCCGCGTCTGCATCGCAAAGTAGGTTTGCCCGTTGGCGATTACCGGCTTGGAAGGATCGCCGTTCTGCACGATTAGGTAGCAGGCGTAACGCGACAGCCTGATATCTGCAACTTCGCGCTGCGCGCCAGAGCCTATATCGACCATTTTGCTGATATCAGCAAAATGGTCGGCAACCGCGCGTCCCGACTTTTCGCAAGCCTGTCGTGCCTTGTCGATCACCAGCATGAAATTGCGCCACTGCTGGTAATCCAGCAAAGGGGCAAGATCGCGGGCAAACCAAAACTCGTTGCCGTCCTCATCAACTTGGCGAGCCCCCTCAAAGGTGGCGTGATATTGATTGGCAATACGTTTTGCACTCATGGCGCTCTCCGGCTAGGCAGGAATTGCAGAATTGTACGGGGAACAGTTCATTAAAGCATCCCGCTAAACGCCTGATGCAGCAGCGACTTTTTCAGCTCGGCTAGGGCGGCGAGCTTGCGCTGGTAGAGGGATTCGAGGCGTTGGGTTTCTTCACGAAAAACCATGAGCCTATCGGCGATTCCCTTTTGCTCTTTAGCCGTAGGGAATGAAATCGGATATTTAGCCACACTCCTTGCACCAAGATTTGGTTGGGCAGCGCCGTTCTCGAATCCTCTGATGAGCCCTTGTCCATGTGGACTGGTGAGAAAGAAGTAAAGAAACCTACTATCCAGAATCGCGGACGGGCGGACTATGACGAGAGAGGACGCGACTGCCCCCTCGGTGAGCGGAGCAACTAATGCTGTTTTGCCAAGCGTTGCACCTCTCAAGCAATAGACTAAGTCTCCTGGTTGAATCTTACCGCTGCGTAGCGAATCGAATTTTTTCTGCGTGATGAAATTCATTTCATCTGTGGAGAGAGTTCCGTCTGGCTGAATGTGCCCCGTGTTGATCCAAGGAATCCCAGACTCAACATATTCGTTACGGTTGGGATAGTTTTTGCCGCGGTCACCATTCTCAAATTCGCAGACATCGCCGAGCGCCTTCTCCATCCACCCCTCGCCGCGTTGGGTGAAGACGGATTGCAGGTGGCTTTCGAACAGGGCGCGTGCGTTTTGCAGGTTCTTTTCGGTATTGGCTTTGGCGGTGGCGATGCCGTCGAACACCTCGTCGAGTATGGCGACGATGCGCTGCTGTTCAGAAAGCGGAGGAAGCGTGATGTTCAATTCCTTGAACTTATTCATCGACACACCACCAATGAGGCCAGCCATTGCACTTTTGAACTGCTTCGCGAAATCGTCACTCAAACAGTAGTAGAAAACAAAGCGGCTGCTGTTGAAATGTGTCGGGCTAATTGCATATAGCTTATTCCCGAAGAAGACCTCCCTGTCGGTGTGCGCAATTTTTCGCCCCGCGCTGCCGCCTTCCGCACAAATGAAAACAGTATTCGCTGGAGCTAACTTGAAGCCACCTTGCTTTTCGCCCGGGATTTTTACCCCCGTTTCATACTCAATCTCGTGGTCGAAGCTAACGTTCTTTGTTCCGATATATGGCACACCTTCTTCCAATCCTTCGAAGTTGGCCTTCTTTTCAGCCTCGCTGATGCTGTTGCCGTTAAAGACACGGCCCAACTCGCCAACGGTAACTGTCTGCCACCCTGCCTTCATAGCAACGCCCTGATATTCCCCAGCACTTCCGCACTCTCCGCATCCAGCGCGGCGATCTCGTCCATGATGTCCTGCGGGCTACGATGCACCACGGCTTCGCCACCTTCGGGATTCTTCACGGAAAGATCGAAGGTCGCGGGATCAATTGTCGCCGCATCCACGCTCCAGCTCTTGGGCGAAACGGCGAAGCTTTTTTGCAGCGCGATGAATTCGGCGAGGTCGGCATCGTTGAGCGGGTTGGTCTTGCCCATGTTGCGGCCGGGTTCGAGCTGGTAGTACCAAACCTTGCGCGTCGGTGCGCCTTTCTCGAAAAACAGCACCACGGTTTTCACGCCCGCGCCTTGAAACGTGCCACCGGGGCAATCGAGCACGGTGTGCAGGTTGCAACTTTCCAGCAGGTGTTTGCGCAGGCTCACCGAGGCGTTGTCGGTGTTGCTGAGGAAGGTATTTTTGATGACGATTGCGCCGCGTCCGCCTGCTTTCAAAAACTTGATGAAGTGCTGCAAAAACAGGAAGGCGGTTTCGCCGGTCTTGATGGGGAAGTTTTGCTGCACTTCCTTGCGTTCTTTGCCGCCGAAAGGCGGGTTGGCGAGGACGATGTCGAAGCGGTCTTTGTCCTGCACATCGTTTAGGTTCATGCCAAGGGTGTTGGCGTGGGCGATGTTGGGCGCTTCGATGCCGTGCAGGATCATGTTCATGATCGCGATGACGTAGGCGAGGCTTTTCTTTTCGATGCCGTAGAAGGTGGTCTCTTGCAGGGTCTTGAGATCGCGCGTGGTGAGCTGCGGTTTCGTTCTCAAATAATCGAACGCTTCGCACAGAAAGCCTGCACTGCCACATGCGCCGTCATAAATGGTTTCGCCGATTGTGGGATTGACCACTTGCACCATGGCGCGAATGAGCGGGCGCGGGGTGTAGTACTCGCCGCCGTTGCGCCCGGCGTTGCCCATGTTTTTGATCTTGGCTTCGTACAGGTGCGAGAGTTCGTGCTTTTCCACTTGCGAACCGAAGCGCAGCTCGTCGATGTGGTCGATGATGTCGCGTAGGTTGTAGCCGCTCTGGATTCTGTTTTTGATCTCACCGAAGATTTCGCCGATTTTGTATTCCAGCGTTTTGGCGTTATCGGCTTTTTCTTTGAAGCGATGCAGGTAGGGGAACAGCGTTTGATTCACAAAATCACGCAGGTCGTCGCCCGTCATGGCGGCGTTGTGGTCGATCTTGCCGTCCTTACCCTTAGGCGCAGCCCATGTCTGCCAGCGATAAGGTGGGTCGAGCAGGTAGGTGTATTTCTTACCTTCCAACTCGGCTTCCATCGCTTTGCTGTGTTCGAGTGCATCAAGGTATTTCAAGAACAAGAGCCAAGAGGATTGTTCGGTGTAGTCGAGTTCGCTGGCGCAGCCCGCTTCTTTGCGCAGTACGTCGTCGATGTTTCTGAAGGTTTGTTCAAACATGCTTTGAGCGCCTCTCTGGGATGGAAAAAGCCCGCCAATCGGCGGGCTTTCATAGCGAAACAGACTAGCTGCGGTAACTGGCGTTAATCTTCACGTAGTCGTACGAGAAATCGCATGTCCACAACGTAGCGTTCACTGCACCGCGATTCAGCACCACGCGAATGGTAATGTCGCTCTGCTGCATCACGCGCGCGCCGTCTTCTTCTTGATAGCTCTTGGCGCGTCCGCCGTGCTCGGCGACCAGCACATCGTCCAAATAGACCTGCAATTTTTCGACATCCAAATCCATCACCCCCGCATAACCAATCGCGGCGAGGATGCGACCTAAATTAGGATCGGAAGCGAAGAAAGCTGTTTTGATGAGCGGTGAATGCGCAATCGCGTAGCCGATTTTTTTACATTCAGCTTCGTCTTTGCCGCCTTGCATTTGAATGGTGATGAACTTGGTTGCCCCTTCACCATCACGCACGATGGCCTGCGCCAGAATCGTAGCAACTTCGGTGACAACGGCTTGCATCGCCGCACGATTCGCCGCATCAACTGCTACACCACTCTTGCCAGTGGCAATCAACATCAGCGCGTCGTTGGTGGAGGTATCACCATCCACGGTGATGCAATTGAAAGAAAGGTTGGCTGCTTCGCTGACAATTTGCTGCAACAAGGGTTGCGCAACCGCCGCATCGGTGGCGATGTAGCCCAGCATGGTGGCCATGTTGGGATGAATCATGCCCGAACCTTTGGACATACCCGTAACCGTGACAGTCTTACCGTTAATTTGAATTTGGCGCGACACCGCTTTAGCGACGATGTCGGTGGTCATAATCGCTTGCGAGGCATCGAACCAGTTATCTGATTTGAGATTGCCAATAGCTGCAGGCATCCCCGCGACAATTTTTTCAACAGGCAAGGGCTCCATGATGACGCCTGTGGAATAAGGCAAGACTTGTTCTGGCGCACAGCCCAACAGCTTGGCTAATTCAGCACACGTTGTACGCGCGGCATCCATGCCTTGCTCACCCGTTCCTGCATTCGCATTGCCTGTATTGACCAGCAGCGCACGGATTCCTTTACCCGCCGCCAAATACTGCTTCGCCAAGGTAACGGGGGCTGCACAGAAACGATTGGTGGTGAATACCCCTGCAACCGTGGCACCTTCGTCCAACTTGATGACTAATAGGTCTTTTCGATTCGGGCGTTTGATTCCCGCTTCAGCGATACCCAAAGAAACGCCCGCAACGGGCAGCAAAGAACCCGCAACGGGCGCAGAAAGATTAACTGGCATGGGTGACAACCTCAATTAATGATTTTTAATTCGACGCGGAATGAGACACAACAGAGACCCGCGAGAAACGCGAGCCCCTCAATTAGAACCGTCCACCTGTTTTGTACAGATAATTGGTCATCTCAACGGACTGTGCATTCATGCGACGTACGATCCCATGCGTGTGGCGCACGATGCCGCGCATCACGTAGTACACAATCGCAGGTTGCGTATTCAACAATGATTCCAGTTTGGAGCGCTCTAGTAACAGCACTTTGCAATCCGTTTTGGCCACCACGGTGGCGCTAATTTGCGTCACGTTACCCCCTGCAAAGGTAATAATGCCCGCAAGGTCGCCAGGTTGTAGCAAGTGCAACACGGCTTGCTCATTACCAATCGTGGCAGTCGCTTCCACTTCACCACTCGCCAATACAATCAGCGAGTTTTTGAGGCGCTCTTCACCAGGATGAAGCAAGTTAACACCCGCCTTGTAATCTTTCACTTCAAACAAAGCACCCAGCGTTTCCACTTCCGCATCACGCAACTCTTCCGTCAGCGTCGAGTTATGCAAGGTTTGTAAAATCAAACTATTTGTTGGCATCATTTTCTCCTTTAGGTGGAAGCATTCAATTCAACTCAACTTACCATGACATTGCTTATATTTTTTGCCCGAGCCACAAGGACACGGGTCATTACGCCCGACCTTTTCGCCTGCGCGCACAAAGGGCTGTGCCTCGCCTTGCGCTTGCTCGGTTGAGGCCAGTGCCTCTTCGTAGTCAGCATGATGATACTGCACATTTTCAGGCGTATGCGGCGCTTCCGCTGCCGCCACATCCGCATCACTACGAATTTGCACCGTCATTAAAGTTTGCGACACATCGCGCTTAATCGCATCCAACATGTTGGAGAACAATTCAAACGCCTCGCGCTTGTATTCTTGTTTAGGATTTTTCTGCGCGTAACCACGCAGATGAATACCTTGGCGCAAATGATCCAACGCAGCTAAATGTTCGCGCCATTGTTGATCCAGCGTTTGCAACATCACGATGCGCTCATAACCATGCATCACTTCAGCGCCCACCTTATCTACTTTGGCTTGATACTGCTGCTGCGCAGCAGCAAGAATGCGCGTCAACAATCCGTCTTGATCAAGCTGCTTATCCGTTTCCATCCACTCCACCAACGGTAGCTGTAATTGGAATTCCGCCGCCAGCGCCTTCTCCAAGCCCTGCACATCCCACTGCTCTTCCATGCTGCCATGCGGTAGATATTCCATCTGCAATTCGCTCAACACACCATCACGCATGGCGTTAATGGTTTCGCTAATGTCCGTGCTTTCCAGCAATTCAGCGCGCTGCTGATAAATCACTTTGCGCTGATCGTTGGCAACGTCGTCGTATTCCAGAATCTGCTTACGCATATCAAAGTTACGCGCTTCCACTTTGCGTTGCGCATTTTCGATCGCACGCGTTACCCATGTATGTTCAATCGCCTCACCTTCGGGCAATTTGAATTTATTCATAATGGCCGCCACACGATCCGACGCAAAAATACGCAGCAGAGGGTCTTCCAACGACAGATAAAAACGGCTTGAGCCAGGGTCGCCTTGACGTCCCGAACGACCGCGCAGCTGATTGTCCACACGGCGCGACTCATGGCGCTCCGTACCAATAATATGCAAGCCACCACTGGCCACCACTTGTTGGTGAATAGGCAGCCATTCTGCTTTCAACTGCGCCACTCGTTGCTCACGCGTCACAGCATCCAAACTCTCATCCATGCGCACCAACTCGATAGGCTTCTCCACGTTGCCACCCAGCACGATGTCTGTTCCGCGACCGGCCATATTGGTGGCGATGGTAATCATCTTGGGGCTACCTGCTTGCGCCACAATTTCTGCTTCACGCGCATGTTGCTTGGCGTTCAACACTTGGTGCGGCAACTTGGCTTTGTCCAACAAACTCGACAGCAACTCGGACGTTTCAATCGAAGTTGTACCCACCAACACGGGCTGCCCGCGCTCGTAGCAATCACGCACATCGGCAATCACGGCGGTGTATTTTTCTTGCGCACTCAAAAACACCTTATCCATTTTGTCGTCACGCACGGTAGGACGATGCGGCGGCACAATAACGGTTTCCAAGGTGTAAATGGATTGAAACTCAAACGCTTCGGTGTCCGCCGTACCCGTCATGCCCGACAGTCGGTTGTACATGCGGAAATAATTTTGGAAGGTAATCGACGCCAGTGTTTGATTCTCTTTCTGAATCACCACCCCTTCTTTGGCTTCCACCGCTTGATGCAAGCCATCCGACCAGCGACGTCCAGACATTAAGCGCCCCGTAAATTCATCCACAATGACGACTTCATTGTTTTGAACCACATAGTGTTGATCAAGATGGAACAAGTTATGCGCACGCAATGCGGCGTACAGATGATGAATCAGCGTGATGTTAGCGGGGTCATACACACTTCCCCCCGCAGGCAACAACCCTGCCTGTGCCAATAGCTGCTCGGCATGTTCATGCCCTACTTCGCTCAACAATATCTGATGGTTTTTTTCATCCACATGGTAATCGCCCGGCGCATTTTCATCTGCTTGCCTCACCAAATTTGGCGCGAGCTTATTCATTTGCGTGTAAATGTCGAGGTTGTCATCTGCCTGACCCGAGATGATGAGCGGTGTGCGTGCTTCATCAATCAAAATGGAATCCACTTCATCCACGATCGCAAAATTTAATCCGCGTTGAAAGCGCTCATCGGCTTGAGCCGCCATGTTGTCGCGCAGATAGTCAAAGCCAAACTCGTTGTTCGTACCGTAAGTGATGTCTGAACCATAGGCGGTTTGTTTTGCCGAGTGATCCATGCTGGTCAAAATAACGCCCACCGACAGATCAAGGAAGCGATACAAACGCCCCATCCATTCTGCATCGCGGGCCGCCAAATAATCATTCACCGTCACCACATGCACACCTTTGCCAGACAGGGCATTCAGATAGGCGGGCAAGGTTGCCATCAAGGTTTTACCTTCACCCGTGCGCATCTCGGCAATTTTCCCGTAATGCAACACCATGCCGCCAATCAGCTGCACATCGAAGTGACGCATCTGCAAGGCACGTTTGCCGCCCTCACGCACCACTGCAAAAGCTTCAGGCAATAGCGCATCTAGCGTTTCACCTTGTTGTACACGTTGCTTAAACTCTGCGGTCTTGGCGCGTAACGCATCATCCGACAAGGCAGCGATGCTCGCCTCCAGCGCGTTAATTTGCAGCACTGTTTGACGATATTGTTTGAGTAAGCGGTCGTTACGGCTGCCGAAGAGGGATTTCAACAAATTGGAGATCATGCTGTTATTTTCTGATAAGTCGGTTACAAACAAATAAAAAAAGGGTGAGGCTTGCACCTCACCCCCGCTTCAAAATGGAACGTTTTAGCTGGCTGCGTTTTGCAGGAAGCGTACCGGATTCTGCGCGGAGCCTTTGTATCTCACTTCAAAATGTAGGTGATTGCCTGTTGAACGTCCTGTACTGCCCACTTTCGCAATCTCATGTCCGCGTCGAACTACATCACCTACCTTGACCAACAATTTAGAAGCGTGCGCATAACGCGTAATCACTTCATTCCCGTGGTCAATTTCGACCATATTACCATATTGAGGATGGGTCTCTGCGTACACCACCACCCCTCCAGCAGAGGCATAAATCGGCGTACCTTCGGGCACCATATAATCCACCCCTTCATGCATAGCACTTTGCCCAGTGAAAGGGTCAATGCGCCAGCCAAAATTAGAGGCGTACCAAGCCGTCGTCACAGGTGCCACCGACGGCAACATTTTTTTATCCAAACGGTCTTGTTGCAGCAAAGTTTCCAGGGCAACCAACTTGTCCCCACGGTCTTTCAACAATTCCGACAACTCCGCCATCTGATTATCCATCAGTGCAAACGTCACCTCTTGGGGTATGGCAGGAATAAATGGGCCTCCTTGCGCGGGAGCTTGCCCAAATGAAAACTCTTGCGGCTTCATCCCTGTCATCTTGGCTAGACGCGCGCCCAAGCCATCCAACCGTTGCAGCTGCGCCTGCATTTGCCCCAAGCGCATCGCCATCGCATCCAAGCTTTTATGCAGATAGGCTTGTTGTTTCTGTTGTTCAGCGGCTTGTGCGCTGGCTAGCCAGCCACGCAACTCATCGCTCACCGCACCTGGCTGAAAACGCACAATGGCATACTGCACCGTAAGCACCGCCGCTAAGAAAAGTATCAAGGTCATCGCTAGCGCAATCATTGCATGTGTGCCTGTCAGCGTTACACTGCGCGCCTTCGCAAACCGATTTGAAACTAGAATAATATTCATGTACCCACTCCTTTCGTGATTCCACCCACCCAATGACACAACGCCTGAAGGCCTTTCTCAGTAGCAATAGAGACTTACGACAGCTCACACAACGCGTGGGTGAGATTGCTGCGCTGCAACATCAATATCTACTGATTGCCCCCGCCTCATTGTCCCAATCAAGTCGCATCATTCAGCGAAAAGGACAGATGCTTATCATTGCCGCCGACAACGGCGCCGTGGCGGCAAAACTACGTCAAATGAGCGATGAATTAATTTCTTCATTTATTACAAGGGGATGCGAGGTTACTGGAATTCAAATCAAGGTGCAAGTACGCATTTTGCCGAGCGCCCGCAAGCCGCTTCCACGGAGCATCGGAGAACAAGGAAAAAAGGAATTAGAAACGTTAGCGCAAAGCCTAGAAAATAGCCCGCTGAAGAGTGCGCTAGAAAGACTAGCGCGGCAACGCCTTAAACCATAACCCGCCAAGCAATCAGTCCATAGCGCTCAAACAAATACAGCGCGCCAAACACTAGGCCAACGAAACCGATAAAACGTACCACCTGCCATGCAAAACGCGCATACCGAGCGTCGCGCGTGAACAAAAACGCGCCGTATGAAATCACCACAAGCAACGCTGAAATAAGGAAGGCTAGTCGAATCAGCATGCTGAATCCTTTACGCGGCCTGCATCTGCAAACGCAAGAAATCAGGCGCTTCTTCTGACTTATCAAACGTCACAAATTCCCACGCCGACTCGTCCGCCAGCAGCGCGCGACATAAGGCGTTATTCAGCGCATGGCCTGACTTAAAACCTGAAAATGCCCCAATGACGGGGTGCCCTAGCAAGTACAAATCGCCAATCGCATCTAACACTTTATGTTTAACGAACTCATCATCAAAGCGCAATCCATCGGGGTTAATCACGCGATACTCGTCCATCACAATGGCGTTATCCAAATTGCCACCTAGCGCCAACCCTTGTGCGCGCATGTTCTCCACATCTTGCATAAAGCCAAATGTTCGTGCGCGACTCACTTCCTTAATATAGGAGTGTTCTCCTAAATCAATGCTGACTGTTTGCTTCGTATTGGCAAATACAGGGTGTGAAAAATTGATGGTGAAATTCAGCTTATAGCCATTGAAAGGATCAAAGCGTACCCACTTATCCCCCTCTTTCACCTCAACCGATCTCGTAATACGCATAAACTTCTTGGCCGCAGCCTGCTCCACTATCCCCGCAGACTGGATTAAAAAAATAAACGTTCCCGCACTGCCGTCCATGATGGGCAATTCAGGGCTGGTCAAATCCACCACCGCATTGTCGATACCCAATCCCGCCATTGCAGACATCAGGTGCTCAACCGTCGCAATGCGTGCGCCCCCACTTTCCAAACAAGTGGATAGCCGCGTATCGTGAACCGACATCGCCTCCGCGCGAATCGACACAGGCTGGGGCAAATCTACCCGACGAAAAACAATGCCGCTATCCACCTCACCCGGACGTAGCGTGAGATACACCTTCTCCCCCGTGTGCAAACCCACACCCGTTGCCTGCACTGTTGTCTTCAATGTACGTTGCTTGACCATATCCGTTCGCTTGATTTAGCTAGATAAAACACTCTTGAAGTTTAGCACAGCAACCCCCTCCGCTTTCCTTGTACTGCCATGCGACGAATGATGCCATTTACAAACAAAAAGGCTACCCCTTAAAGGCAGCCTTTTAGCGATACCACTTCAATATAAACACACGATGCTGTTATTCGCCCGCGTACACGCGATCAGTCCGCCTGCTTACGCAAGAATGATGGAATATCCAGCGTATCGACACCCGATTGTTTCATCGCTTCCACCGTTTCGCGGTGACGTCCGCTGCGGAAGTAGGTCGCTGTTTCCAGCTCGCTGTAATCCACAATGGGCGCGTCATGTGTGCCTGTGCGCAGTTGTTGTTGCGGTACGAGCACGGGTTTGGCTTGTTGCTTGCGTGCGATAGCGCCCAAGCCGGTAGCCACAATGGTGACACGCAATTCGTCACCCATAGCTTCATCAAACACCGAGCCCACAATAACCGTGGCTTCGGATGCGGCAAACTGGAAGCAGTTCATTACTTCGTGCAACTCTTCCAAAGTGAGATTGCTGCTGGAGGTAATGTTCACCAGTACGCCACGAGCGCCTGACAAGTCCAAATCTTCCAGCAAGGGGCTGGCAATCGCTTGCTCGGCAGCGCGTTGTGCGCGGCCTTCGCCATGCGCGGAAGCCGAACCCATCATCGCCATGCCATTTTCGGACATCAAGGTACAAATATCTGCGAAGTCCACATTGACCATGCCTGGCACATTGATGACTTCAGCAATCCCTGCTACGGCACCTTGCAACACGCCATTCGCGGCTTTGAACGCTTCGGGCAACGTTGTCTTGCCGCCCAACACTTCCATCAACTTTGAATTGGGCACAACGATGAGCGAGTCCACATATGCGCCTAGTTCTTCAATACCTTGTTGCGCCAAGGCCATGCGGCGACCTTCGTAAGCGAACGGTTTAGTGACAACAGCAACGGTAAGAATGTTCATCTCTTTCGCTACTTGCGCCACGATAGGGGCAGCCCCTGTTCCTGTGCCGCCGCCCATGCCTGCGGTGATGAATACCATATTAGCGCCGCGTAACATTTCCGCAATGCGTTCACGATCTTCTTCTGCCGCCGCTTGGCCTACAGCAGGCTTGGCGCCCGCCCCCAAGCCTTTGGTTAAGGTCGCACCGATTTGTAATTGAACGCGCGCTTTACTGCGTTGCAATGCTTGCGCGTCAGTATTGATGGCAATAAATTCGACCCCCTGCACGCCTTGTTCGATCATGTGGTCGATTGCATTACCGCCGCAACCACCCACTCCGATCACCTTAATTACCGCGCCTTGCAGTTGCTCATCTAACAGTTCGAAAGCCATCATTTTTCTCCTTATCGTAAATTACAAAGACCTAACCCAAATACCCAAAAAACACATCTCTTAAAAATTATGCTTGAACCAATCTTTCATGTTTTTCAACACATCCTTGAACGAACCCGAACTCACGCGCGACACTTCATTACGCTGAAACTGCTCCAAGCCGTACACCAACAAACCTACTCCCGTTGCATAGCGTGGTGTCTTGACCACCGCCGACAAACCGCCGATGTTGCGTGGCAATCCAAGGCGCACGGGCAAATGAAATATCTCTTCGCCCAACTCCACCATGCCTTGCATAGCACTACTGCCCCCTGTAATCACGACGCCTGATGACAGTGCGTCTTCAAATCCGCTGCGGCGCAACTCGGTCTGCACCAAGGAATACAACTCTTCGATGCGTGGCTCGATTACCTCGGCCAAGGTCTGGCGCGACAACATGCGCGACCCGCGTTCGCCCACGCCCGGCACTTCAATGGGCGCATCGTTTGCCAGCTGGCGCAAGGCACAGCCATATTTAATTTTGATGTCTTCTGCATCCTTGGTCGGCGTGCGCAAAGCCATCGCGATATCGTTGGTGATTTGATCTCCCGCAATGGGAATAACCGCCGTATGACGAATCGCGCCCCCCGTAAAAATCGCCACATCAGTAGTGCCGCCGCCGATGTCAATCAGGCATACCCCTAGTTCACGCTCGTCGTCAGCCAGCACTGCTTTGCTGGAAGCCAGTGGCTGCAACATCATCTCGTGTACTTCCAAACCGCAGCGATGAATACATTTCAAAATGTTCTGCACCGCTGACACTGCGCCCGTCACGATGTGAATCTCCACTTCCAAGCGCATACCACTCATGCCCAGCGGCTTTTTGATTCCCTCTTGCCCGTCGATGCTGAATTCTTGTTCGAGGATGTGCAAAATTTGTTGGTCACCTGGCAAGCTAATCGAACTGGCTGTTTCAATAGCGCGCACCACATCGGCTTGCGACACTTCTTTGTCTTTAATTTTGATCATGCCGTGCGCATTCGAGCTGCGAATATGCCCACCCGCGATGCCCGTGTAGACCGTGGTGATTTTGCAATCCGCCATCAGCTCGGCCTCCTGCAATGCTTGCTGCACCGCAGCCACGGTGGCATCAATGTTCACCACCATGCCTTTTTTCATGCCAGATGATTCCGTCATCCCCGCACCGATAACTTCTAGCTTTCCTTCTGCATTGACCTCGGCCACGATGCATGCGATTTTCGACGTGCCAATATCCAAGCCCACAATTAAATTTTTATTTTCTTTACTCATCTTCACTCCCTCAAACATCACTGCCAGGCATATACGCTGCAAACCCATTGCGATACCGCAAGTCCACGCGTCGCACTGCTTGTTGATTCATCGCGAGGCTGTAGGGATAAACCTGTACAAACCGCGCCAAGCGCGCCTGCATCTCCTCTCGCCCCAACTCAATCAGCATGCCGCCCTCTAATTTCACTTGCCACGCAAAGCGCGGCGAATAACTAATTTGCACAATCTGCTGATGTAGTGGCAGCAAAATTGCATTCAATTCGGCGTGCAGCTGACTTACCTGCAAGGCACTGTCCCCTTGCCCCATAAACTCGGGGAGTTGAACATCGGTTTGCGCCACGAACACTTCACCGTGCGTATTAATCAGCGCCGCTTTATTCCAATGTGCCAATGCCACATGTTCTTCAATATCCACCTGCAAGCGCCACGGAAATTTACGCCGCACACTTACGCTACGCACCCACGGCAACACCTCAATACCTTGCCGCGTTTTTTCCAGATCGACGGTGAAGAAATTTCCACTCACCTGCTCGCGCACCACCTTCTGCAATTCCTCTTCCGACACACGCTGTGGTGCTGCCACCAACTCCACCGTGTTCAGCGGGAACTCCGGCAAGCGCAACACATAACGCGCCGCCCCCACCAACACCAACATCACGCTCACGCCGAACAACAGATTGGCGATGCTGCGTAGAAGTCGGTGGTTATCCCACATGCGCAGACTCCAACACCTGCACTACGAGTTGCTCGAAACTGATACCCGCCTCACGTGCCGCCATCGGCACCAAGCTGTGGTCGGTCATGCCGGGAGACGTGTTCACTTCCAACAGATATGCGCTGCCATCCGTACCGCGCAAGAAGTCCACGCGCCCCCAACCTTGCCCACCGATCACGGCGAAGCCTTGTTGTGCTAGTGCTTGCATTTCGGCTTCTTGCTCGGCACTCAAACCGCAAGGACATAGGTAACGCGTGTCATCGCGCAGATACTTCGCCTCGTAGTCATAGAACTCGTTCGCGGGTTCGATCTTGATGACCGGCAACGCACGGCCATTCAAGATCGCTGCCGTGTATTCACCGCCACCGATGAATTGTTCCGCGATCACCAACTTATCGTGCTTGGCAGCTTCTTCGTAAGCGGCTTTCAATTCACTGACCTGTTTCACTTTGCTGATGCCGACGCTGGAGCCTTCATTCGCTGGCTTCACGAACAACGGCAGACCCAAACGCTTGACCACCGCATCCCAATCGCTCTGTTCGTTCAACATCATGAAATCTGGAATGGGCAAACCCGCTGCCTGCCAGATCATCTTGGTGCGCCACTTATCCATAGCGATGGAGGAAGCCATCACGCCGCTACCTGTGTAGGGGATGCCCATCAACTCCAGCGCGCCCTGCACCGTGCCATCTTCGCCATAACGTCCGTGCAGCGCGATGAACACGCGATCAAAACGCTCGTCCAGCAGATTGTGCAGATCACGTTGCGCAGGATCGAATGCGTGCGCATCCACACCACTGCGTTGCAATGCCGCCAGAACCGCAGCGCCACTCTTCAATGACACTTCGCGCTCTGCCGAACGTCCGCCGAACAGCACCGCCACTTTTCCAAATTTTTTCATTTGCTCCATTCAACACCTCAAACCAGCCACAGAGGACACAGAGATCACAGAGAGCGTGTGCGAACTTTTTTCTCTGTGTGCTCTGTGGTCTCTGTGGCTAAATATTTTTGTCTCCCACAATTCGCACCTCAGGATGTAGTTCCACACCCGTCTGCTGCAACACAGTCGCCTTCACTTCTTCGATCAAACTCTCGATATCCGTCGCGGTCGCCTCACCGATATTCACGATGAAGTTGGCGTGCTTCTCCGACACTTGCGCGCCACCTATGGTCTTGCCCTTCAACCCGCAACCCTCGATCAACTTCGCCGCGTGGTTTCCTTCCGGATTGCGGAACACCGAACCACAGTTAGGCAGTTGCAACGGCTGGCTGGCGCTGCGCTTCTCCATCAATGCCTTGATGTCTTGGCGCGCTTTTTCCACATCGCCTGCTTCCAACTTCAACCACGCACCCACAAAGAATTCTTCGCTTGCCTCATGCAATGCCACGTGGCGATAGCCAATGTCGTATTCCTGCGGGATGCGTTCGATCAATTCACCACTGCGCGTCAACACTTGCACGCGCACCACCTTCTGCCATGTCTCGCTGCCGTAACAACCCGCGTTCATCGCCAACATGCCGCCCATCGTTCCCGGTATGCCCACGAAGAACTCCGCGCCGCACAAATTGTTGGTCGCCGCAAAGCGCGCCAGCTTGGCACCCGCCACACCGGCTTGCACGTAGATCAGATCACCGTCCATGCGCAGCTCGGCCAACGCCCCCAACATCAACACCACCGTGCCGCGGTAACCACCGTCGCGCACCAACAGGTTGCTACCCAGACCGACCGCCATCAGCGGTTCATCAGCAGGCAATTGCTGTAAGAAGCGTTGCAGATCAGCCAAGTCCGCCGCTTGATACATGCGCTTGGCGACACCGCCCGCACGCCAACTGGTATGGCGGCGCATATCGACATCGCAGCTCAATTCGCCGCGAAGCCCGTCTGCCGTGAACTGTGTCGGTTCGCTCATCTTCATTTCATCTGCTTGACCAGATTCGGCACGCCGCCGATGCTGCCCGCACCCATGGTCAGCACCACGTCGCCATCACGCGCCATCTGCAAGATGGTCTGCGGCATGTCCGCGATGTTCTCGACGAACACGGCTTCGTTCTGTCCTGCCACGCGTAGGGCATGCATCAGTGCGCGGCCGTCCGCTGCAACGATGGGTTGTTCACCTGCCGCATAAACTTCCGCCAGTGCCAAGGCATCCACACCTGACATCACCTTCACGAAATCTTCGAACAAGTCACGCGTACGCGTGAAGCGATGTGGCTGGAATGCCAGCACTAAACGCTTATCGGGGAATGCACCGCGCACTGCCGCCAACGTCGCGCGCATCTCAACCGGGTGATGACCGTAATCGTCGATGAGGGTGAACGAGCCGCCCGATGCCAGTGGTATCTCACCGTAGCGCTGCATGCGGCGACCCACGCCTTCGAATTCCGCCAAGCCTGCCACGATGGCTTCCTCTGACACGCCCACTTCCAGCGCGACGGCGATGGCTGCGAGTGAGTTCAGCACGTTGTGCAAACCGGCCAAATTGAGCGTCACCTCCAAATCGATAGGCACGGTGTTGTGACGGCACAAGGCAGTGAAGCGCATCTTTCCACCTTCGTGGCGCACATTCACCGCGCGGATCTGCGCACCTTCGCTAAAGCCATAGGTCGTGATGGGTTTGCTCAGACGCGGCAAGATGTCGCGCACGTTCTCGTCATCCACACACAACATGGCACGGCCATAGAACGGCAGACGCTCGATGAAGTCGACGAAGGCCTGCTTCAATTTATTGAAGTCGTGGCCATAGGTCTCCATGTGGTCAGCATCGATGTTAGTGATGACCGCCAAAATGGGAGTGAGGTAAAGAAAGGACGCATCCGACTCGTCCGCTTCCGCCACGATGAACTCGCCCGTACCCAGACGCGCATTCGCACCGCTGCTGTTGAGACGGCCACCGATGACGAAGGTCGGGTCGTAACCGCCTTTCGCCAACACGCTGGTCACCAGCGAAGTCGTCGTCGTCTTTCCGTGCGTACCCGCCACGGCGATGCCCTGACGCAAGCGCATCAACTCCGCCAACATCACCGCACGCGGCACGATGGGGATACGACGCTCACGTGCTGCGACCACCTCAGGGTTATCTGCCTTCACCGCCGTCGAGGTCACGACCGCATCTGCGTCTTGCAAGTTGTTGGTGTCATGACCGTAATGGATGGTCGCGCCCAATGTCTGCAAACGTTGCGTCACGCCGCTCTCAGCCAAGTCAGAGCCACTTACTTGGAAGCCCAAGTTGAGCAACACCTCGGCGATACCGTTCATGCCGGAACCGCCGATACCGACGAAGTGGATGTGTTTGATCTTATGTTTCATATGCAAACCCCAAATCTAGCCACAGAGAACACAGAGTCCACAGAGAACCCCTCCGCACCACCTCTGTGATCTCTGTGTACTCTGTGGCAAATTGTCTTTTGTTCTTTCATCCCGCCAACTCCGTACAAATCTTTACCACTTGCGCCGTCGCATCCGGTTTCGCCAAGTTGCGTGCGGCTTGCGCCATGGCCAGCAACTTCTCTCTTGTCATCTCGCGCAACAGTTGCGCCAACTTCTCTGCGTTCAATTCTGTTTGTGGCAACAACACCGCCGCGCCCTGCTCACTCAGGAAGCGCGCGTTGAAGGTCTGGTGGTCGTCCACGGCGAAAGGGAAAGGAACGAGCACACTCGCCACACCCGCCGCCGCTAATTCTGCGATGGTGAGCGCGCCAGCACGGCAGATCACCACATCGGCATTCGCATACTGGTTCGCCATGTCGTCGAGGAACGCACGGATGTCTGCGTTCATTCCCGCTTGCTCGTACAACTTTTGCACGGTCTCGAAATGCTTCTTGCCAGTCTGATGTAATACGTTGGGACGCTCTGCTTCACTCATCAGCGCCAGCGCTTTCGGCAACGCTTCGTTCAAAGCCTGCGCACCCAAACTGCCGCCCACCACCAGCACGTTCAACTTGCCACAACGGTTCGCAAAACGCGCTTGCGGTTCAGCCACCGCCGCGATGTCCGCACGCACGGGATTGCCGCACCATGTCGTTGCCTTCAGCACACCAGGAAAGCCGCTCAACACGCGAGTAGATAACTTCGCTAACACCTTGTTACTCATACCCGCGATAGAGTTCTGTTCATGGATGACCAGTGGACGACGCAAGATGGCGGCCATCAATCCACCGGGCATGGTGATGTAGCCACCCATACCCAGCACCACGTCGGGACGGTGACGGAAGATGGCATCCGCACTCTGCCCTAATGCCCGTAGCAAAGTGAACGGCAACGTGAGCAAACGCATAATCCCTTTGCCACGCACGCCTGAGAAGTTCACCCATGCCACGGGGTAACCATGCTTGGGCACCAGATCGGCTTCCATACTGTTGGGCGCGCCCAACCAAACGATGTTCCAACCTTGCGCCCTCAACGCATCCGCCACTGCCAACCCTGGGTAGATGTGTCCACCAGTACCGCCTGCCATGATGAGGATGGTTCTACTCATGCTAAAAACCTTTTTGCCACAGAGAACACAGAGCCCACAGAGATATTGATGGGTTTCTCTGTGTTCTCTGTGGCTATTTTGATTTTGAATTTCATATTGGCAGTCCTTTAGCGACTCGCCTGTTCTCGTAATCAATTCTGAGCAACACCGCGATCGCGACCAGATTCACCACCACCCCGCTGCCGCCGAAACTTAGGAACGGCAACGTCAATCCTTTGGTCGGCAACACGCCCATGTTCACGCCGATGTTGATCATGGCTTGCACGCCCAGCCACACGGCGATGCCTTGTGCCACCAAGGCGGGGAACAGGCGCTCCGACATCGCAGCTTGCCGGCCGATGGCGAACGCCCGCACGATGAGCCACGCGAACAAGACCAGCACGGTAGCGACCCCCACCAAGCCCAACTCTTCTGCAGTGACCGCCAGCAAGAAGTCGGTGTGCGCCTCGGGCAGATAGAACAATTTTTCGACGCTGCCACCCAGACCGACACCGAACCATTCGCCGCGACCGAAGGCGATGAGCGCGTGACTGAGTTGATAGCCTTTGCCGTATGGGTCGGCCCATGGATTCATAAATCCCACGACGCGTTCCATTCGATAAGGTGAAGAAAAAATCAGTGCCGCAAAAGCCAACGGTACGGCTACGGTCAGTGCGCCAAAAATTTTTAGATTGAAACCGCCGAGCCACAGTGTGCACATTGCAATCGCCAGAATCACCACGAAAGCCCCCATGTCCGGCTCGGACAACAACAGCGTGCCCACCAGAAAAATAGCCAGGAACATCGGAAAAAATGGCTTGAGTATCTGATCCTTCACTGCGCCTTTGCGCACCGCATAGTCAGCGGCATACAACACGGCGAACAGCTTCATCAATTCAGAAGGCTGCAAATTAAATATCCCCAGCGACAACCAACGACGACTGCCATTGACGACTTTACCCACACCGGGAATCAATACGAGCAGCAACAAAACTACGCCTAATAAAAATAGATAGGGGGCGTATTTTTGCCACACCTGTGTAGGCACATTGAAGGCCAGTACCGCAGCCACCAGCCCGATGGAAATGAAAATGCTATGGCGCACCAAATAATAGGCAGACTGATGGCCTGTAAATTTCCCTGCCTCCGCCGTCGCAATGGACGCGGAATAAACCATCACCAAGCCAATCGCTAACAGCCCCGTGACAATCCACACCAGCACGGTGTCATATTCAGCCATCGCGGCACGACGCGGCGCGTTCAAAGCGGCACTGTGCATGAAGCCTCCACTTTTTTGACTGCCGCGATGAACGCCTCGGCGCGGTGCAAATAGTTGCGATACATATCAAAGCTTGCACACGCAGGCGACATCAACACCGCATCGCCTCTTTGTGCTGTCGCACTGGCGATGCACACGGCTTCATCCATGTCTCCTGCTTTCAAGATCGGCTTGCCACATCCTTGCAGTGCTTTTTCAATCAACGGCGCGTCACGCCCGATCAACACCGCCGCGCGCGCATGTTGCGCCACCGCCTCTTTCAACGGCGAGAAATCCTGTCCTTTGCCATCACCGCCCAAGATGACCACGCTCAATTTACCCATACCCTTCAGCGCAGCTTCGGTTGCGCCAACGTTGGTGCCTTTCGAATCATCGTAGTAAGTGACCGCCTTTATTTCAGCCACTTTTTCGACACGATGCGGCAAGCCTTTGAAATTGCGCAACGCCTTCACCAAGGGAGCAAGTGGCAATCCTAACGAGCAACACAAAGCCAGCGCCGCCAGCGAATTCGCCACGTTGTGCAAGCCACTCACCTGCAACTCATCTGCACGCAATATTTTTTGCGCACCTTGCATCAGCCACAGCACATCGCCTTCACGCTTGATGCCCCAATCTGATTCGCCCATCGGAGCATTCAAACCAAAAGTGATTTGTGGGCGTCCTGCAATCTGCATTGCGATACTGCGCACATCTTCGCGATTCAGCACCTGCACACCCACGCCTTGGAAGATGCGCGCCTTGGCAGACGCATACTTATCCATGCTGCTGTCGTAACGATCCAAATGATCTTCAGTCACATTCAACACGACTGCGGCATCCGCAGCCAAGGTATGCGTCGTCTCCAATTGGAAGCTGGACAGTTCCAATACCCACACCTGCGGTTGTTGCGTGCGCTGATTCAGCGCATCCAGCACGGCGGGTGAGATATTGCCCGCCACTTGCGTATCCAATCCTGCTTCGACACACATCGCCCCCACCATGCTCGTGACGGTGGTCTTGCCATTCGCGCCGGTGATAGCGATGATCTTGGTATTGCGTCGATAGTTATTGCTCGACAATTGCTGCGCTAACAGCTCAATGTCACCCACCACTGGGATACCGCGTGCGATGGCGCGCTGCACGAAAGGCTCTGCCAATGGCACACCGGGGCTGATAGCGATACGCTCGATGCCGATCAAAGACTCGTCGCGGAACGGGCCGAAATGCGCATCCACCTGCGGCATCTCTTTGTACAGCGTGTCCGCCCCCGGTGGGGTGGCACGACTATCCGCCACGCAGACTTGTGCACCTTGCGCAGTCAACCAGCGTGCGAGTGACAGCCCGGTCTCGCCGAGGCCGATCACCAACACAGATTGATTGCGCAATTCGTTCATTGTTATTTCTTAATACCTAGCTGCCCGTTCGTGGTGAGTAGGCCGCAGGCCATATCGAACCATCCGGCGCGAAATGCGCCGGAATCCCTCGATACACCGCGCTGTGCGCGGCACTCGGGACGAACGGTAATTAGTTGCTTTAGGATTAGCCGCTTCATTTTTTTATCTCAACTTCAATGTTGCCAAACCGATCAACACCAACAGCATGGTGATGATCCAGAAGCGCACGACCACTTGCGTTTCTTTCCAACCTTTTTGTTCGAAGTGATGGTGCAGCGGCGCCATCAGCAAGATGCGCTGACCTGTGCCATATCTACGTTTTGTGTATTTGAACCATCCGACCTGCAACATCACCGACACGGCTTCCACCACGAACACACCCCCCATGATGAACAACACCAATTCTTGGCGGATGATGACGGCAACTGTACCTAATGCCGCACCTAATGAAAGCGCACCCACATCCCCCATGAACACTTCGGCTGGATAAGCGTTAAACCATAAAAACGCTAATCCCGCGCCCGCAATGGCGGCACAGAACACGGCCAGCTCACCCGCTCCTGGGATGGACGGTTCGCCCAGATATTTGGAGAACTCGGCATGACCTGCGACGTAGGCGAAGATCGCCAGCGCACTCGCCACCATCACCGTCGGCATGATGGCCAAGCCGTCCAAGCCATCGGTGAGATTCACTGCATTGCTACTACCCACGATGGTGAGATACACCACCACGATGAAGCCGACCATGCCCAGCGGGAACACCCAGGTCTTGAAGAACGGCACGATGAGTTCGGTATGTGCAGGCAGCGTCGCGTGCGACCACAAGAAGATGCCGACCGCCAATGCAATGAGCGATTGCCAAAACATCTTGGCGCGTGCCGACAGGCCATCTGGATTGCGATGCACCACTTTGCGATAGTCATCCACCCAACCGATCGCACCCACACCCAGCGTAGTCAGCAGCACCACCCAGATGTAAGCGTTGTGCAGATCGCCCCACAACAAAGTAGTGATGGCGACCGAGGCAAGGATGAGCGCGCCACCCATGGTCGGCGTTCCCGCTTTCACCAAGTGCGTCTGCGGCCCATCTGTACGCACTGACTGGCCGATCTTCATCGCGGTCAGCTTGCGGATCATCCACGGCCCTAACAGAAAGGAGATGAACAGTGCGGTCATCGCGGCCATCACTGCACGCAGGGTGATGTAATTGAACACGGCGAACGTACGAACGTCTTCTGCGAACCACTGGGCTAATGCGAGCAGCATGCTTCCTCCTTTTGTTGTGCGCAGAAACGCACGACTCGTTCCATCTTCATAAAGCGCGACCCCTTCACTAGCACCGTGGTCTGCGCATCCATCTCTTTTTCTAATGCAATCTGCAAGGCTTCGATGTCCGCAAAGTGCTGCGCACCTTGGCCGAACTCTTTGACTGCACCCACGCTCATTGCGCCTAGTGCAAGCATGCGTTCAATACCCAGTTCACGCGCCGCCACACCCACTTCGTTATGAAATTTCTCTGCGTCTTCGCCTAATTCCCCCATGTCTCCCAACACAAACACGCGCTTACCTCGCGCTTGTGCCAGCACATCAAGTGCGGCTGCCATCGAAGCAGGATTGGCGTTATAGGTGTCATCCATAATGGTTGCGCCGTGCAGCCCTGGCTTGCGTTGCAAACGCCCTGACACACCGGTGAACGCACTCAATGCTTGCGCAATCACGCCCACCGATACTTGCAAAGACAGCGCTGCAGTGGCGGCGGCAAGTGCGTTGCGGGCATTGTGTTCGCCCGGCACTTGTAGCTGAATGCTGATGCTCTCCAATGGCGTGCGAAGTTTTAGCTCACCACCAAATTCAGCCGGCAACCACTTTCCTTGCACCGCAGCGCTATGCGCCAATGCAAAATCGAAAATTCGATTGGGACGCGCCAAGTTGCGCCACAGTGCAGCGTGATTGTCATCCGCGTTAATCACCGCCGTGCCATAGCCGTTCAGACCCGCAAAAATTTCACCCTTGGCACGTGCCACGCCTTCAATCGAACCCAAGCCCTGTAAATGCGCGCCCGAGGCGTTGTTCACCACCGCCACATCAGGGCGCGCCAAGCGTGTGAGGTAATCAATTTCGTGCAAATGATTCATGCCCATTTCAATCACGGCATAGCGATGCTGCGCATGCAATTTGAGCAAAGTGAGTGGCATGCCAATGTCGTTATTCAAATTCCCTTGCGTAGCGAGCACTGCCTCCTCACTCCCCGCTGCCACACGCAAAATCGCCGCCAGCATTTCTTTCACCGTCGTTTTGCCATTGCTACCTGTAATGCCCACCAACGGAATATCAAACTGCGCGCGCCAGTGCGCTGCCAATTTGCCCAAAGCAATGCGCGTATCGGGTACAACAAGGATTGAGGAATTCGGATTGAGCGTAGCGCAGATTTGCGCATAACCTTCAGCGCTCACCACAGCGGCGACTGCCCCTGCTTTTAATGCGTCAGCGACAAACTTTGCACCATCGAAGTTTTCACCTTTGAGCGCAATGAACAAGTCGCCCGCTTGTATCGAACGGGTATCGGTCGATACAGCAGTGAACAAAACATCTTCCCCCACTCGTTGCGCATTGAGCGCTTGCGCGGCTTGCGAAAGCAGCATCATGTACGTTGCTCCTGTGGTTTCCATGCGCTCAAAGCGTGCTGTGCAATGGTCACGTCGGAAAATGCATGGCGCACACCCGCAATTTCTTGATATTCCTCATGCCCCTTACCTGCAATCAGCACGGTGTCGTTAATACGCGCGCGTTGAATGGCTTGCGCGATCGCTTGCGCGCGGTCTTCTATCGGCACGAACTGACTCGCTTGCTCGCCCATGATTTCATCCATGATGACGCACGGATTTTCGTTACGCGGGTTGTCGCTGGTGACGATGCATACATCTGCCAGCTTGGCAGCGATGCGCCCCATCATCGGGCGCTTACCGCGGTCCCTATCTCCCCCACACCCAAATACACACAACAACTCGCCCGATACCGGCGTCAATTCGCGCAGGCTACTCAATACTTTTTCGAGTGCATCCGGCGTGTGGGCGTAATCCACCACCACCGCTGGCCTATTTTTATCACCCACACTTTGCATGCGTCCTGCTACCGCAGCTTGCTCACTCAACACCTGCACGGCATCCATTAGTTTTACGTTACTCACCAGCAACACGGCCAATGAACCGAGCAAATTTTCTGCGTTAAAGCGCCCCAGTAATGGACTGTGCAACAGCGCTGCGCCCCAACTGGTGTGCAGTTGCAAACTCAAGCCTTGTGCATTTATTTGCGTGAGGTTGGCGTACACCATACGAATGCCTAGCTGTTCTGCTAACTTAAGCGCGTCATCGCTCAAGCCGTAACCAATGACCTCAGCCTGCGTGTCTTGCAACGCTTGCGCCATTTGCGCGCCAAATAGGTCATCCAAATTCAATACCGCATAGCGCAAACCCGCCCACTCAAATAGACGACGTTTTGCGCGCGCATAATTTTGCATATCGCCGTGATAGTCCAAGTGGTCGCGCGTGAGATTGGTGAGTAAAGCCACGTCGTAATGCACACTAGCCACGCGTGCTTGTTCGAGCGCATGCGACGACACTTCCATTACCGCCGCGTGCGCCCCTTGCTGCACATACTCGGCTAATAAACTTTGCACGATGAGCGCATCAGGTGTGGTGTTCGCGGTAGTTTGCAGCGCCTCGGTAAAGCCATTTCCTAGCGTGCCCAACAACGCGCTCTTGCGCCCCAACTGCGTCAATGAATTAGCCAACCAATGACTGCATGAAGTTTTGCCATTGGTCCCGGTGATGCCCACCATCCACAATTTTTGCGAAGGTTGTCTATACACGTAGTCGGCCATTTGACTGGCGTGGATGCGTAAGTTTTGCACCGCCAAATTGGGAATTGTCCAGGCTGTGTTCCAGCTGAAATCTTGCGCTTCCCAAATCACCGCATTCGCGCCTTGTGCAATCGCCTGTGCAATAAAACGCCTTCCATCTGCTTGCGCGCCCGGGTACGCCACAAATGTGTCACCCATTTTTACGGCGCGACTATCCGATACCAAGTGCGTGATGTTCACGCCTAGCGTTTGCAGTGCGTCAAGCGTGAATGAACTCATATGTCCTCCTCGCTCAAAGCGCTTACGGGGGCGACGATGACGTTATCCAATGGCGCGTCGTAAGCCACATCAAGTGTGCGTAATGCAGCGCTCATCACACTACTGAATGCTGGTGCAGCGACTTGTCCGCCGTAGTATTCCTTACCCGCAGGCTCATCCACCATCACGGCCACAATCAATCGCGGATTTGAAGCGGGTGCCATGCCCACGAAGGATGCGACATACTTATCCACGTAGCGCCCATTCTGTAATTTGTGCGCCGTGCCTGTTTTACCCGCCACACGATAGCCCGCCACTTGTGCTTGCGGTGCAGTGCCGCCCGCGCCAACCACCATCTCCAGCATTGCGCGCACTGAAGTGGCCGTTGCGGCTGAATATATTTTCGTACCCATCACGGGCGTTGTTTGTTTGAACAGGGTGACGGGCATCAATTCGCCGTCATTGGCAAACGCAGTGTAGGCACGCGCGAGTTGCAATAGATTCACCGAGATGCCGTTGCCGTAAGACATGGTGGCTTGCTCAATCGGCCGCCAAGTTTTGAAGTCGCGCAGACGACCTGTTGCCTCCCCCGGAAATTCGCTGCCCGTTGCCGCGCCAAATCCGTTCTCGCTCAAGCTGCTCCAAAAATCTTGCGGTGAGAGCGACAGCGCCATCTTGGCCGCGCCCACGTTGCTAGATTTTTGAATCACTTGCGCCACACTTAAAAAGTGTTCTGGATGGGTGTCGTGAATGGTGCGACCGCCAATGGTGTAACGGCCATTCTCGGTATTCACCATTGTGTCTGGCTTGTACTTGCCAGCTTCCAACACGGCTGCAACTGTGAAAGGCTTCATGGTTGAACCTGGCTCAAACAAATCCGTCACCGCACGGTTGCGCATCACACTCAACGCAGGGTGAATTCGATTATTTGGGTTGTAAGTGGGCCAATTGGCGAGCGCCATCACTTCCCCTGTTTTAGCATCCAGCACCACGATAGAACCTGCTTTCGCCTGATATTTTTCCACCACCTGCTGTATTTCGCGGAACGCTAAAAATTGAATTTTGCTATCAATACTCAATGCGACATCGCCGCCTTCTTTAGGTGCACGCAAACTTGCGACGTCTTCCACAATGTGCCCACGGCGGTCTTTAATCACCTGCAAACTACCCACTTTTCCGCCCAGCTGATCCTGCTGTGCCAGCTCAATTCCTTCGCGTCCGTTATCGTCCACATCAGTAAATCCAAGCAGGTGTGAGGTCACTTCGCCACTCGGGTAGTAACGACGATATTCATGCCGCATCGAAATTCCAGGGATAGCCAACATCGCCACTTTTTGCGCTTGTTCTGGGGGGAGTTGGCGTTTCAAATAAACGAATTCGCGTGAGGTATCAAACAAGCGCGCCTTAAGGTCGGATTCCGTCATGCCCAAAATGCCCGCCAATTGCCGCACTTGTTTTGGCGAGGCATCGACATCAGGCGGGCTTGCCCAAATCGTTTCAGCGGGTGTGCTTACAGCCAAAGGTTCGCCATTGCGGTCGGTAATCATGCCGCGATGCGCGGGCACTTCGATCACGCGTCCATATCGCGCATCGCCTTTTTGCTGCAAGAAATCGTTGTTGATACCTTGCAGATAAACCGCGCGCACCAACAAGCTCATCATGCCTCCCAGCAATAGCACGAACAACACGCGGGAACGCCATGCAGGCAAGGCAATTTGAGCGGATGTTTTAGGGACGTTGGCGTAATTCATGATTGCCCCGCCTGACTACCATTCACGCGGATATAGCGAATTTGCTCACTGGGCGGAATCTGCATTTGCAATTGCTGACGTGCGAGTTTTTCCACGCGGGCGGGCATCGCCAACGTACTCTGCTCAATCTGCAATTTGCCCCACTCGACTTCCATTTGTTGAGCCCGTTCTTTTTCGTTTTGCAGCTCTATAAATAATTTGCGCGCTTTGTGTTGAGAGGTCACAACACCTAACGCGCAAGCGATAGTCACAAAGAGGAGGAAAGCATTAAACCTAGCCACCCAATCTCTCCGCCACGCGCAACACCGCGCTGCGCGCACGCGGATTTATCGCCAATTCTTGTTCTGATGCATAGATGGGTTTGCCCATCAATTTCACTTTGCCCTGCGGCACCTCTGCGGCACGAATCGGCACCCATTTAGGAATTTTGTCGCCCTCCGCCGCATCGCGCATGAACTGCTTCACCATGCGGTCTTCCAGCGAGTGGAAACTGATCACCGACATGCGCCCGCCCGCCTTCAGCTCATCGACACACTGCGGCAACACGCTCTCGAGCTCTTCGAGTTCGCGGTTGATATAAATCCGTATAGCTTGAAAGGTACGCGTAGCCGGATTCTTGCCGGGTTCGCGGGTATGTACCGTTTTCCCAACAATGTCGGAGAGCTGTTTCGTTGTGTCGATTGAATGCTCTTGGCGCGCAGCAACAATCGCCCTTGCAACCTGCCTAGCAAACCGTTCTTCGCCGTAATCACGTATCACCTCCGTCAGTTCGCCTTCGTCCGCTACCGCCAACCATTCCGCCGCCGTCCGCCCGCGACTGGTATCCATACGCATATCCAGTGGCGCATCGAAGCGAAAACTGAAGCCGCGTTGCGCGTCATCCAACTGCGGTGATGACACGCCCAAATCCAGCAACACACCATCCACCTTGCCTACGCCCAACTCGCGCAACTTCTCGCTCAGATGCTCGAAACCGCTATGCACCATGTGAAAACGCGCATCCTGTATCGTCTGCCCTGCCGCGATCGCCATTGGGTCTTTATCGAATGCGACCAAACGCCCCGACGCACCCAGCTTGCTCAATATCAAGCGACTGTGTCCGCCGCGCCCGAAAGTGCCATCCACATAGATGCCATCAGGTTTCACCTGCAAGGCATCGACGGCTTCGTTCAATAAGACGGTCGCGTGAACCAGACTCTGGCTCACAACGTGAAGCCCTCCAGCTCAGGCGGCAAGTTGTCCGTTGAGAAGGTCGTCATCTTTTCGTACTGCGCTTGCCAACGCGCCTCGTCCCACAATTCGAATTTATTGCCCTGACCCACCAGCATCACGCGCTTGTCCAGCTTGGCGTAATCGCGCAGGGTGGCCGAGATGAGCACGCGCCCAGCGGCATCCATCACCACATCTTCGGCGTGGCCGACGAGGAAGCGTTGCAAAGCACGGATCTTTGGATTGAAGGCAGAGAGCTGCATCAGCTTCTCGCGGATGGGTTGCCACTCAGGCTGCGGATACATCAACAGACAGCCATCCGCATCGGCGGTCAGCACCAACTGACCCGCACAATGCGCCAGCAGCATGTCGCGATACCGTGTCGGAATCGTCAACCTGCCCTTGCCATCGATGTTGAACTGCGTCGCCCCTTGGAACATAGAACCCCTTTGAACCCCCATTTATTCCCACTTATCACCACTAGCCCCCACTATATTGAAAATATATGGGTGGGTCAAGCAAGAAATCAGGGATTTTCTTTACGGTACAAGGAGTTAGCGACGGAAGTTAAAGAAAAACAAATATGCTTAAAAAGCAATGGATTGCACAAACAAGCTAAAGTTGTTTGTGATGGAGGGTCTATATATTCTTGAAGGTTGATACAGAAGTGTAAAAGTAAGTTAAGTGGGGTGGGGGTGATACGCCCCACCCGTTATTTAACGAGTTGCTCGTTTAGCTTTGGTTAAAACGCTTTCAACACGGACAATAAAGTCTGAAACCGAGATGCCCAAAACAGGCGCTAACTTAAAAAGGGTTTTGAGGCTTGCGCTATTCCGCCCAAGCTCCAACAGGGAAATATAGTTACGCTCCAAACCAGACTCGTGCGCGAGTACTTCTTGCGACAGTTCTCGCTGTTTGCGCAATTCTCTCAACACGATTCCAAACGCAACTTCTGGCTCCACGCACCTCTCCTTGTTGGCGAGGCAAGGTACGGAGAAGTTATGTTTGCGTCTTCACAATATATTGGGCAAAATGGCTTGGTAATTCTGAAAAAACAACATCCAAAATATAAATAAGGGGAAGTAATGAGTTCGCCGAAATTTTGTAACTTATGTAATCGCAACGTAGTTCCAACCAAGAACTTCAATTGGCTACTATTCATTTTTTTATGTGGCTGCTTTTACCTTCCCTTCTGGCTCACGGCGAAGAAAAAGTGTCCTATTTGCCAAGGCGATAATTTTGGGCCAGCTAAAGCTAATGAAATTGCCCAATAACCTCAAAACCCCATCGCAACAGGTAGTGAAAGCAAAGCCGCGATGGAGCATGATTATTTCGCACCATCCACCAATTCAATATGATCGAACAATACGCATCGCCAACCTTCGACTATGCGCTCGTTGCACGGGGCTATATTTAGGGGTGATGGCAGAAATTGCTATAGAGCCTTCTTTTGCGCCGCTGCTTTCCACATACGTACATCTGGGGCTGATTTTGCTGGTGCTAGCCCTTGGTATCACAGCATTTGTCCAAAATGAAATAGGGCTGCGCAAAAGCAACAACGCAGAACGCATTACGTTCGGAATTGGAATAGGATTTTTGTTAGCGCTTTCATGGCAAAACGGCGCGATTAGCTTTATTTCCGCACTCTTTTTGATAGTTTGCGGTCAATTTATTACTGCCTATTACTTACGCAAATACGGTCATCTTGAACGCTTTGTTTCAGAATACATTGAAGGAGCGGCAGTCAACACGCATGATAAATTCAAGTGCCATAGCTCATCTCATTGCTCTTGTTCTACACAAAACTAACCGCCCATAACTACCAGAGAAAAACGATGAAATTAATTTCTGTAATTATCTTTACCTTAATTTCGCTTTCAGCCACTTCCACTTGCGGAGCGGCCGAAAAGAAAAAGGGGCACGTAAAAATTGCGGCGCCACAACCCAGCAAAGCCACCTTGAATTTTTGCGAAGCCGCAAAAAATGGCAACCTAGAAATGATGGAGGTATTTTTAGAGCAAGGGGCAGACATCAATAGCACCAACTGCGATTTCCTCAATGAAACACCCCTCATTCATAGCGTACAGCCAGACTATTACCATCTAGATGTGTTTGATTTTTTGCTGTCCCATGATGCCAGCCCAAATTTGCAAACCCCAACTGGGACAACTGCCTTAATGAACTTGGTTCGTATAACCTCACAGGATTCGGTTCTAACGCAAATCCCAGCTCTTTTTGAAGGCGGCGCACAAGTTGACCTTGAAGATGCTAACGGCAACACAGCGCTCATCCATGCTGTGTCCACATTACAGCCCGATAGCGTCTATACCGATGAACGGAAAATCCGAAAGTCACAAATCATTCGTGACCTCGTGAGTGTTCGGGGTGCTGATATCAACCATCAAAATAAAATCGGGATGACTCCACTGATGATTGCCGCCCAAAATTGTGGGCGCAACACAGTGCAACTCCTATTGGAATTAAAAGCAGATACCAAAATAAGCACGCCTACCGGCGATACCGCCATGACGCTGGCAGCCGAAGTCGCATCGTATGAGTCTCATGAAGGGGCTTGCACTCAATCTTTCCGCATGCTGAAAGCGGTACAGAATTAGGTGAACACCCCGATGAGTGGATACCGCTCTACAAAAAATTGCGTTCTGCCGATAGTAAAAAAATCCTACTGGATGAGTTTCAAACGAGTCTCTAAATTTGTTTTTTAACCGCACCACAACGAAAGGTATCCCATGAAAAAATTATCCTTTGCTGCATTGTTTTCTGTATTACTTATTTCTTTGACTGGTTGTGGAAGTTTAATTGCTGATGCGCTTGTGCCTACGTCGGGAACGCAATTGACTGATGAGCAATTCAAGCCTTACGTCGCGCGTAATGCCACTAAAGATGAGATGGTGGCTGCAATTGGCAATCCCGATAGGCGTGTTGCATTGAAAAACAGCGAGCTTTTTGAGTATTTTTATAACACTAACAATGGATTGAAGGGTGCGGATTCAGGGAAGGTAGTTCTCGAATTTAACGACCGCGACGTTCTTGTAAAAGAATATCGCACAGGCATGACTTGGTAATCTGGGTTAATTGGAGAAAATAATGAAAAATAATATCGCTGTTGTTACTACCTCCCTAGCTCTGCTGTTACTTTTAACGGCTTGCTCAAGCGAACCCTCCGCTTCTGATATTGACCAAACATTTCGTGCAGAATATGAAAAATCATCAAAGCGCACGCAAATTCACGAGATTAGGAAAATTGGTTGTGCGGCCGCACAAGGCGCGGTTGGTTACATGTGTGATGTTGAAATTGACATCTCTTCTCCTTCGCCATGGAATGGTCAATTGAACCGCAATAAAACAACGGTCAAATTACGTTTCTACAAAGATGAGGGGAAATGGAAAGTCAGTCCAAATTAAGGCAGTGACACTGGGCGCGCAGTCGCTATCGTTTTCAGCCGCGCGCCCATTCAATTTGAATCAAAGCCTAGACCTCAATTCTGCATACACATCATCTCGAGATGCGACGGAAAGAATGGTCAGCAAATACTTGGTGTCGTTGACGTGGTAGATGAGTCGAAATTGCGGGGTGGTGATTTTTATTTTGTAGCAGTCAGGAAGTTCACGTAGCGCATCTTTTGCCACGCGAGGATGAATCAAACGCTCTTTGGCAAATTTCTCTTTGAAACGCTTTTTGATACTGCCGTCCAGCTTCGCCCACTCCTTTTCGGCATCCCCGTGAATGGCCAGTTCATAGGTCATCCAGCTTAACCCTGCGCGATTTACTTAATGTAGTCAACCGAGTTTTTGCGCGATTCTCGGCGATGCGCTCGGCGATGGAATCCAACATGGCCTCCATCATTCTTGGTGAAATGATGTAGCCCGCTGGCTTGTTGTGATTGAGGATGGCAACGGCTTGATTTTCAGTTTCTGCTCGCTGAAGAATGCGCGTTGGCGACTCGCGCAATTCGGTAACCCCGATGGTGATTCCTGCATGGATGGCGTTCATGATTATGTCCTGAATAATGTGCTATGGAGTGTACGCAGCCAAATTGGCTGGGTCAATCTTCCCTCAGTCACATTACTTGTACGCACCTTCTGGCAATTAAGCCCCACCCCGATACACCGCCCACTTCTTAGAACTTTCCAAGCTGACAATTTTGTCGTCGGCGCGAATGCCGAAGCGGTTGGGGAATTGGCCTTCCACCCATTTTAGAATCGGCATGAGCTCTTGCCGCTCTGAGGCGGTGACGAACTCATCCATCTCAAACACCCCTACACCTTCTTCAACTGCACGCAGGTAGTTGTCTGAATCGCTGATGCTGGTGAGGAAGGGCAACTTGAGCGAAGTGAGGAAGCGCTCCAACGCGGCGTAGTTGCTGGATGAACGCATGCGCACGCGATTGGCGACGACGGCTATCTTGGCTTTAGAGGTGTGCGCACCACCCACTAGGAATAGGTCTTTGATGAAGTCGGCGGTGGCGCGAATGTCGATAGGCGAAGGGGCAACGGGGATGACGATGTAGTTGGCTTTGCGCACTAAATCTTTAAGCAACAAGCCTGATGCACCTGCGGGGGCGTCGATGACTAACACATCGGTGTCTAGCGGCACAAAGCCTTGCCGACTATGCAGTGCGGTGTTGCCTTTGGCGGGCGCGGCATTTGCGCCGTGAATACTGTGGTGGGTGGCGGGACGCGCTTGTAGCCAATGCAGGCTAGAACCTTGGGGGTCGTAATCCGCAATGGCAACGCGAATTTTTTTGCTCGCGTAAAAGCTGGCAAGGTTGGTGGTCAGTGTGGTCTTGCCTGAACCGCCTTTGGAATTGATGACCAGAATTGTTAGCACATGCACTCCATGATTGACCTACGCTCCCAAATGTTTGACGCCCGCCCATTGACGGCGGCTGACGGGCAAGGTTTCGGCTATGCCTTTAAGCTTAACTTGCCAATCACTTTCGCCCTCATCCCCGCCTTTTTCAAAGCCCGAGATGGCGGATTTTGCCACGAGACAGCTGCGATGAATGCGCACAAAACGAATCGAAAATTCACGCTCTAGCGCGGTGAGTGATTCTTCAATGAGATACTCACGCGCCACGGTGCGTACGGTGATGTATTTCATTTCGGCACGCAAATAAAGCACTTCTTCAATGGGAACGAGAATAACTTTGCCGCGCTCATGCACCGATAAATGGGTGCGCGGTTCTGGCATTAATTCTTGCAAGACTTCAGTGCGAATGGGCACCGCATCGCGCGCGCGCGATAGCGATTCAAACAAGCGTCCTAGGCGAATGGGCTTAAGCAGGTAGTCAATAGCGCGCTGCTCGAAAGCTTGAATGGCGTAGCTGTCATAAGCCGTGGTGAAAATAATGATAGGGGGATGCTCGAGTTTGTTGAGGTGACGGGCGAGTTCGATGCCGTCCATTTTAGGCATGCGAATATCCATCAACACGACTTCGGCGTGCGTCTCACTCAATTTATCTAATGCCTCTTGTCCATTGCTGGCCTCGCCCACCAGCTGCAAAGCAAGCTGCGCCTCACAATCTGCGAGCAAATCTTTGAGGCGACTACGCGCGGGCGCTTCGTCATCAACGATAAATACTTTTAGCGGTAGCGTAATTGCATCGTCACTCATCACGTTTCCTTTACATAGGGAATCAGAATATGGACATGATAATAATCTGAAGCTCGCTCCACGCGGTAATCTGCTTCTACATCAAACAGCAATGACAATCGTTCACGAATATTGGACAGTGCAATTTTATGTCCTTGGGTATGTGGGCGCGCATGAGGTGCGACGGGGTTACTTACTTGCACCTGTAAATGCTTGCCATCCTGCCTAATTTTCACCTCGATGCAGCCTTCACCCAAGGGCTCAATGCCGTGATACACGGCATTTTCCAGCAACGGCTGTAACACCAGCGGCGGAATGAGCGCGTCATCGGGCATGTGCTGGATATCCCAGCGTACCTGCAAGCGTTCGCCCATGCGCATGACTTCTAACGCAATGTATTGCCGCGCCAACTGCACTTCTTTACGCAACGAAACCATTTCCTGTGCGTCGCTCATGGCCATGCGAAATAAATCTGCCATATCCTCTAGTGCAATCTCGGCTCGCTTGGGGTCGGCACGCACAATGGCAAGTACCGCATTGATGCTATTGAACAGAAAATGAGGGCGAATGCGCGCTTGCAGTGCTTGTAGCCGGGCAGCATGTTTGGCGGGAGACAGCGCCAAGGTGCGCCAGCGAAAGTAGCTTAACAACAAGAGGATGACTATCGCGCTTTCCAACACGTGACGCAGATAACGAAACGAGTTGAGCTCATCCGGTGCGGCAAATAAATCGCCACCTAATTTATCGAGGCCCAGGGTAATCAACGCAACCAGCACCACGATGCCCGCTACGTTTAGCCAATAATTAAAACGATTGAGATATGGGTTGATGATATACAACAGCAGGAGCGACATCAGCAACACGGGCTGCAATAGGGCAGAGCCATACAGCAATTGTTGCCATAAATGGTCGAAAGTATCGGCTTGCGTTAGCGCCGAAAAAAATGCAATCGCATTCACCAAAAGCACCGTGCGCAATACCGTACCCAAATTACGGAAGTTGGGCAGCCACGTGGGGGTAATGATTTGATTTATACTGCTCATCCGTTTCATCGCATTAATAATTAAATCTCCCTCATCCCAACCTTCTCCCTGCAGGGGAAGGAACAAACGCCACGCATCCGCGTGTAATTGTGGGTAAGAGTGGGCACTCATTCTGGACAAGACATGGCTACGATGCAAGACAATCAAACATGGTCGGGACGTTTCAACGAACCCGTGGCTGAACTGGTGAAGCGTTATACCGCTTCGGTAGATTTCGACAAACGCTTGGCGCTGTTCGACATCCAAGGTTCTTTGGCTCACGCGCAGATGCTCGCCCACTGCGCCATCATCAGCGCGCAAGACCTGAAAGACATCCAGCGCGGCTTGGCGCAGATCGAGAACGAGGTAATCAACGGTGAGTTCGTATGGCAGCTTGATCTGGAAGACGTGCATCTGAACATCGAGAAGCGCCTCACCACCTTAGTCGGTGACGCGGGCAAGCGCCTGCACACAGGTCGTTCACGCAACGACCAAGTGGCGACCGACATCCGCTTGTATCTGCGTAGCTCCATCGACGACATCGTGAGCTTGCTCAAAGCCCTGCAAGCATCATTGCTCGACTTGGCGCAACCGCACACGCATACCATCATGCCCGGCTTCACCCACCTGCAAGTGGCGCAACCGGTCAGCTTCGCGCATCACCTGATGGCTTACTTCGAGATGTGCCAGCGCGATGTGGAGCGCTTCAGCGATGCGCGCCGTCGTGTGAATCGTCTACCCTTGGGGGCTGCCGCGTTGGCAGGTACTAGCTATCCCATCAATCGTGAATTGGTGGCGGAGATATTGGGCTTTGAGTCTGTATGTCAGAACTCATTGGATGCCGTGTCCGACCGCGACTTCGCCATCGAATTCACTGCGGCTTCCGCGCTAACGATGACGCATCTGTCACGTCTGTCAGAAGAGTTGATCTTGTGGATGAGCCCCCGCTTCGGTTTCATCGACATCGCGGATCGCTTCTGCACCGGCTCGTCCATCATGCCGCAGAAGAAGAATCCCGATGTGCCAGAACTCGTGCGCGGCAAGACAGGTCGTGTTAACGGAAATCTGGTCGCGTTGCTCACCTTGATGAAAGGTCAGCCGCTGGCCTACAACAAAGATAACCAAGAAGACAAAGAGCCTTTGTTCGATACGGTGGATACGCTGACGATGACCTTGCGCATCTACGCGGACATGATGCGCGGCATCACAGTGAAGCCGGACGCGATGCGCAGCGCGGCGTTGCAGGGTTACGCCACAGCGACGGATCTGGCTGACTATCTAGTGAAGAAGGGCTTACCCTTCCGTGATGCACACGAGGCCGTTGCCTTGGCGGTGCGTTTCGCGGAACAACGCAAAGTGGACTTGGCAGAACTCAAATTAGAAGAGTTGCAACAATTCTCCCCGCTCATCACGAACGACATCTACGCTGTGCTGACGCTGGAAGGTTCGCTCGCCGCGCGTAACCACACGGGCGGTACAGCGCCACAACAAGTGGAAGCCGCCATTGGGCGGGCGCGTAAGCTGCTTGAAGATTAAATTTTAGAGCGTTGCTTAAAAATGAAAATACTGCCGTTTCAGCGCTACCCGTTAGCTGTGCTATGTCCTTGGTATTTTCGCTAGCGGAACACAACTCATTGGCACATGTGCAACGAGTTATCTAGCTGGCTGTTGACTCAACAATCAGTGAAGGTGAAGCTGGCCGATAAGCCGGGTTCTGTCGTGGACAGTCATTCCTCTAGGCGTTTCGTTACCTGACGCTCAAGCAACCTACCCGCAAGCGACGCGAGCCGCGCCAAAGCTTGCCTATTTGGTCTTGCTCCAGATGGGGTTTACCCTGCCACGGATGTTGCCACCCGCGCGGTGAGCTCTTACCTCGCCGTTTCACCCTTACCGTTTGACTTCCCCTCTCATCGCAATGGCTTTCGCCCTTGCTCTTCTTGGGTGACTTTGCCTCCCTTGCGGTCGGCGAAGTCAGTCAATCGGCGGTTTATTTTCTGTGGCACTTTCCATCGCCTCACGGCGTCCGGTCGTTAACCGGCATCTTGCTCTGTGGAGCCCGGACTTTCCTCTCCGTGCAACGAGGCACGCAGCGACTGTCTAGCCAGCTTCGGGGCGCATACTATCACGCGTGCCTTAGGCCTCTCCTACTTGTACGCTGATGCCCAACTCTTTCCACTGCGCCGCCTCTTCCTGCAATGCGGTGTCGGTCAATGGGTTCTGAGTCAACCAGCCACTCTCCAATGAGAGATGAAATTTCGTTCCGCTGAAGCGACCTTGCATCTTGGGCAATTGAACGCCGCTACGGTTGCGACAGAACAGAGTCGCCAATCGCAATGACATGACCAAGGCCTGATCCTTCGGCTCACGCAGTTGCACACGCAATTTTTCTAAGCGACCGCGGTGTGCCAAGGTGAGCATGCTCAAAAGCGTCTGCTCTTTTTTCGAAAACCCAGGCATGTCGGCATTGGCAAGGATGTAGGCAGAGTGTTTGTGATAACCACTGTGCGCGACGCTAATCCCGATCTCATGTAGATCCGCCGCCCATTTCAGATAACGCTGGGTCGGCTCATCGAATTGCTCTCCCAAGAATTGTTGCGCCAGCATGGCTGATAGTTCTGCCACTCGCTTCGATTGCTTGGGTGCGACATGGTAGCGACGCATGAATTGCTGCACGGTCGCTTCGCGCATATCGTTGTGAGTGAAACGACCATGTAGGTCGTACAGCACGCCTTCGCGCAAGGCGCCCAATGCGGGTTGCATACGTTCGATACCAAGTTCACAGAATGCCGCATACATGATGGCGAAACCGCCCGGCAACACGGGAATGCGATCTGGCTTCAACCCCAGCAGATCAAGCTTGTTCACATCGCCTGCTTTAAGCAGTTGCGCACGCAACTTCTCCAATCCCTCGCGGGTGATGCCGCCGTCGCTGTAACCGTTCTGCTCCAAGATGTCGCAGATGACACGCGCACTACCCGACGAACCCATCGCCACATCCCAGTGACCACTGGTGTAATCCGCGACGATAGTTTGCAGCTCGATACGAGCGGCATATTCGGCCTGCTTGAGATTGGACTTGTTGATCTTGCCATCGACAAAATAGCGCGCACTGAAACTGACACAGCCCATGTAGAGACTTTCCAGATGAGCGGGTTGCAGACCTTGTCCGATGATGAATTCCGTCGAGCCGCCGCCGATATCCATCACCATGCGACGCTCGCTGGTGCGAGGCAATCCTTGTGCGACGCCCAGATAGATCAGGCGCGCTTCTTCACGACCCGCGATGACTTCGATGGGAAATCCAAGCGCTGCTTCGGCTTTCTTGAGGAATTCGGGGGCATTCTTGGCGACACGCAGGGAGTTCGTGCCCACCGCACGTACCGCTTCAGGTGGCAAACCACGGAGACGTTCTCCGAATTTTTGTAAACAAGACAAGCCGCGTTGTTGTGCTGCTTGGTCAAGCAGCTTGTCTTCGTCTAGACCTGCGGCAAGTCTGACTGCCTCGCGCAAACCATCCAGCATGTAAAGCTGATCATCCACCACCCGCGCCACCTGCAGTCGAAAACTATTCGACCCCAGATCGATTGCTGCGAGGAGTGGCTGTTGTTGCACGATTAGATCAACCCGGTTTCAATTTGAAGAGGAGACAAGGCGGCGACGAGCGAAAGACGCGGGCAGTACATCCGTCGCCCGGACACGGTGAGCGAAGCTTCGGTGCGGGATGGGCGACTCGCAACGGCTCCCGCAATCGGCTGGCTTCGCCAGTAACGTGTCGCCGTTGCACGACTAGGAGTGAGCGAGGAAGCCAACGCAGTATCATCGATAAATTGGAAGCGGGTTACTGTTGTACTTCGCGCTCGATCTCTTCCACGGTCACGTGACGCACGTCGCGTCCTTTAACCATGTAGACCACATATTCAGACATGTTTTTGGCATGGTCTCCAATGCGCTCGATGGCTTTTGCCACAAACAAAATTTCCAGCGAAGTCGAGATAGTGCGTGGGTCTTCCATCATGAAGGTGATGAGGTAACGCATGATGGCGCGGAACTCTTCGTCCACTTGCTCATCTTGGCGCACCACCTGCGCAGCAACGCTCAAATCCAAACGCGCAAATGAATCCAGCGATTTACGCAACATATCTAATGCGATGTCAGCTGCATGTTTAATTTCAGTATAGCGGGGAATATGGAAGCGTTCTTTTTGCGACAACAATTTTGCCATGCGGGCTATTTTTTCTGCTTCGTCGCCGATACGCTCCAAATCGGTAATCGTTTTGATAACCGTCATCACCATGCGCAAATCCCCAGCGGCAGGCTGACGACGTACCAAAATTCGATTGCAGCTTTCATCAATTTCAACTTCCATCGAGTTCACGCTGTGATCGTTTTCAATCACGCGATTCATCAGCGCCACATCCCCCGTGACCAAAGATTCGACCGCCTGTTTAATTTGACTTTCAACCAGTCCGCCCATCTGCAACACACGTGCGCGTACAGCTTCTAGCTCGGTATCGAATTGCTTGGAGGTGTGTTCACTGCTGACCATGGTGTTTCCTTAATGTTGTACCAAATGATGGATGCTACCAACGCGTGATTAAATTTTTGTTACGGAATGTCATGCCGTGAGCGTTTTCACTCCATTTGGCGTTCCCAGCAACAACACATCCGCACCACGGCGCGCAAATAGGCCATTGGTTACCACGCCAGGTAAATGATTGAGCAGCGTCTCTAATTCGACTGGATTCATAATTTGTAGATTGTGAACATCGAGAATGACGTTGCCATTATCAGTCGTAAAACCTTCGCGCAACTTCGGCTGACCGCCCAACTTCACCACTTCACGCGCGATATAACTGCGCGCCATGGGAATGACTTCGATTGGCAGAGGGAATTTGCCGAGTACATCCACCAGTTTGCTCTCGTCACACAAGCAAATAAATTTTTTGCTCGCTGCCGCAACAATTTTCTCGCGGGTCAATGCGCCACCACCGCCCTTCACCATGTGCATGTGCTTGGTAATTTCGTCCGCGCCATCCACATACACAGGCAAATCACCCGCTTCGTTCAGCGACAACACTTGAATACCGTGGCCTTGCAGGCGTTTTGCAGAGGCTTCAGAACTCGCCACAGCACCGCGAATTTTTCCTTTTATTTTGGCTAATTCATCAATGAAAAAATTAGCGGTCGAGCCTGTTCCCACCCCCACGATGCAATCGTTAGGTACGTAGGTAATAGCGGCTTGTGCCACTGCCCGTTTCATATCGTCTTGAGTTAAAGCCATTTCATTCCTCACTTCGTTCATGTTATTTAGTGCGTGGATTATTGCAGGAATTAAGGGATTAAGGAACTCAATGTCAGCGTCAATCTTTAGCCACGCGGATGATGCGTGTGATGTAGCGCCTTCAATCTTTCGCGCGCCACATGCGTGTAGATCTGCGTGGTCGAGATGTCTGAATGGCCCAACAACATCTGCACCACCCGCAGATCGGCGCCATGGTTAAGCAGATGCGTGGCAAAGGCATGGCGCAAGGTGTGCGGCGAAAGTGGCTTATGCAAGCCCCCCGTTTTCGCGTGTTTCTTGATGAGGTACCAGAACATCTGGCGCGTCATGCCTTCGCCACGCTGTGTCACGAACAGGTCATCGGTTAGCTTGCCTTCCAGCAACACGGGGCGCACATCGGCTAAGTATCGCTTGATCCAATCCAATGCCTCTTCCCCCAAAGGCACGAGGCGCTCTTTGCTACCCTTGCCCATCACCCGTGTCACACCCATGTCCAAGCTCACTTGAGCCACCTTTAGGGTGACTAACTCAGACACGCGCAAACCGCTGGCATACATAGTCTCCAGCATGGTGCGATCACGCATTCCCAATGGCGTTTGCACATCGGGTGCATTCAGCAACAACTCCACGTCTTCTTCGGTAAGACTCTTGGGCAGACTGCGTGGCAACTTGGGTGTAGCGATCTGCAAGGTAGGATCGGCAGATATCTTGTTCTGACGTAGCAGGTAACGAAATAAACGTTTGAGGCTAGAAATGGCGCGCGAGGTAGATGTGGCCTTGGCTTTTTGTCCCGCAACCAGATGCGCCAAGAAACCCTGGATGTCGGCATGCGTGGTTGAGGTAATACCGTAACCGTGCTGCGCCTCAAGCCAAACAGAGAACTTATTCAGATCGCGTCGGTAACTTTCCAACGTGTTGCGCGACAAACCATCCTCTAACCACAGTGCGTCGCTGAACTCATCCAACAACTCAGCGTCGCTCATGCGCCAACAACCACCGCTTGATATCGAGTGCGTCACCCTCGGCCTGATGCATGAAACCGCCCAGTCCTGACGCGCTCACCACTCGATGACACGGAATGACGATGGGGATCGGATTGCAGCCACATGCTCGCCCGACCGCACGCGCACTGGAACCGATCTGCTTCGCCAGCTCGCCATAGGTCAACGTCTGCCCGCGAGGGATATCCAGCATCGCCTGCCACACAAGGCATTGGTGATGCGTACCATCAAGCGTGAAGGGTAAGTCGAACTCAAAACTCGCATCAGCAAAATAAGCTGATAACTGATCGCATGTCTCCCGCGCCATAGGGCTGGTCGGAGCTAACAACTTCATACGGGAAGAGACGAACTCGACACCCAACAAATCCTCATCCGAACAACGGATGGCGAGTTTGCCGAAAGGTGCGGTGATGATGGCATGGAATGGCATGGGCGCATGATAGCCCGAAAATAAAAACGGGAGCCGAATGAACTGACCCCGTAAAGTTGGACAGGTAAGTCATGCTGTTAAAGGAAAGGACTGAGTTCTGTAGTTTACGGGGCTCAGTCCTTTTAGTTTTTGCTTGATGCGGTCGTGATTGTAATAGTGGATG
>JABFSI010000115.1 GCA_013140695.1 Sideroxydans sp. | reverse complement strand
CCCAAACCATCCCTGTGTTGCGAAAGTGTTTAACTTTTGGATGCTCGCGCAAGGGCGCGGCGATGCGATTGAAAAAAGCGGCTTTGTTGCGATTGGCATTCAACACGTCGTCTTGTTCAAAGATATCTAGCGTGGCCAGTGCGGCGCGGCAAGCCAGGGGATTGCCTGTATAGGAATGTGAGTGCAAGAAGCCGCGTGCTGTCTGGTCATCGTAAAAAGCTCGGTAGATGTCGTCGGTGGTCATCACGATGGACAGCGGCAGATAGCCGCCGGTGATACCTTTGGAGATGAGCAGGAAGTCGGGCGAGATGTTCGCCTGTTCGCAAGCGAACATCGTTCCCGTGCGCCCCATACCGACTGCGATCTCGTCAGCAATGAGATGCACGTCGTATTGAGAGCAAAGTTCGCGCGTACGTTTCAAATAGGTCGGGTGGTACATCGCCATACCTGCCGCACCTTGTACCAGCGGCTCGACGATGAAGGCGGCGATGCTGTCGTGATGTGCTTGCAGATGCTTCTCTAGTGAGTCTGCGCAACGGAGAGCGTAGTCCTCCGCACTCTCACCGGTTGCGGCGTCGCGCCAATCAGGGCAGGGCACAGTCGCGTTCTGTTTGATAAGTGAGCCGTAAGCATCGCGGAACAGCGCCACATCGGTCACCGACAACGCACCCAAAGTTTCGCCGTGGTAACTATTTTGTAGGCTAATGAATTCCGATTTGTGTGGTTTGCCGCTGTTGCGCCAGTAGTGTGCGCTCATCTTCAGTGCGATCTCCGTCGCCGATGCGCCATCCGAACCGTAGAAACAATGCCCCAATCCGGCTGGTGCAAGTTCGCGCAACCTTTCAGAAAGTCGCACCACAGGCTCATGCGTGAATCCAGCTAGCATCACATGTTCCAGCTTACCTAGCTGGTCGGTGATCGCAGCGTTGATGCGTGGATTGCAATGCCCGAACAGATTCACCCACCACGAACTCACGGAATCCAAATAGCGATTACCGTCGAGGTCGTACAGCCACACCCCTTCGCCGCGAGCGATAGGCACGAGGGGTAGTGTCTCGTGGCGCTTCATTTGCGTGCAGGGATGCCAGACTGAGGAAAGGCTTCGGGAGAGGAGGTCGTGATTCGAATTCATATGTGGAATCATAACGGAGTTTGTCGAGGTGGAATAAAGGGGGGGCAAAAACTTGTGGGGAATAGGCTTGATTTTTTGAGGCTAGGCTGGTCCGGAAAATAGCCAGACCTATCGTCAGAATATCAAGTCCAGATTGACCTCGCTGCGGGGGCGGGGGTAGTCTGCAAAACTTGTGTTTCCCGCCACAGGTTTTTTGCATTGCAGCCCATACATAAGGAGAATAACACTATGCACATCAAGCGCTGTCTACCTAAAGTAAGCCAAATAGGTTTAGTCCTAACGGCAATCACTGTCCTAATTTTGGTGGGATGCGGAGGTGGGGGCGGGAGTAGCCCCTCTAACACTGGAGCTGCTAACACTGGAGCTGGATTGATCTCCACAAGCATGGTGACCACACTAGCTGGCAGTGTGGGTGTGGCTGGGAGCTTGGACGGCACAGGTGCTGCGGCACGGTTTAACAATCCCTATGGCATTACCGTAGATAGCGCAGGCAACATCTATGTGGCGGATACAAATAATCACACTATCCGCAAACTCACCCCCGCTGGCGTGGTGAGTACTCTAGCCGGCAGTGCTGGTGGCTTTGGTGGCAGCGCGGACGGTACAGGTGTGGCGGCGCAGTTTTTACGTCCCGTTGGCATTACCGTAGATAGCGCGGGCAATCTGTATGTGGTTGATAATTACATTCCTGCTATCCGCAAAATCACCCCCGCTGGCGTGGTGACCACCCTAGCTGGTAGTGCAGCTACAATGGGCAGCGCAGACGGCACGGGCGCAGCGGCGCAGTTTTGGGCTCCCAGCGGAATTACAGTAGATAGTGCAGGCAACTTGTATGTGGTGGACAACTTCACCATCCGTAAGATTAATCCCTCTGGCGTGGTGAGTACACTGGCTGGTAGTGCGGGTGTAGCGGGCAGCGCGGACGGCACGGGGGTGGCGGCGAGGTTTGATGGTAACGACGGCATTACCGTAGATAGCGCAGGCAACTTGTATGTTGTGGATACCAATAATCAAACCATTCGCAAGATTTCTCCCGCTGGTGTGGTGAGTACTCTAGTCGGCAGTGCAGGTGTGGCGGGGAGTGCGGACGGCACTGGGGCGGCGGCGAGGTTTTACTGGCCACGAAGTATTGCCGTAGATAGCACAGGCAACCTCTATGTGGCGGACTACTCCACCATTCGCAAGATCACCTCTGGCGGCCTAGTGACCACTTTAGCTGGCAGTGCGGGTGTGGTGGGCAGCGCGGATGGCACGGGTGCGGTGGCACGATTTAACAGCTATCCTCAAGGTATTACTGTAGATGGTTCAGGTAATTTGTATGTGGCTGATACAAAAAACTCCACTATCCGCAAGATTCAGTGAGCGAAATTTAGAAAAATATCATCCAGACGTTATTGGAATTATTTGTACTCGACAAAGCGACCTTGAACTTGGGTGTTTGCATTTCGATGCGATCATCCATCTGGAAGGCAAATCCAAGAGCTGGGTAGCGGGGAATGAAAACTTGCATAGCAAAGTGGGCGTGCGATTGGGTTTGATGAAGGTGATTGTAGCGCCGTCCCGTTGGAAAAAAATTGCGCCAGCGTTAGAACAATAGCGGTGCCGCAATGAGGATGATGCATCGTCAGGCGGTGCTGAAGCGCCAGAACGGGAGGTACGTTACTTGCGCTAACATTTCTTAACTTCCCTCTGCTAGGGAAAGGAGAGGTTGTGGTGTTTAATGACCGCTCTGGGTTAGTTAGGCGAAATAGGAACGTGACGAATGAAAAGTAAATCCATCATTGCTGGCAGTCAGCAGTCAGCAGTCAGCAGTCAGCAGTCAGCAGTCAGCTTAAATTAAATCGTATGGAACCTCTTCTCGAACGCTTCGGCGGCTTGTTGGAATGCACGTCTGAAAAGACTTGGCAGCAAACCCTTTTCCAATTGGGTGAGAGCTATGGTTTTGAACATATCTTATTTGGTCTTGCACCCAAAAATTTCAGATCGTTAGAGGAATGTTTCATTCTCAACAATTTCTCGACGCGGTGGTTGGATGTCTACGACCAAAAACAGTTTATTCGTATCGATCCCAGAATCGCTCACTGCGCCAATCGGTTTGTTCCGCAGTTGTGGGAACCCACCATTTTCACCACCGTGCAGCAGAAAGAAATGTACGAGGAAGCATCGGCCTATGGTTTGTGTTCGGGTATTGCGCTACCCATGCACGCCGCGAACGGTAAATTTGGCATGTTGTATTTTGCGACGCAATCTAAGTTGAGTGCACGTGTGCAAAACGAAATTCTGAACGCCTTGCCTGCACTGTCTATGTTGCGCGACTTCGCATTGGAATCTTCCATGCGATTTACCGTTCAGCCTACACAAGAAAAAGCACCTAACGTGACGCCCCGCGAGCTTGAGTGCTTAAAGTGGTGCGCAGCGGGAAAAAACACCAAAGAAATAGCACTACTAACGCGTAGTACGGAAGCGGCGGTGAGTTTCCATTTTGATAACTTGCGCCGCAAATTTGAAACTCGGTCACGCAGTCATTGTGTTGCCAAAGCCACCCGTCTCGGCTTGTTGAACGGCCTCTAAACTTTCACCACTCCCTTTATTCGTCGCGAACCTAGGTCTGCCGCCGCAGGTGCGTAGCATGATTTTTCGCG
>JABFSI010000106.1 GCA_013140695.1 Sideroxydans sp. | reverse complement strand
AAAGGACACATATCAAAACAAAACCAAAACAGAGAACCTTTGTCGCCTTTAAGCGCAAGCCGTCGGCAATAAAAAACACCCAAAACACGCTATACAACTCTCTAATCCGATGTGCGATGACACCAAACTCAATTCCGCCATAAAAAATAGCCATGCCAATGAGCTCTATTAAAATGATGCGCTTCATCAGCAACGTCAGCTTGTTCCACATGACAAGTGCAACAATTATCATTCCCCAGTCAATCAACAATTGGAAGGCAAAAGGATTCGGTTTTTCATCAAAAAACCCCTGATTTTGATAGGCATCGAGAATTTTTATGTAATCTCCTAGATAGCCCGTAACTACACCCGTAAATATAGAAGTCAAAATAAACGCCACACTCACAATGAGTATGGCTAGCCAGCGTTTAGAAACTGATAGTAATAATGCAGGGATTATTATCGCAACTGACATCTGAAAAAAAGGGGCCATCACGCAAATCAACAGCCCTTGAAGCAACTTACCTTGCCACACAAACATGGCGCCCACCATCACTAATGCAATGGCAATGGCGGCTCTTAATTGAGTGAGTTCGTGAAGAGGAAAATAACGCACAACATAAAAAACCGCTATCAACAAAAATATTTTTAGGTTTGTTGTGTGGACGTTGATAACCCAGCCTTTGAGCAACATAGCCGTAGCCACAATCCAGCTATACACAATGACATTAGATGTAAATAAATGTGTCAGATAAACAGCAAATATCGAAAATCCAGGCTCAAACCTACTTACTTCAAGAATGTTCATGCCCTGACTTCGAACTAAATCAAAGAAGCTTTCGTAGTTGAAATAGTCGGGGCTTTCACCAAAGAACTGTGTCACGGAAAGCAAAAATCCAATCAATGAAAAAAACAGGACGGAATACAACCCCTGTCGCTTATATGAAAGGTGTCTACTTAATTTAATCTTGATTGGATTTGTGATTTGAAACACAAGCAACTAGCCGTTCTGCTGAAAAATTTTAAGCATTTTTTTTGATACGTATTCCCAAGAAAAATGCAGGGTTTCATTCAAAAATATGCTTCTTTTTTTCATTCGCTGCTTGTCATCAGATGCAATATCTATAATCGAATTTACTATTGATTCGACATCCTTGTTGCGCACAATCCAAGCAGTTTCAGGGGTCGCCCCCATATAGCCAGTCGTGACCACAGCCACCCCGCAGGCCCCAGCTTCTAAAACGGGATAATGTGGCGCGCCGTGCTGTACAGTGCCAGGTGCCACAAGAATATCCAAGCTGCGATAGTAGTCTGCTAATTCCTGATCATTTTTCGGTACTACAACCTCACATTGCTCGTGTTTCCAGTCTTCGGGAAGATTGCCATAGGCTACTCGCAGCAGAAATCGCTTGTCCTTTTTGTAAAGCTCTTCGAAGGCGCGCAAAACATAAATCGTGCCCTTTTCTGGCTCATGCCGACCAATACAACCAATGATGATGGTTTTTGCATTTTCCAGATTTCGAATACTTTCACTCGGTTTGAAATTTTCAAGATCAAGACCAGGCGGTACAAATTGGGCAGCACGAAGATTTTTGTAGCGAAAGTAAATCGGCGCATTCACAACTCGATTCAGCGACAGATGATAAGAAAGCGCAGACACCGTTGCCAGCAGATAGCCTTTAATTGTTTTCGCACTGGTGTAGTACTCAGGCTCATAAGCTTGCACGTAATACACCTTCTTTGCATGGCCGCATGATGCTAACGCTACGGGCCATGCGGTCAGCGAGTGATTGGCAAAAATGATGTCGTATTGAGAGCCAATCTCCTTTAATCCAAGAAACAGTGTCTTGAGATGATACCAGCCGCTTGGTTTAGCTATCGTAGCCCTCACCCTTGTAAGATTCCCAGCACCATCGACCCACACAATCCCTGCACTGGTTGGAAAATACGGCTCATCGCCACTGTCTGGACACAAAAAGTCAACATCATGCCCATGTTTGATCCACTCATTAGCAAACTGGGAAAGCACGCGATAGCCTCCAGCACGACCAAACCCTAGAACTGGAATGATAATTTTCATTGAGTTACAGTCTCCATCTTTTGCATTTCATTCCGCACCAAATATCCCATCACAACCCAGTAACAGCAATAATTTATCCCATAGGCCATGGGAACACCAATCAATCCAAATTGAGTAACCAGAAGCCAACTCAATGAAATAAATGAGATAGAAAATGCGATTTCGGTTATGACAAAAACTTTCACCATCGCTCGCCCAAGCATGATGTAAGCGAGTACCCAAGAGCCTATTTTTATGACGTCCCCTGCAAGCTGCCAAGGAAACAACTCGCGCATGGGCAAAAAATCGGATGTGAACAAAATGCGAATGATGAAGTCGCGCAATAGGTAGATGATTACCGCACCTAAAATGACGATGGGCATGACGAAGCGATATACCTTTATGATTTCAGTCTTAAGCTCTGACGCTTTGCGTATTTCGGCCAATCGTGGCAAGTAATAAACAGACAGTGTGGTGGTCACCAGCATTAAATATATTTCGCTGATTTTCCATGAGGCCTGCCAATAGCCTGCGGCGGATAAACCCAGATTGGTTACCAGATGATCTCGGATAAACATATAGGTGATTGGTACGGTTAACGCAGAAATCAGCCCCATCAAGCCAAACCCAGATAGCTCGCGCAATGCGGTGCGGTTTATCGACCCCCAAAGAAATTTGCCTTTGAACCAGTCTCTGCGTGCAACCATAATCGCTGTCGAGAGCAACACGATGGCGGGGTTGATTGTGAAAGCGACCAGTGCACCATACAGCCCCCAATAGTAGGCGAGTAATCCAATAACTAGCAGACTAAGTAAACTGCCGATGATGTTAGCGATAACGTAGATACCAACTTCTTTTTTGCCATTAACGATAGCGAGCAACAGGTTGTTAGCAGCCATCGCTGGTAAGGCGAGTGCCAACCAAGTGAACACACTAGACATCTCCTTGCTATGCAACAACCACATAGCCAACCAATCACCTAGCGCCAGCACTATCCCACCCGCAAGCAAAGAGGCGATTAAAGAAAAACGTATTGCGGTTTGCCACACGGCATGCTGACGTGCTTCATTATCGTAATGCTCGGCAGTTGCTTTGGTGACGCCTGTTGATACCAAGCCCCCAGCCAAGCTAACCACGATAGACACTGCATTTTGAAACTGCCCGATGATGGCGTAGCCCGCTGGCCCAACATAAACCGCTAAGATTTTGTTGAGCACCAGCGCACTCGCAACTTTGACAACGACGGCAATGCCGTTGAGTAGGCTGGTTTTAACGAGACTCATCGAGCAACTACGCGAGCTTTTGGCAGGCGGCGATGACAGCCGATGCGCCAGCTGCATCCAAATGCGGACCAATCGGCAAGCTTAAACATTGATTGGCGATTTGTTCAGCGAGCGGGAATTGACCTTTAACGTAACCCGCTTCCGCATACGCTTGTTGCAGATGTGGGGGGATGGGGTAATGAATCAATGTGCCAACACCCGCTTCACCTAATGCCTTTTGCAAAGCATCACGTTGTGGATGTTGAATGACGAACAAGTGCCATGCAGGCTCCGCCCAATCAGGCACGAAGGGCAACGTTAGGCCAAGGCCGCTCAACTCTTTTTTGTATCGGTTCGCAATCACGGCACGGCGTGCATTCCACGCATCCAATACTTTAAGTTTGACGCGCATTGCTGCGGCGTGGATAGGATCAAGGCGACTATTGAACCCACGCACGTCATTCACATATTTCACTCGCGAACCGTAATTACGCAGCACACGAATACGGTCAGCCAACTCTGCATCATCCGTGGTGATTGCACCACCATCACCAAATGCGCCCAAATTTTTACCTGGGTAAAAACTCCACGCCACGATGTCGCCATGCGCACCTAGACGTTTGCCTTTGTATTTCGCGCCATGCGCTTGAGCGCCATCTTCCAACACCTTCAAACCATGCTTGCGTGCAAGCGCCAAGATCGGGTCCATATCACACGGCTGACCATACAAATGCACAGGCAGAATGACTTTGGTACGGGGTGTGATAGCCGCTTCAATGCGAGCTGGGTCGATGTTGTAAGTGGCAGCATCTGGCTCAACAGGGATGGGTGTTGCACCACATTGACTCACGGCCAACCAAGTAGCGATGTAAGTGTTGCTAGGCACGATGACTTCATCACCTGCGCCAACGCCAAGGGCTAGCAAAGCAAGGTGCAAGGCATCTAGACCATTGGCGACGCTTACGCAATGTTTAGATTCGCAGTAGCTTGCATATTCTTGTTCGAATGCTTCAACCTCGCCACCCAAAATGTACCAGCCAGAATCGAGGACGCGTTTGATTGCAGCATCTAATTCAGGCTGAAGTTCGGTGTAGGTTGCTTTTAGATCTAGAAAGGGGATTGTCATTTCGTCACGCTCTTCTCTTTTGTGATATTGATAAAGTCCGTGTAGTTACGGATGTAGTCCTTACCATCATAGTGATGGGAGGCAAAAACCAAAAGGACTGCATCCTCACTGTATTTGTATTGCACGCCCCATGTCATGGGTGGCAAATAGATGCCCTTATCAGGGGAGTCCAGTGTGATTTCAGTTCGACTCTGACCATCATCAGCTAATACCGCGCAGCTGCCTCGAACACAAATCAAGAATTGATGACAGGCGTGGTGTGCGTGTTCCCCGCGTGTTTCTTTGCTGGGTACGTCAAACACCATGAAGTAGCGCTTGGGAGAAAAAGGAATGTGCCGCTCAAATTCCCCAACGGTAAGACTTCCGCGTAAATCTGGAATGAGTGGGAATTTATGAACCGTTACGCCGTTAACTGAGGTCGAATTAGCATAGGGGGGGGTGCGCAACACATCTTGCTGCTGTGTTTTAGCGCCCGTGCTGTCTTTGGCGTTGGTGTACCCCGTGATGCGGGCGGGGTTGCCTACCACGATGGCGTTGGGCGGTACGGAACGCGTCACAACAGCTCCCGCCCCCACCATGGCACCTTCTGCTACTGTCACTCCAGGCAGTATGGTTGCATTTGCACCAATGGAAGCGCCTGCCTTAATCACCGTTTTCAAAAATTGATCTGGGTAGACTTTAGAACGTGGCATCAAGTCGTTGGTGAATGTTGCATTCGGCCCGATGAAAACGTTGTCTTCGATGCGCACACCATCCCACAGTTGGACGCCACTTTTGACTGTTACGTTGTTGCCAATCACGACATCGTTCTCGATTAGAACATTGGCGCAAATGTTGCAGTTTTCACCAATTTGGGCTTCGGCAAAAACCACACAGAATTGCCAGATACGGGTGCCATTGCCAATGTTTTGACTTCGCACATCAGCGAGGGAATGGATATTGGTAGACATTTTTCTTGATACCTTCGTGGAACTTCTAACAATCAATCTATTAAAAATGTATTGCGACAAATTTCTTCACAGAACCAAATACGGCGCTTAATTTCTCGGCGCCCTCCAAGAATCGGTTGATTGCGCTACGTGCATTTCTGTACCGTTATTTTATCTTGTGGTTGGGTTACAAAATTAACGTACCAACCCATTGCCACTTTCAATCCTTCGCCGATTCGATGGGTGGGCTGGTAACCCAATAATGTTGCGGCTTTACTAATGTCGGCAAGCGAATGGCGTACATCACCTGCACGAAAATCCCGATATGCGGGCTGCACTCCCTGTAGGCACGGGTAGATAGGCAGTAGATTTAGATTTAGCTGTGCATATAGTTCGTTCAGAGTAGTACGGTCACCTACAGCGACGTTATATACCTGATTGGTAGCGGCTTCATTTTCAGTGGTGGCGGCCAGCAAATTCATCTGGCGTACATTTTCAATGAAACAAAAATCGCGGCTAGTTTCACCATCCCCGTTCATAAAAACCGGTTCATTTTTAATCATGCTAGCAATCCACTTGGGTATGACGGCGGCATAGGCTCCATTGGGGTCTTGGCGTGGACCAAAGACATTAAAGTAACGTAAACCTATGGCATTAAAGCCATAGGTACGTGCGAACACATCTGCGTAGAGTTCGTTAACGTATTTTGTTACGGCGTAGGGAGACAGTGGTTTTCCAATTTTGTCTTCCACTTTAGGTAATGCCGGGTGATCACCATAGGTGGAACTAGAAGCGGCGTACACAAAGCGTTTAACTTTTGCGTCGCGCGCCGCAACTAGCATGTTGAGAAAACCAGCAATGTTTGTTGCATTGGTGGTGATGGGATCCGCTATCGAACGCGGCACCGATCCAAGCGCAGCTTGATGTAAAACGTACTCAACTGGAAGACTTTCGTCTTCCACTCGATTCACGCCTTCGCGGGAATGACGGAAAGCCATGGCGCGTTGGCAATCATCCAAATTGCGAATATCACCCTTGATGAATTGGAAGTTACCCCACTGTTCAGGGGTGACAAGTGATTGCACTTCATCTAGGTTGCGCTGATGACCTGTCGCAAAGTTGTCCAATCCAACTACTCGTTGATTAAGCGTGAGCAGTGTTTCCAACAGATTACTGCCGATGAAGCCAGCCACCCCTGTGACTAACCAAGTATGCGACTCGGTCGCCAGTCGTGCCTTAAGTTGTGAGTACGCGTTGCTCATGTTCACAGACGCCACAATTTGCAACCCGCCGCTTCGATCACGTCTTGCGAATAAGCCGATTTGATATCAATAAAAGCGCCACCTGCTTTCAGCTTGGACAATATCTGGCCTACAGGCTGGCTGGTGTATTCAGTATGTGAGACGGCGGCCACGATAGCGTCTGCCTGTTTGGGCAATGCATCCCAATCGGTTAGCGTGATGCCATATTCATGCACCGCTTCTTTAGCTTCTGCCAGCGGATCATGCACGCTGACATCGCAACCAAACTCTTTGAGTTCTTTAACTACATCTGCGACTTTGCTGTTACGTAGATCAGGGCAATTCTCTTTGAATGTCAGCCCCAACACGATAACTTTAGAACCCTTGACTGCACCACCCACCTTGATGATCTGCTTCACGGTTTGTTGCGCAACATAAGCCGCCATCCCGTCATTGATACGACGCCCCGCAAGGATGACTTGCGAGTGATAGCCCAGCATGTCGGCCTTGTGTGTGAGGTAGTACGGATCTACGCCGATGCAGTGTCCACCAACTAGGCCCGGGCGGAACGGCAGGAAGTTCCACTTTGTACCTGCGGCTTTCAGCACTTCCAAAGTATCAATACCAATCTTGTCAAAGATGATGGCAAGTTCATTCATTAGTGCAATGTTTAAATCGCGCTGTGTGTTTTCGATGACCTTCGCAGCTTCTGCTACCTTAATGCTACTTGCTGGATACACGCCCGCAGTGATGACAGAACCATAGACTTCAGTCACCGTCTTCAATGTTTCGGGGGTATCACCGGAAACGACTTTGACGATCTTGGTGACTGTGCGCTCTTTGTCACCAGGATTGATGCGCTCAGGGCTGTAGCCTACAAAGAAGTCTTTTTTCCACTTCAGTCCCGAATGTTTCTCGATCAACGGAATGCATACTTCTTCGGTCGCACCTGGATAGACGGTCGATTCGTAGACAACGATTGCACCTTTTTTGATGTACTTGCCTACTGCCGTGCTGGAGCCGACCAGCGGGGAAAGATCAGGAATATGAGCTTCATCAACTGGGGTGGGTACTGCCACCACGATAAAGTCGGCATCCTTCAACACTGAAGCATCGGTATGGCAAGTCAGTTGCATTGCAGCACGCAGATCTTCGGTGCTCACTTCGCCCGTTGGATCGAAATAGTTGCGATAGGCAGCCACTTTCTCTTCTGACAGATCAACACCCACTGTCGGATACTTTTTTCCAAACTCAACTGCCAAAGGCAATCCCACATACCCCAAACCAACAACAGCAATTTTCATTTTCTATTCCCCTATATTTGAAAAAATATTTCTCATTCAACGAAAATTTCTCAATTAAATTGAGAAATCAACTATCAGAAACCGATATTGCAATCGGTTAACGAGTCAAACTTGACTCACAAAAACTTATAATTTCTCAAGACTTACCTTCTTCTTCGAGACGCTTTGCAACACCGTCCCTAATGAACACAAACAAAATCGCCATAAACCCCGCGACAAAAGCAGCAAGAATGACGATCAGCGAACGTTTAGGTTTGATTTTTTTATCTGGCTCAACGGCGGAATCCAGCACTTTGAAGGCGAAGGCTTTTTGTGTGTTAGCCAGCATGGCACTTTTTTGTTCATTGGCGATTAGGTCAAACAAAGTTTTGCGCATTTCTTCAACGGGGGTGCGCATGAGTTCTTCATTAAGATATTTGAGGTTGCTCTCGCTGCGAGCAATAGCTTGTTGGCTTAAGTAATGATTGACGCTTTCCACCAACATATTGGCTAACTCTGCCGAAAACTGGGCATCTTTCGAGTCAATCGAAAGCGTGACCAATTCGGTTTTTTTGTCTTTATCCACGCTCATCAATCCACCTTGATTGAATAGGCGATACACATCCATTTGCCCTGGCTGTTTTTTCGGGTCAGTTTCTATCCACGTGTTTTTCTGTGCATCCCAATCATCTTCAAACAAAATAGGCATGAGCTTTTTTTCTTGTACGAACGCCCACAAAAAGTTGCGTGACTTGAGTACCGCTAAATTTTCTTCTGTGCTACCGCTGTCTCCGATAGAGATGCCCGCCATGGAAGCCAGACCTCCCAATCCGCCTAAAGCAGAAGCTAGCCCGCCCCCTTTTTCACCTTCGGTGCTCACGGATGCCAGCAATACTTCAGCGCGGTAGATGTTCGGCATAAGTAGCGAGATGCCCACCGCGAGCACGGCCGCACCAAACGAAGAGAGCAGGATGAGCTGTTTGTTTTTAACGAGGGTCTGCCAAAGTTGAAGCAAGTCAATTTCTTCGTCGTCCTGAACTGCATTATTTTCATTGATACGTTGGGTCACTTAAACACCCCCACCACCTTCATCGCGGCCAATGAGGTGCCTAGCTGCATCGTCACTCGCGTCCAATCCAATGCCATGTCCAGCGCATTCATGCGCGCTAAATCTTGGGGCACCACAATGGTGTCGCCCGGCTGCAAATCGGCCGAGAATGAATACCAGCTGCCTCCGCTCATATCCACACGACCATCTGCACGCACGATATAAATTTCTGATTCATCTGCCATACGTGTGAGGCCAGCTTGCTTCACGTAATCATCTCGGTCGTAATCGGCATCAAATAACACAGCCGAATGGTTATAAACCTCACCCACCACGAGTACTTCATCGGGACGTTTCGGTACAAAAACTTTGTCACCATTGCGTAACTTCACATCAAATTCAGATTTTTCTAATTTAGCGATGTCCTGCATGCGAATCACCATGCGACCCGTTGCTTGGGTAGCTTTGAATTGCTGTAACAGGCGTTTTCCTGCGTCTAGCGCCTGTTGTTGTACACGTAACGATTCATCGCGCAAGGTTGAAACCGCCACCTCTTGTTGAGCCAATTCCGCTTCCATACGTCGAGCCAACTCTTCCGCCTGTTTTGCTTGTTCCTGACGCACAGATTCGCGCGTGAAAACGACGGCAGGCAAATAGGCCTCTGCGGTAAAGCCCCCCGCGCGCTTGAGCAATGAAGAAAGTGTTTCGCCCTCTTCAATAGGATAGCTGCCTGGGTGAGCAAGTTCTCCAATGATCGCCACTTGTTCTGCCGCACGCCAATTGGATACACGACGGATGTTCAAAACGTCATAAGGCTTAAGAATTAAATTGGCTTGCGCATCCCCTTTTAGCGCCGATTCTAAATTCACTACAAAATGATCGGACACGCGTTTTTGACCATCCTCAATCGTATAACGGGTGATTTCAGCATTCTTCAAATAGGCCATCGGAGTGACATTACCTGCCGCAAACACGAGGTCAGACACTTTCATGCCCGCACCTAATGGGAAGCTACCAGGCTGATGTACTTCGCCCATGACAGCCACCCCTTCACGCTCTTTAGTTTCGTAAATGGAATGCACGACCACGCGGTCTAAGTCTTGCAGCGACAAGTCATTCGACACATCTGCCGCCATTGCCATCGCCAAATTCACTTTCAGAATGCTGACATCGTGCGTCGTCGCATCCGTGCGATAAATTTCAGCCCATCCCATGTCGGTCTCACGCAATATGCCGCCCGCAGCCAGCACCAAATCGGCGATGCGCATATTGCGTTTGTATTCATATTGCCCAGGGGTTTTCACGCTACCCGCAATGCTAACTTTAGGTTGCTCACGGAAATTGGCGCGCTTAAACACATACACGCGATCTCGTGATTGCAGCAAAAGATCGAGCTCGCCCCCCTTCGCTTGCGGGCTCAAAATTTCACCCAGCTTAAAGCGGATCACCATCGGTTCGCGCGTATCGATTGCTTCACGTTCAATCACGCCGTAATCCAAGAATGTCTCTGGTAATAAGTCATCCAGGTTGCCGATAAGCGTTGAAATACGCATGCCCGCTTGCCATGCATGTTTACCTGGGCGCTTTAAGTTGCCGATGGTGAGTATTTGATTGTTTTCAAATTCCGTCCCCGAAAAAACTTTAATCACATCCCCACTGCGAATGGTGGTGTTTTCACCCGCGCCGCCCAATAGAGAAAGGTTCACGACTTTCTGCTCACCTTGCGTGTCGATGCGTTCAATCATCGCCTTATCCAAATAGGCTTTGGGCATCAAGCCGCCCGCCAATTTGATGACCTCGGCAACACTTTTTTCATTTTTGATTTCATAAATCGCGGGACGCACCACCTCGCCAGCGATGCTTACCGTTTTACCGATGGGCGGCACAAACACCACATCACCTGGCAGCAAACGCACATCTTTGCTGGTGTTGCCGTGCAACAAGAAATCGTAGAGGTCAATGGTGGTGACCTTGCGACCATTGCGTTTCAATTCGATGTTGCGCAAAGAACCTATTTTTTTCACCCCACCCGATGCAAACAGCGCACTCGACAAAGTGGATAAACCGCTTACCGTATAGGAGCCTGGGCGATAAACATCACCCAACGCAAAAATACGAATGGATCGTAATTGCCCCATGGTGATGCTGGCGGATACGCCAATCATTTTTTGATTTATCTGCTCCGCAAGGAGTGCTTTGGCTTGTGAAAAACTTAATCCAGAAACTGAAATAGGCCCGATTTGCGGGAATGAAACCGCGCCTTCTCGATCAACCGTTAAGGCCAGCTCCTTGCTATCTTTCCCATACATTTGCACCTTAATCTCATCACCGGGCCCCAACACATATTCGGGCGGAACAGGCACATCTGTTACGGGTGCAAAAGTGCTTGGCTCTGAAGCAAATAGGTCATATCCGTATTGCTGCAAGTGGGCGGTGCTTACTTCAAGGGGTTTGGATTCTCGAATAAATTCCTCATAAGAACGACGAATTTCTATTGCATCAGCCCCTTGCTGCGACCTTACTTGCACGACAGGAATGTCAACTGAAGCAGACTCTCCCACTTCTTGTTTGGCAATTCGCTCGTCAATGACATCCGTTTTAATCTCGGTTTCTAATCGGCCCACTTCTTGTGGACGCGCTTTCGATGCTCTAGGTGCGGCAGAAGCGCTTTGCCTAGGTTGCGCCGAACTGCCTCCCGCCTGTTGCGCCAAGGCAGCGCGTTGTTCTGGAGAGAGTTGCTGCAATTGCTGAAGTTGCGCTGGCGAAAGAGAACCCAATAATTCCGCCTGACTCGCCGCCCTCGCGCATTGAGCACCCACAAAATAGAGGCCTAAAAAAATAAAAGGCAACAGTGATTTATTCCAATAATTCATTTAATCCTCGGGATGGCTTTGCGGAGCAAAAAGGGGAAACTCAACCGACAACCGCTAAAAACAGGGGCACATTATAACTGCCCGCCCTTATTTCTTGAAATTTGGATGCCTTTATTCCTCTGCAGGGCACCTCTATAAATCCAAATTCCGTCATTCCGGCCTTTCGACAGGCCGGTATGACGAATTGATAGAGGGGCACTGTAACAAGGCGGCCTGATTCAATTCAATAATCAGCCTGCAACACTCGCAACGGGGGGAGTTGCACAATACGCCGCGTCGCTAACCAACCGGCCAACATGACCACCGCCATGCCCCCCAACAAACCTATTAGCCACACAGAAAGGCTTGCTTGATAGGGAATCTCCAGCACGAAGCGCGACAGCACCCAACCCAGTAAAGCCGCGCCTGCCGCTGCGAATAGCCCGCTGATACCGCCCAAGATGGCGAATTCGGCCATGTGCAGCCGCCGCAAATACGCGCTATCTGCGCCTAAGGTGCGCAAAATCGCCGCCTCGTGGCTGCGTTCGTCTTGCGTCGCTAACAAGGCGGCATACAAAACCGCCAAGCCAGAAAGTAAGGTGAATAGGAACACCGCGCTCACAGTCTGCGCAATTTGATCCATGATGCTACGCACCTGCGCGATGACCGCCCCCGTATCAATCAGCAAAATGTTAGGAAAAGCACGCGACAGGGCATCCCCCGCTTGCACCTGATCAGGCGATAAATAAAAGCTAGACAGATAGCTGGTCGGAAAATCTTGCAACAACTCAGGCGTAGTGATGACGAAGAAATTTACCTTCATCGAATCCCACTGAACCTTACGCAAATTGGTGACACGCGCAGTGAATTGACTGCCCGCAACATCATAAGTAAGTGAATCCCCCAATTTAATGTTCAAAGTTTTGGCGATGCCTTCTTCGACCGAGATTTCTTTGCGGACAGAAGTAATACCTTCAATACCGCTCGTGGTGAGTGTTCCCCGTTCGGTACTGCCCTCGATACGGCTACGCCTACTCGGGACGAACGGGGAATGTATCGAACCACCTTGAGGTGTCCACCACTTGCCACCCACCACCTCGTTCCACGTCGGCATCTCTTCCATGTAGGACAGATTGAACTCTCGCTCCACCAAGGCCTGCGCACGGGGTTCAGTAAAACTCTGCGCGCTCACCGCTTTGTCGTTAATCGCAATCAGCCGTCCGCGCACCATCGGCTGCAATTCGGGAGGCGGTAACGTGCGTTGCACAAAAAAATCGAGGGCCGGCTGTACTTGGTCTTGCTGTAAATTCACTAAAAAACGATTCGGCGCATCCAAAGGCAACTTGCCTTGCCACGCCTCCAACAAATCACCGCGCACCAAGGTCAGCACCAACAGCGCCATGCCACCCAAACTTAATGCCACCACTTGCACCGCCGAATTACGTCCATGACGCACTAGGTTAGATAAAGCATGTCGGATGTGCGAAGTGCTGCCCTCACCCTGCCCTCTCCCAGCGGGAGAGGGTTCTGCTTCCCTAGCCCTCCGGGAAAGAGATTGAGGGGAGGCACGTCCTCCAAAAAACTTCAACAAACCCTGCAACAACAACCACGCCATCCAGCCAAACAACAACAGCCCAACCAACAAACCGCCCAGCACCGCCAATCCTAATTTCAAAGAACCTGCGTGCCACAAAAACAACCCCGCCAACACCGCCACGGCTAGGCCGTAAACCAGCCAAGCACTTGCCTCTGGCGCACCTAACTCACGTCGCAACACGCGCAATGGCGACACCTTGCGCAACTGCAACAAAGGCAAGAAAGCAAAGCCCATCAGCAAAGCAAAACCACTCGCGGCGGCTTTGAGCAAAGGCAGCACACTCGGCTGCGGCAACGCTGCCTCACGCATCGCGGCGATACTTTCCACTAGTGCCGCTTGCGTGGCATAACCGAGCAAACCACCTAGCACCACCGCCACCAGCCCCAACAAAAAGAATTGAGTTGCAAACAACCACAGCACCTGCCCCTGCTGTGCGCCAAGGCAACGCATCACCGCCACACCATCCAGATGACGCAACACAAAACGCCGCGCCGCCAACGCCATTGCCGCGCCCGCCAAAATAGCCGCCGTCAGCGCCGCCAACCCGAGGAAGTGTTCCGCACGTTCCAACGCCGTGCGAATTTCGGGACGCGCATCGCGCACATCTTCCAACTTCTCGTTAGACGACAACTTGTCTTGCAACGCCGCCTTCAGCGCCACCACCTGCGCCGCATCACCCGCAAACATCAAGCGATACGAGATGCGACTCCCCTCCTGCACCAAGCCCGTCGCCAACAAATCCGCCTCGTTCATCAATACCCGAGGCGCGAAACTGGCAAAACCGATGGACTGGTCGATGTCCTTCACGATGCGCGCCGCCACCTTAAATCGCAGCGCCCCAATGCCCACCTCATCCCCCACCTGCATATCCAAGCGCCGCAACAATCGCTCATCGCCCCAGACCGACCCGCGAACGGGAATGGTGGAATTTTGTAGGTCGGGTTTTAACCCGACACGGCCATCCTGTCGGGTTAAAACCCGACCTACATTCTCGCCATCAATCTCAATCTTCCCCCGCAACGGATACCCCACCTCCACCGCCTGCATCTCGCTCAACAACACCTTCTCGCCAAACGACACCATGCTAG
>JABFSI010000116.1 GCA_013140695.1 Sideroxydans sp. | reverse complement strand
GCGCATGGTCGGTGACGGTTAGGGCATGGAGTTGGATGAGGTCGGGATAACGCGCCGCCAGTTTGTTGAGCGCATCCGCTTTGCTGGGTTCGCGGCAACAGGCCAGAACACGCCAGCCAGCCGCCGCGTATTGATTGCAGAATTCCAAGCCGATGCCTCGGTTGGCGCCCGTAATAAGTAGTGTTTTCATGCTCGACCTCGTTAGCTCTATCAGGGACGATGAAAAACGAACCCGCATTGACGACACTTCCAACTCTCTTGCCAACGCTTGTACAACCCTGGCCAAAAATTTGTGTTGAATTGATACGCTTTATAGCCAAGGAAGCTTGAACTGCTCAAGGTGAGCACACCAAAAACAATTGTTTCGCCCCCGTTCACCAAAAGCAGAAGGCTGATAAAGACGCCGATTCCCGGCCATTTAAGTGATCTTTTTATCGGTGGCGCTTCTTGCGGGGTACACGCATCAATGTTGTCTTCAAGACGCTGTATTTCATCTGAGCCGCATTTGCTACATACCATTGGAAATTTCCTAGTTGATTTAATCCCAAATCATCCATTTGGCCGTCATACCGGACTTTTAATTTATAGAGATGGCCTCATCATGCTGTCCCACTTACGTGGGAAATTTTTAATCATCTGGATTCCGAACTTCACCGGAATGACGAAGTTTTTCTGGGAGCAGCGAGCCGAAGACTAGCAGCAAAGACCCGCCAACACTATCCGCAATTTGATTTCGTTTTTGCCTCTGCGAAACCCTGCGCGAACTACCGAACGACGGGGGCAGGTCTTGCATTACGACAGCTACATCAAAGATTAGCCACGCTAATTATTGAGGTCGAGTTCGACATACATCAAACCACAATCAACATCACAAGCCGCTCAATACCTTAACGTGCGACATGGCGCTGCGCCCCAGTGCGTGCAATTCATAGCCGCCTTCCAGTACGGAAACAATGCGTGACTTTGCATATTTTCCAGCGATGCGTTTGAGCTCTTCGGTGACCCATGCGTAATCCGCTTCGACTAGGCGCATGGAGCCCATGTCATCTTCACGATGAGCGTCAAAGCCAGCGGAGATGAAGATGAATTCGGGTTGGAATTTTTCGAGTGCGGGTAACCAATGTTCGGTGACGGCAGTGCGAAATTCGGCACCACCTGTGCCCGCTTTGAGGGGTACGTTGATGATGTGTTCGTTGCTGCTGTCTGCCCCGCAGTAGGGATAGAACGGATGTTGAAAGGTGGAGCACAGCATGACGCGCGGGTCGTTGCGAAAAATATTTTCGGTGCCGTTGCCGTGATGCACGTCGAAATCGGCGATGGCGACACGGCTTAATCCGTGCGCGGCCAAGGCGTGTGCAGCACCAACAGCCACATTATTAAAAATACAGAAACCCATTGCTTGCGCATGTTCTGCATGGTGGCCAGGGGGACGGATGTTGCAAAAAGCGTTTTCAACTTGTTGCGCCATCACACTATCCACCGCTATCACCGCTGCCCCTGCGGCGCGCAGGGCGGCGGGATAGGTGAACGGATTCATGGTCGTGTCGCCATCCAGATTGAGCATGCCAGCTTGCGGCGCTTTGGCGGCGATGTCGTCCACATAGGCCGCGTCATGTACACGCAATAGCTGTTCGCGTGTGACTTCGGGGGCGTCGTGATGTTGTAGGTAGCCAAATAATCCTGATGCGATGAGTTGATCTTCGACAGCGTGAATACGCGCAGGACACTCGGGATGGTGCGCGCCCATGTCATGTTTTAAGCAAAGCGGATGGCTGATGTAAGCGGTTTGCAAGGGCGACTCCGTCGTGAATGAATAAGGTCTTGGTGCTATCATAGCGACCTCAAGCAAGACCTCCAAACTACACGTAAATAATCATGGGCAAACACTATCTCAATCCCCTCTTCGCACCGAAGTCGGTGGCTGTCTTTGGCGCGAGCGACCGCGTTGATGCGGTTGGTCAAATCGTTTTTCAGAATATGTTGCAAGGCGGCTTCACGGGCAAGCTTTACCCGATTAACGCCAAGAATGCCGAGGTGCAAGGGCAGCGCGCTTACGCTTCCATCGCCGAAATTAACGAGCCTGTTGAGTTGGTGGTGATTGCTACGCCGCCAGAAAGTGTGCCCGGCATTATTGAAGAGTGTGGGCTGCATGGCGTGAAGGCAGCAGTCATTATTACGGCAGGGTTTGGGGAGGCAGGTGCAAAAGGCATCGCACTCGAAAAAAAATTAGTGGATGCGGCGCAGCGTTACCACATTCGCCTGATTGGCCCTAATTGCTTGGGCATCATGCGCCCCTCTATTGGGCTTAACGCGACCTTTAATAATGGCGCAGCCAACGTAGGCAACATCGCTTTCGTTTCACAATCGGGTGCGTTGTGCACCGCGATTTTGGATTGGGCGAAGCGCAATGATGTGGGGTTCTCCAGCGTGGTGTCGATGGGCTCATCTACTGATGTGGATTTCGGCGAGATATTGGACTTCTTGGTTTCCGACCCCAACACGCAAAGCATTTTGATGTACATCGAGGGCATTCGTAACGCGCGTAGTTTTATGAGCGCCTTGCGTGCGGCAGCGCGAATCAAGCCGGTCATTTTGGTTAAGGTGGGGCGTCATGCGGCGGGTTCTAAAGCGGCGATGTCGCACACGGCTTCGCTAGTCGGAGCAGACGACGTGTTTGATGCGGCAGTGAGTCGTGTGGGTGTGGTGCGCGTACAAACCATCACCCAATTATTTACCGCAGCCAAAGCACTATCGTGTGGATTCAAACCAACGGGTAATCGCCTCGCTATCGTGACCAACGGTGGTGGACCAGGGGTGATGGCGGTGGATAGAGCGGCCGACCTCGGTCTCAACATCGCCACCTTATCCGACAGCACTATCGAATATCTGAATGAACATCTGCCACCGAACTGGCCACATGCCAATCCTGTAGACATCATCGGCGATGCGCAAGCCGACCGTTATCACCATGCAGTAAAAGCCTGCTTGGAAGACGAAAATGTAGATGGTGTGCTGGCGATTTTGACGCCACAAGCCATGACCAAGCCGCTTGAATCCGCGCAGGCTTTAATTGAATTAGCCAACACCCATCGCAAGCCTCTGTTGACTTGTTGGATGGGTGAAACACAAGTGGCCAGCTCACGTGAAGCCTTCACGCAAGCGCACCGTCCGCACTTCCGCACCCCCGAACCTGCGGTCGAAGTGTTCTCCCATTTGTCTGCCTACTACCGCAACCAAAAGTTGCTGATGCAAATGCCGGGGCCTATGTCGCACCATGTCGAGCCGGATATAGAAAGCGCACGTCTGATCATCGAAGGTGCCATGCAGGAGCATCGCAAAGTGTTGAGCGAGATGGAATCTAAAGCACTGCTATCCGCTTTCCATATTCCAGTGGCACGCACCATTGTTGCGCACTCGCCAAACGAAGCCTTGCTCATCGCACAGCAGATGGGCTTCCCCGTGGCGATGAAAGTAAACTCGCACGACATCTCACACAAGAGTGATGCGGGCGGTGTGATTTTGAATTTGCGCAATGCGCATGAAGTGCGGGCGGCCTACCAAAAGATTTGCGAAAACATCCAGCTCAATCGCCCCGATGCCAAGATGGAGGGGGTTGCCATTGAGCCGATGATTATGAAACGCAATGGACGAGAGCTGATGATTGGTGTCACCACTGACCCCGCTTTCGGCCCTGTGATTACCTTTGGTGCGGGCGGCACAGCGGTGGAAATTATGGGTGACCGTGCGGTTGCGTTACCCCCGCTCAACACTTTCCTCGTCAAAGAACTCATCAACGACACGCGTATCGCCAAGATGCTCGGGCAGTTCCGCAATATGGCGCCCGTTAATATGGAAGCGCTGGAGGATGTGCTGTTGCGCGTTTCCGAGATGGTGTGCGAACTACCGTTGCTCAAGGAGATGGACATCAATCCACTCATCTTGGACGAAAACGGTGCGCTGGCTGCCGATGCGCGCGTGGTGGTGGAATATCGCCAACCGAGTGCGGATCGCTATGCGCACATGGCGATTTATCCCTACCCCTCTTACATGGTCAGCGAGTGGCAATTGGCCGATGGCACAGACATCACCATCCGCCCTATTCGCCCTGAAGATGCACAACTGGTAAAGCAATTTGTGCATGATTTATCGAACGAAACGAAATACTTCCGCTTTATGAACAGCGTGCAAGAACTGACAGAAGAAATGCTGTCGCGACTGACGCAAATTGATTACAGCCGCGAACTGGCCTTGGTCGCCGTGACTGAACTGCATGCGCAAGAGGTGCAACTCGGCGTGGCGCGTTACGCTATCAACCCAGATGGCAAGACCTGTGAATTTGCCTTGGTCGTGGCAGACAACATCACAGGCAAAGGTTTGGGGCAAAAGCTGATGCTGTCATTGATGGAGGCTGCGCGCTCCAAGGGATTAGAAATCATCGAAGGTGAAGTGTTGAGCCACAACCACAACATGCTAAAGCTCATGACACGCCTCGGATTTTCCATCAAGAACAGCACGGAAGACGCGGGAATTATGAAAGTCAGCAAGGCGTTATAGTCGCGTTCTTGTTGCTACAAAAAACGCTAGGGGCTGCTGCCCCTAGCGTTTTTTTTATCCTTCGTGTTACATCTAAACCATAGGCGCAAATCGTGGCACTTCCTTCCCCTCCACCTGCACCATTTCAAAGAACACTTCTTTCGGCCTCGCCCAAATCGAGCCGTTGTGTGAGCGGTAGATCATCATGGTAACGGTGGGGTCGGATTCCAATATGGCTTCGCACACGATTTCGTAGACGCCGCCTTTGTAGTGTTGGTATTTCATGGTTGTTGCCTTTCAATTAGTGAAGGTCTGTTTCAGCCTCAATTGTCGTTCCCGCGAAAGCGGGAACCCAGTTTATTTAAGGCGCTGGATTCCCGCTTGCGCGGGAATGACAACATTAATTAGGGCGCTGTCTGTTTGAATGGGCTGCGTTCGTTCAATTCATCTACGTATTCAGTGATCGCGGAGGCTTCTTGCTGGAGATAGTTTTCCACCGCTTTTGAGAATTGTGGATGCGCCAGCCAATGGGCTGAACGTGTAGTGACGGGCATGAAGCCGCGCGACAATTTATGTTCGCCACCTGCCCCACCCTCAAATGTTTTGATGCCGTGGGTGATGCAGTATTCGATGGCTTGGTAGTAGCAGACTTCGAAATGCAGCCCCGAGTGGAATTCAAATGTGCCCCATGAGCGTCCGTACACGGCTTGATCGGTTTTGTAATTGAGGGCGCTGGCGATGGGGCGACCTTCGCGTGAGGCGATGACGAGCAAGGTGTTTGTCGGTAATGCTTTGCCAAGACGTTGAAAGAAATCAGCGTTGAGTTGATGGGGTGAGTTGTACAGCTGCGCGGTGTGCAGATAACAAGAGGCAAAGAACGCCCAATGTTCGGGCGTTGCTTCTTCTCCGCTGAGGCATTGCAGCTCGATTCCAGCTTCTTGCACTTTGCGTCGTTCTTGTTGGATGCGCTTGCGTTTGTCGCGGCTGAGTGTGGCGAGGTATGCGTCAAAGTCTCGATAGCCGGGGTTCTGCCAATGGAATTGCACGTCTTGGCGCAACATCATGCCTTGCGCCTGCGCTTCGGTTAGGTCGTTTTCATTCAAGAATAGACAATGCAGGGAAGATACGCCGATGTCTTTTGCATATTGCAATGCGTGCGTCAGCAACAAGCGGCGCATCTCGTGTGTCGTCGCCAAAAATCTTGCCCCTGTAACGGGGGTAAAGGGGACGGCGCATAACAACTTGGGGTAATAACGTAAGCCGTGTTGTTGATAGGCATTGGCCCAAGCGAAGTCGAACACGTGTTCGCCAAAGGAATTCATCTTGAGGTAAAGCGGCATGGCGCCGACCAATTTGGCGTCCTGCCACAAGGTGAGGAACTGCGATTTCCAACCATATTGCGGCATGGCGCACCCGCTTTCTTGCAGGGCAAGGAAGAACGCATGCGAGAGCATCGGATCGCCACCAGTCAGCGCATCCCATTCGGCTGCGGGGATGTGTGCGATGTCGTCGATGATTTTTAGATTGGGGGGGTGCATTGCGAATCAAGATGACCACTACGCGGACTTTATTAATTGCTGGATTCCCGCTTTCGCGGGAATGACGGCATATCAGATAGATTTAAGGCGCTTACTTCTGTGTCTTTACGATGCTCATCGCCGCCGCGACCATGCTCCCCATTTCGGCCATATTGCTCGGCAGGATGAGGGTGTTGCCTTCTTTGGCGACATTCCCAAATGCTTCGACGTACTTCTCGGCGACTTTTAGGTTGACCGCATCCATGCCGCCGGGTGACTGGATGGCTTGGGCCACTTGTTGAATGGCCTGCGCAGTGGCGGTGGCGACAGCAATGATCGCTGCGGCCTCACCTTGTGCGGTGTTGATGGCGGCTTGTTTCTCGCCTTCCGAGCGTTGAATGAAGGCTTCGCGTTCACCGGTGGCGATGTTGATCTGTTCTTGTTTGCGTCCTTCGGAGGCAGCGATCAAGGCGCGCTTTTCACGCTCGGCGGTGATCTGCGCTTGCATGGCGTGCAAGATCTCTTTGGGCGGTGTCAGGTCTTTGATCTCGTAACGCAACACCTTCACCCCCCAGCTAGTCGCGGCTTCATCTAGTGCAGCAACTACGGCACGGTTGATGTCGTCGCGCTCTTCAAAAGTCTTGTCCAACTCCATCTTGCCGATGACAGAACGCAAGGTGGTTTGCGCCAATTGCGTGATGGCCATCACGTAATTGCTGGTGCCGTAAGAAGCCAGCTTGGGGTCGGTCACTTGAAAATACAAAATGCCGTCTACTTGCAACTGCGTATTGTCCTTGGTGATACACACTTGGCTGGGTACATCGAGCGGCACTTCTTTGAGCAGGTGCTTGTAGGCAACATTGTCGATGAATGGGATGACGATATTCAGCCCTGGCAGCAAGGCGGAATGAAATTTTCCGAGGCGTTCGACCACCCAAGAATTCTGCTGCGGAACGACTTTGAGTGCCTTGATGATAAAGATGACGGCAGCGATGACGACTAACAGTGCGACTTCCATGTTGTTCTCCTGATTAAGACGATGATTTTTGATGCGTGATGACCAAACCGGAACCATGCATCGCTGCGATGTAGAACTGCCCATCGCGCGGCGCATCGATGGATTGCAACTCGGCATCCCATTCTGCGCCACGATAGGCAACTCGAGCGGTGCCATCGGCGTTCCACTTGAGTACATGCACTGGCTGACCCAGATCAAAACTGGCATTTGCCGTATCTGCCACTTGTGTTACTCGGGTGCGCTGCAAAATAAATATACCTGCAATACCTGTGAGTGCGCTCAATACCAATTGAACTGCCAAGCTAGCCCCCAGCCAAGCTGCCACTCCACCTATCGCTGCGGCAATCGCCAACACTAACAAATAGAAAGTGCCGCTCATCATTTCCAGTCCTAGCAGCAGCACTCCTATTAAAAACCAGTACACGTAAGCCTCCATCGTTATTTCTCCTTTGAACGCTGCAGTTTATTCATTATGGGTGTGCTAAATCTGTAAATTATCAGGGTGCAATCTAACAGTAAAATGTCAGGTAAGCCATGTGCGCCGAACGCTATTCACATCGCGAACACTTTACAAGGAAGCCCTCAACACCGTAAATTTCGCCCATGAAAAAATTACTGTCCTTGCTGTTGCTGTTTTTGTTAGTCGCTTGTGCCGCGCCACAGGCGCGATTTGATGCGGACTATGATGCTGCAACGAGTGCTGAACGCGGCGATTTAGTCTTTTACGCGATGAGCTTAATTGATACACCGTATCGTTTTGGCGGTCAGGGAGAAGAAGTTGGATTCGATTGTAGCGGTTATGTTGGGCATGTATTTCGCCATGAGTTAAACATTGCATTACCGCGTACTAGCCGTGAGATTAGCCAAGTGGGTACGCCACTACACCCTAGTGAGTTACGTCCAGGTGATTTGGTTTTTTACAATACTTTAGGCAGACCGTTCTCGCATGTGGGTATTTATATCGGAGAAAATAAATTTGTGCACTCGCCCAAGAGTGGCGATCGTGTACGTGTAGAAAAAATGGAGTATCGCTACTGGCAGACACGCTACAACGGTGCACGTCGGATTTATTAAAAAGGTCTAACGCTTGGCGGCCTTTAATTCCATGGCTAGCTGGTGCACCGACATGGCGTAATACGTGCTGATGTTGTAGCGCATGATGACGTTAAAGTTTTCGAATACCAGCCAGTATTGTTTGCCTGACTCCACTGTCAAATCGAGCATCCAAGATGGCGGCAATATGCTTTTAGTTGATTCAACGGGCGTGACGCCCGCATCAACTCGCCAAGCTAATGTGGGACGCAGTTCAGTCAGTACACCTAAACGAGTTGTATCTTCCACTTTGGACATCAGCGCAACAGGCTCTCCCTCACGCCAACCGTAGTGTTTGAAGTAATTGCCAACGCTACCAATGGCATCTTCAGGTTCACGCAAAATATCTACCTTCCCATTGCCGTTGTAATCAAGCGCATATTTGCGAAAGTTGCTCGGCATAAATTGCGCATATCCCAACGCACCCGCGTAAGAAGATTGCACCGCAAGCAAGTTAAACCCTTGTTCGCGCGCCAACAATAAATACTGCGCTAACTCGGCACGAAAAAAGGATTCTCGTTTAGGGTAATCAAAAGCCAGCGTGGTTAGTGCATCCAAGGTGCGATATTTTCCTGTGTTCCTGCCATACAGCGTCTCCACCCCAATGATGGCGAGAATGTATTCCTGAGGCACGCCAAATTGTTTCTCGGCACGATGCAAAACGTTTGCATGTTGCTTCCAAAATTTTAGTCCCAGCTCAACGCGCTGTGGATTAATAAAGTTAGGGCGATATTCAACCCATGGTTTGAGTGTGGCAGGCTTGCTGATGGCCTCAATAATTTCTTGCTTACGTTCGGCACGTTGGAACACCTTCACCAACTCGTCACGCTTAAATTGATGCTGCGCCACCATTTCATCAATAAATGCAGGAATGCCAGGAAGGTCAGCAGCCTGCACGACGGTAGATAACAACATTAAGATGATGAGTGAGGTGATTTTCATGGCGCGCGCATTTTACTCGACAGCCTTGCGCCTCACTGTTAAATTTGAAGACCTTGAAAAACCCACGAAAGCCTTGCCCTCATTATGGAAAAACCTAACCAACATCACCGCTTACTTATTTTAGGTTCTGGCCCTGCGGGTTACACCGCTGCGGTGTATGCAGCACGCGCCAATCTCAATCCCGTACTGATTACAGGCATGGCTCAAGGTGGGCAGCTGATGACCACCACCGAGGTGGATAACTGGCCAGCCGACGCCAATGGTGTGCAAGGCCCCGAACTCATGCAGCGTTTTCAACAACACGCAGAGCGCTTCAATACACAAATTATTTTTGACCATATTCATACCGCCATACTACAACAAAAACCCTTCCTACTGATTGGTGATGCAGGCAGCTATACCTGTGATGCACTCATTATTTGCACGGGTGCATCGGCACAGTATTTGGGCTTACCTTCGGAAGAAGCCTTCATGGGTAAAGGTGTGTCTGGTTGTGCAACATGTGATGGATTTTTCTATCGCAATAAGCCTGTCGCCGTCGTAGGCGGAGGTAATACCGCCGTAGAAGAAGCACTGTATCTTGCCAACATCGCCAGCCATGTCACTTTGGTGCATAGACGCGATACCTTCCGCGCCGAGCGCATCATGATTGATCACCTGATGGAAAAAGTGAAAGAAGGCAAGATCACCCTGCAACTCAATCAAACCCTAGATGAAGTGCTGGGGGATGCGAGTGGCGTAACGGGTATGCGCCTAAAGCAAATGTCGGGTGGTGCAACGCAAGATATTAAGTTGGATGGCGTGTTTATCGCCATTGGTCATAAACCCAATACCGATCTATTCACTGGACAGCTTGAAATGGAAAACGGCTATCTAGTGACACATGGCGGTCGCAATGGCAATGCAACGGCAACCAGTATCAGCGGCGTATTTGCGGCAGGTGATGTGCAAGACCATATCTATCGTCAGGCTTGCACTAGTGCAGCCACGGGATGTATGGCGGCCTTGGATGCGGACAAATATCTCGCTGCCTTGGGTTAAAACGTGAATAAAAAACCGGAGCAAGATACCGACTTGTTCCGGCAAGCCTTGGGAGATGTGGTTCCGCTCAAGCCCAATGACCGACACGTTGCCACACCTACGCGACGTTTCCCTCAACACCTCCAATCTGTTGCTGCACCCATTACAGATAATCTGTCCGACCACGGGGCGGGAGACATCGCGCTCACTAATTTTTTTCGCAATGGCCTTAATCGCATGACTTTGCGTAAATTACGTCGGGGTGAATGGCCGCCTCAAGAAAGTCTGGATTTGCACGGTTGCACCAACGATGAAGCGCGTCGCTTGCTGGTGCAATTTTTACATCACGCGCTGCAATGCGGGCTGCGTTGCGTCAGTGTAATTCATGGTCAAGGTTGGCGTAGCGAAGGGCGCGATGGCATTCTCAAAGTGAATACGCGCCATTGGTTAACTCAACATGCGCAAGTGCTGGCCTTCTGCGAAGCGCCTACCCATGCGGGGGGAGGTGGTGCTGTGTGGGTATTGCTCAAATCAGGCGAAAAAATTTAGCGCGGCAATGCTTCATCAGTTAAATGTTCATCAATAAATCAAAGCAAACGATACTCATTCACCCCTGCCAACCTCGCAGGTATAATGCGCGCAGTGTTTAACCCTCAAGGAAATATCGTGTCACTCTCCACTCGTGTTCAAGCCATCAAACCCTCCCCCACTCTCGCCGTTGCTGCCCGCGCAGCCAAGTTGAAAGCCGAAGGAAAAGACATCATCGGACTAGGTACAGGCGAGCCAGATTTTGATACACCACAACACATCAAAGATGCCGCCATCGCGGCCATCAACAAGGGCTTCACCAAATACACTGCGGTAGGCGGCACACCGACACTCAAACAAGCCGTCATCGCCAAACTCAAGCGCGATAACGGCTTGGATTACACCCCAAAACAGATATTGGTCTCGTGCGGTGGTAAGCAAAGCTTCTTCAATCTGGTGTTGGCAACCATCAACCCTGGCGACGAAGTCATCATCACCGCACCGTACTGGGTGTCGTACCCTGACATCGTCATCATCGCTGAAGGCAAGCCTGTCATTGTGCAAGCGGACATCGCACAGGGTTTTAAGCTGACACCTGAACAATTAGAAGCGGCTATCACGCCCAAGTCACGCATGATTGTCATCAATAGTCCGAGCAATCCCTCTGGCGCGGTCTACACATTGGCAGACTTGAAGGCTCTAGGCGAAGTGTTGCGCAAACACCCCAACATCCTCATTGCCACCGATGACATGTACGAACACATCGCGCTGACAAATGAAAAATTCGTCAACATTCTCGATGCCTGCCCCGACTTATATCCACGCACCATGGTGTTAAACGGAGTATCCAAAGCCTACGCAATGACGGGCTGGCGTATTGGTTATGCGGCGGGTGACGAAAAAATTATCACCGCGATGGAGAACGTGCAATCGCAAAGTACTTCCAATCCCACCTCCATCTCGCAAGTGGCAGCTGAAGCTGCACTGAATGGCGACCAGAACTGCCTCGCCCCTATGATTAAAGCGTTCCGTGAACGTCACGTCTTCGTAGTGAACGAGTTAAACAATATCCCCGGCGTTAAGTGTTTGATGGCTGGAGGGGCATTTTATGCCTTCCCCGATGCACGCGAAGCGATTGCCACACTACACAAAGCAGGCAAAATAAAAGACGCCACCGACATCGCCTTGTCCGAATACTTGTTGGCTGAAGCGGGTGTCGCTGTTGTACCAGGCTCGGCATTTGGTAGCGAAGGTTATTTCCGCATCTCCTTCGCCACTTCGATGGACAACCTCAAGGCGGCGATTGAGCGAATGGCAAAAGCATTGTCTTGAAGTTGCGGCAAGGCGCTCGTACCCGAAGTGTGAACCTTCAAGTTATGTAGAACCCACAATCTCACGAATACGATTCAGCGCATCGCAAAGCACTAACCTGAAATAGTCAGACGTAAAATAAAGCCGGATAGAAAACTATCCGGCTTTTTTACGTCCTGCAAAACTTACTGGGCAATTAACTTCGGTTGCGCAATCGTCCCCGACAGCGTCAAGGCATTATTACCTTCTCGCATTTTAATTTGCGCATTCAAATTTCCAGACAGCTGATCTTTAGATGAAATATCGAATGCACCACTCGCTGTCAGCATGCCAGAGGTTATTTTAATTTGACGGAAGTGCTTATTATGATTTTCCAACTGCACCGCTCCCGTCATTTCATCAAAGTGGGTACGTCCGCCAGGTAAATGTTCATGGCTAGTCAAACGTGCAGTTTCAACCACATCGAGGCCATTGATTACCCCACGCTTCGCTGCGAATGAACCATCCACACGAGGCAGCTCGCCGAGCTGTGCCAGCTTGGCGCTTTGCATGGCATACGATCCGTCCACAAAAATCTCACCTGCCAAGCCAAACTGTGGAAACATTTTTTCCAATTCCATTGTTTTAGCTTGCATACGGCCCTGCACTTGCCATCCCTTACGCCAATTTAGCTTGCCACTGCCAGCCAAAATTCCTCCATAAATATGCGCGTCAATTTCAGAGAAGTTAATTTCGCTATCACCCACAATACCTTTGGCGTTGAAATCACTAAATACCACTTCAGGCAACAGAGGAAGTGCGCGCTCTTTTACACCAAAAGTAAGTTGCCAGAGCTTTTCTTTAGGCACCAATTCCACACTCATTTTGTCATCTTCACTATGCAAAACAACGCGGGTATATCCCCCTTGAACAATGTCCGCACTGCCTTTTAAGATGGGCAAAGCAATTCCTTCTGCATTAAGATTTACATTGAGCAAGGTCACATGACGTAAAGGATATTGAGTATCTATTGCAGTCAGCTTCAACCATTCCACCCACTGCTCCAAGCGCTTTCCGTCTAATACCACATTGCTCAACGTAGCTTCATTAATCACTTTATTGTCGGATAACAAAGTAAGCACATCAAAACTCAAGACAACTTCACTCACTTTTATTTCGTCAGCGGCCCCAATGCTTAATCCTCTCAACGTCATTTTCGGCAAGGGTAATAAAGCAGCACTTATCCCGGATACTTTTACGGGTTGTTTTAATTGCGCAGACAGTCGTTGTTCAATAGGCGCGATGTATTCTTGCAGTGGATACACAAGAGGCAATATGAATAAAGCCGCAATAGATAACGCCGCCATTGCTAGCAAAATTTTTCCCATGGGCAAGGGCTTGCGTCGCGCTCTATGGCTAGCATTTTTAATTGATTGCTTCTGTGCGCTAGCTGCTTGTTGCTTCACCTGTGCGCCATCCACACCTGCTTGCAATTTGGCGCGCTTTTCAGCTTCTGCCCATGCGTCTGCCTGCTCTGTTGCTAAAGCGGCTTCAACCGCTTTAGCTGCTTCTTCCGCTTTCTTGCGTCTTTCTTCTTCCTCTATTTTTTGTCGCGCAGCTGCGGCATCCACTTCTTGTTTAGATTTTTCTTCCGCGAGTTGCTTGGCTTCAGCTTGTCTCGCCTCCTCTTCTTTTGCCGCAATTAATTGAGCCTCCTCTTTGCTTGGCTGAGGATTATTTTGCGGGACGGCTAATTCTGGTGCCGACTGTAAAGGCGCTAAATCAATCTTAAATCCACTGGAGCTTGGTGCTGCCGTAATTGATGCCGCCGCAGCCAATGCCGCTTGTTTAGCCGCTTTAATTTCAAGTTTAACTTTCTCATCCGCCGCCAATTGTGCGGCCACCTTCGCAGCCTCGTCTTGTGCGGCTTTTAATTTGGCACGCTCAACCGCTTCTGCTTTCTCCAACTCAATCGCCACTTGAGCGGCTTTTATTCTGGCTTCTTCTTGAGCTGCTTTAACTTTCGCAGTCTCCGCTTCTTGTTTTAAGCGCAATTCAGCTAATGCCTTTGCCTCTACTTCTGCACGAGCAACGGCAGCATCACTTTCAGCTTTTGCAATTGCAACCGCCGCCGCTTTCTCCGCATTAATACGTGCCGCTTCGGCCTCAACTTTAATTTGTTCAGCTTCTTGTTCAGCCTTCAGGCGCAGCGCTTCTGCCTCCGCTTTAATGGCTGCGGCTTCATTTGCCGCTTTAATACGCAGCGCTTCCGCTTCAGCCTTAATGCGTGCAGCTTCTTGCTCTGCCTTAATGCGTGCCGCTTCTGCTGCTTGTTTTGCGCGAGCCTCCGCATCCGCTTTTATTTGAGCGGCCTCTTGTTCAGCCTTAATGCGCGCTACTTCAGCTTCTTGTTTAGCTTTGGCTTCAGCTTCTGCCTTAATCCGCGCGGCCTCTTGTTCCGCTTTAATCCGAGCTGCTTCCGCTTCTGCCTTAATGCGTGCAGCTTCTTGCTCTGCCTTAATGCGTGCCGCTTCTGCTTCTTGTTTCGCTTTAGCTTCTGCTTCTGCCTTAATCCGCGCTGCTTCTTGCTCTGCCTTAATGCGTACAGCTTCTTCTTGTTT
>JABFSI010000129.1 GCA_013140695.1 Sideroxydans sp. | reverse complement strand
CACTTCGGTCGCGGCGGCCGTAATTGCTGTCGAACCCGCCGCGACCGAAGTGGCTTGACCTGTCGCCAACACGGTTGCCACCGCTGGTGTGCCAGCACTCCAGCTGGCTGTAGCCGTCAGATTTTGCGTCGTGCCATCCGAGTAGTTGCCCGTCGCTGTGAATTGCGGTGAAGCCCCTGTGCCCACGGTGAGCGTAGCGGGAGTGACGCTGATAGCTTGCAGAGTCACCCCAGAAGCGGGAGGAGTAGGGGCAGCCGCACCCCCTCCTCCCCCTCCGCAAGCCCCTAACAGAGCAGTCGCTAAAAACAATGTGCAAAAATTTATCGTTTTCATCTGGCTCTCCCGCTTCGGCGTGATGGATTAAAACTGATGGAAGAATGAGTTCGCCATCGTAGTAATAAAATTTCCCACAGAATCCTTGATGCCGTTCCAATCTGTGTTGGCAGGTGCTGAAGCTGCGCCATCGCCGTTGGTGTCGCCTTTCACCGTGTCATCCTTGATGGAAGTGAACACAACACCCGTGCCCGCTGCATTCGACATAGTGCCTAAAACCCTCAACTGGCTCGCCGATCCGTAAAATTTGAAGGCGACGTTATTACCAATGGTCAATGTGATTCCCGCTGGGATGCCCAGGTCGCCTGCCAATGCATACGGCACTTCAGTTTCAGCCAGTGTCACCGAGCCGAAATCATTCGCGCTATTGCCCCAGAAAAAGATCGCGTTGTAGGTATTGGTAACGCCTGCATTTGCTGGATCGTGAAACACATTGCTGTCATCCACACTGAACTTACCGCTCATTACAAACGGCAGACTGTTGTCGTAGAAAGTATTGCCCGTCACCACCGTCCCTGCGGTTGCCTGCCAGGCATTAAGCGCGCCAACGGGCGAAGTCCCCAACGATATGTTGCCCCCTGCGTTGTGCGCAAATATCGAATTCGTGATGGTCGCATTCGCATTCACGATACCCAAACCCTTTGAACCAAAGCCAGATGTGCTTCCGCTGTAATACAGCTCGACTTTATTGAACGTAGAGCCATTGGCGTTCAAGGTAATGCCGCTCCAATCTCCCACGGCAGGGGTGGAAATCGCGCCATCGCCATTGGTATCGCCGCCGTGTGCATCATCTTTGTACGAAGTGAATACGATGCGATTCGTTGCATTCGCCACGATGGTGCCGCTACTCGACAAAGAGTCCGCAGCCGAGCGGAATTTCACCACCACGTTGTCCCCCAGCGTCAGCGCAGAACTGGCCGGCACATCAATGTAGCCTGCCAATACAAACGGTACTTCTGTTTCAGCGTAGGTAATCAATCCTGTAATCGGCTTGGCGCTGTTGCCAGTTTGGAAAATTCCGTTGTAAGTATTTTTTGTTGCGGGTGTCGCGGGGTCATGGAAGGTGTTGCTGTCATCCATGCTGAAAAAACCGCTGATGGAAACAGGCAGTTTGTTATCGTAAAAAGTATTGCCCGTAATCACAGTATTGGATGTTCCAAACGAAGCATCTAGCGCGCCCCAAGGGTTGCTGGTGGGGCTATTCCACCCGTTGTTATGCGCAAAGGTTGAGTTGGTAATGGTGGCCGAATTAGCCATGTTGCCGCCAATTTGCAAGGTCGAATCAAAATTCCCGCCGTAGCTGAATCGTGCGTAATTAAAAACCGAGCCACTGGAATTCAACACCACTTTGCCCCAGTCACCTACCAACGGGGTTGTGGCTGCGCCATCGCCATTACTGTCACCGCCCACGCTGTCATCTTTGAGCGAGGTGAATACAATGCCGCAGGTGGAAGTGCCATTGGCGTTAATCGTTCCTGCCGCCCCTACCGTCAACAACGTGCCACCAGGAACACCCGTCGCCAACTTAACCACGGCTCCTGGCTGAATCGTCAGCGCCGCATTTACATTGATACTGCTATCCACCACATACACATTGCCCGCACTCCATGTCGTCGGCGTTGCAATAGAAGCATTCACATGAGTCACGGGAAGCAAGGTTGTCGCAGGACAGGGCGCAAGGGTTAAGGGCGGTGTGATGGCAGGAGGCGTGGATGAACCGCCTCCACAAGCGCTCAACAACATTAACGTCAGCACACCACTCAATTGTTTCGTTTTCATGTCCCGCTCCTTAATCAAATTTCGCTTCAACACATCTCAAAATGGCTAATGAATTTTGCAGACCCAAGTCAGGCAACTTGGCTAACGCGCTTTTCCAAGTACGCTCAATTTAGGTGGGGGGAGTGAAAATTCATATAGTCCTCTTGGACTACTTCGCGACAAATACAGTCGCATGGTATTGCGCCGCACCTATCGTTTCAAGTTCAGCGACAGCTAGCGTGAAGGCTGGGTGATTCTGCTTGGCGACCGAATCGTGTCACTATTGATATAGCCTTACCCGATATTGCCTGGATAAAAAAACAGCCGAGGCACGTTAATCGTACCTCGGCTGAAGTCGTCACACCTGTGCTGCGCAGTCGTGTTTATTCACCGCACCACTAGATTCCCCGCATGTCCCCGCACCATGAACACCGCTTTGCCGATGTACTGCAAGTCTTCGGCATCCTACTGTGCCCCGCTTATCGAGCCTGCTGTCCCTGTTGATCCAACATAATCCATAGCAACCAGCCTTGTGCCATCAGAATTATGAGTCACAAACTGACGGCCTCTAACATCATCGCGCAGGACGGGTAACTTAATTGATTCTGTTCTGTTCGGTTCAGTTCGCGTGCGCTTGCAGTTCGCTTCGCGCTAGCGTTGGTGGACTACACTAATCGCCGCCACCCGGCCCGGCCCGTGACACATCAAGCACTGCTCCTGCGCCGCTCCCGTCGAACGCGGCGCATAGAACTGACCACCATTCGACTTCATGTGGCCGATGGCAACGGACGAATCGTGGCAGGCCACGCAGGCGTTAGTAATGGGTGACAAGACAAGCGTGGATGGAGCCGCTTGGATAGTCGCGCCACTGCCCACATTGAAGCTGAAGCCAGCGCCGTAGTTCGTGACCCCGTCCATAACGATATACGGCGACACCGTGAGGTAGGTCGAGTTCAGCAGCGGATCGGGAGTGTATATTCCAGTGGCGACTGTTACCGGAAGCTGGCGGACGAGCGCTGCCATGTTCGCCGAATTTGTGAAGTTGTAAGTGCCGGGGAAATGACAGCTCAAACAACCGCTTTGCGTTCCCGGAAAAACGACTTCGTTGTATGCGGGGCTGGCGGCGGCTTGCCAAGTGTAGGGCACCGAACGTTTGCGTCGCGCATGGGTGGCGTGGATGAGGTAGCTCGATCCTTCGGACCAGCCCGCGATGGCGCGATTCGGCGTGTGGCAGAACGAACAAGTCTGACCGTCATTGCGCTGCCCAGCGTGGAAGCTGGGCGCAACGCCCAGCGCGCCGTGACAGGTCTGACATTTGGTGTTATCCACGATTTCGCGCCGTCCCAGGTAACCAGTCGCCACCTTCCAGACGTTCGCTGCCGGGACGCTCAGCCCCCCCTGCGCCTTACCGTCAGGGGGAAAGTTCGGCGTCCAGGGGTAATTCGGCAGATTGGTCTGCACAAGCGGTGGTGTGCTCAAAAGCGACAGAGAATAGCCCACGCCACCGGTGAGCATGGTGGCAGTGAGCGGAATCTGGACACCAGTGAGCGTAATCGTGTAGTAGCCGGCCACGTCAGGTCCGGTCATGATGCCAGCGCTTGTTCCGGTGGCAGTGCTATCCCAGATTTTCTTGATATAACCGCTCGCCGTGGCATTGAAGTCAGCAGGCAACGCGTTGCCGTCCTGGGGGATCGCAAATGCGAAATAAACGCTCGGCGAGCCGACGAAATTCGGCATCAACTCGACCACGGGCGGAGCATAAGTCTGAAAAACAACATCCGCGCCATTGTTCTTGAGCTTGAACGAAATTCGCGGCCGCATGATGCTGGGCACGACGGTATCAGGGACCGTATCAACGGACTTCACGTCATAGCTAATGACGTTTGCACCGGTGGGCACGAATCCCGCCCCAGCAACAAAGGATGCATTGGTGTTGGAGTTACCGCCCACTGGTACAAGCCAGATGTTGTTCGGATCGGGCGGGATGACTGACTCGTGATAGCTCGCCGTCGGAAAGGGGCTCGACGGTCCGCCGTGACAACTCACGCATTGCGCATCTGTCCGCGGGCCGCCCACATGGTCGCAGGGCAGCGGCTTGCCATCCACGCCGCGCAGGAGATTGGCGCCCATCCCGCAGAAGGAACCTACAGCGGCGGTGAATGAAACATAGTCGTGGCAGCCCTTACACGCCACCGTCGAAGGATTGGTAATCGCCTGACTCCCCTGTGCCGCGCCGAGATGGCAAGCGTCGCAGGCACGGATATCCTGCGGATAGCGCGCCGTGATGGTTTTGAAAAGATTGGCGGTGGCGATGCTTTCGCTGGCATGGATGCGGTGGATGAAACTCGCCGAGTCCGCCGATGGATTGCTGATACGGGCGGGATTGTGGCAGACGTTGCACTCGCCCACGTTGATACGCCCGCCGCCGTGGAGGGCGGCCGATGCGGGAGTCTCTGCCTTGAAGCGAGCATGACAATTGTCGCATCGGGTCTGCGAGACGATTTCGCGCGTTACTGGCAAGCCGCTGCCATCAGGGACGTAATAGTAGGGCTGGTGAGCCGCGTCGAAAGTGTTGCCATTGAGTGCGTAGGTGAGATCCGTCTGGCGCGTCGCCTTGATCCAAACGACATGTGTCTCGCTCTGCCTAGCCAAGTCGTAGGCGACTGCCACGGGGCCGTTCGTGGTCGACACAGTCGGGAAGGTATAGGTGTAGTCACCCGCGCCAGAACCATTTTCGACAAGACTGCCGTGACCAGGATCAGCCCCTAGCGGATTATAGAAGGTGGGCTCTCCGGACGGCACGGCAGCACTGGTCAATTTAGTGTACATCTTCAGAGGCGACACGATGCCAGTGGTGGCGTCCTTCAGGAGATAGCCAATCGCAAAGTGCGGTTTGATCGGCGCGTTTAGCGAGTAGCTGCCCGCGAGATCAAGAGGAAAGTTCCGGTCGTCTTTCAGCGTAAAACGAACCGAGATTGGGGTGCCAGCCGCGGTACTGACACTAGTCACCGCGACGTGGATACCGTTGCTCGGTGAGATGGTTCCGCTCGGCCCAATGCTGCAGACCCAGCTCGTTGCGGCAGCGTTGACCTCCCCAGCATCCAGCACGCCGTTGCCGTTCGCGTCGAGTCCCGACTCTATCCTTGATCCACCGAAAGAACAGTTACTGCCAGGCGGCTCGGCAAGCGTGCGCACGACCGTGTTAAGGCCGGTGCCTCCATTCACCCCATTCATCCCATTGCAGATATAAGCCGATGATGTTATCTCGGATATATCAAGGGCTCCGTCCGCGTTCGTATCCGGCCCGACACTAACCTTCTTGCCGCCGGTTGTGCAGTTTGGGCCGGATGGTTCAGCTGTCACGGATACCAAGGCGTTGAGTCCACCTGTCCCGGCGGTGCCGCTCACCCCATTGCACACGTACTGGGTATTAATGACTTCAGAAGCATCGAGAATGCCATTACCGTTCTTATCTATCCCAGTATCCACCGAGATACCACCATTAGGACAGCTCGCAACGGGCGCAGAGGTGCGGACGGCAGCCACGACCGAATTGGCTCCACTTACCGTAGCGCTCGATGGCGAACTCCCTCCGCCCCCGCAGCCTTGCAATATCACCAACATCAGCATCGTTGCGGCCAACTCTCTTTGTTTGGTTTTCATTGCATTCTCCCTAGTGTATTGATGTAAATGACAGTTGTAACCGTGCCGTCACTTCACCTTGCATTCATCGTTAACACAGCAACTGCGCTTACTCCCGCAATGCTATTGGTACAGAAAAAACGCTTCAAACGACCCCATAAATCGTCTTCGTACTCCGCTCACCTGATTCCAAATGCATTCTTATCTGCACGCAATGTAAGTTGAGAGGAATGAGTTTCATATAGTCCTCTTGGACTACTTCGCGACAAACTCTTGCAACGCTTCGATGACGCAGGTTAAATCCGCACCATGACGACGACGCGCATTTTGCTGATAGATGACCACGCACTCTTTCGTGCAGGATTACGCATGGTGTTGAGCTCGCTCATGGCTGAAACGCTGATATTTGAGGCTGGCACGCTCACCAATGCATTAGCCGCCCCTGCAACCGAGATGCCTGATGTGATTTTGCTCGACATCCATATGCCGGGATTAAATGGCGTTGAAGGCATCGCATTACTTAAGCGCAGATGGCCTAAAGCAAAAATTTTGATGTTATCGGCACAAGATGATGCTGCCGTAAAGCAACTCGCTTTATTGAGAGGCGCATCAGATTTTATTTCCAAGACCTCGTCATCGGACAAAATTGTGAGTGCGATTCATTGCGTGTTACATGGGCAACATGCCACACCACTGACGCACAGCCAAGAAGAAAACACAGCGGCTAATCTGCCGCAACATCTCACGCCACGCCAATGTGAAGTGCTGGAATTGGTGTGTCTGGGATTATCGAACAAGCTCATCGCTCGCCAGTTGGCTGTTTCAGAGAATACGGTGCGCAATCATGTGCAAGGCATTCTCGCCTTTTTGCAGGTTTCCAGCCGCTCTGAAGCCGCCTTTGCAGCACGTAATCGAGGGTTAGTCGGTTGATGAATATCAAGCAATTTTTACGCCTCGCTGAAGACCGCATTCTGGTTGAGCAACTGCGCCTCCTGCTGAACAATTTTGGCAGTTCAGTGATTCCTGCATTTGTTCTGGCCGCATTGATGTTCTTGGCCGTATCCAATGATGACAACAGAATTTATTTAGCCTTCTGGTGCGGATTGGTCATGCTATCCAAACTTAATTCCTACCGCATGGCGCGTAACTATCTCGCGGCAGGCATGCCGCTGGAACAATTAAGCCGTATCGTTAAAACACTCATTTTCGTGAATACCTTTGATGGTTTGCTGTGGGGCGCTTTAACGTGGGTCGCGCTGGATTCAGCAGGATTATCGGGGAGCATTTTGGTTATTTCCGTCGTGGGCGGTGTGGCCGCTGCCGCCATGTCTCTACTATCCCCTGTGTTTCCTGCATTCCTTGGTTTTGTGGTGGCCGAATTAACGGTGGTGGTATTCAAACTCTGGGGAATGGGTAACCCATCCTATACCGCGCTGGGTATTGCGGGCGTTGTGTACCTCATCACATTACTATTGCAAGGCTTTAACAGTGCGCGCGCTGCGCGTGCCGCAATCGAACTGCGCTTTGAAAACACAAAGCTATTAGACCAGTTACGCGTGGAGAAAATAAATGCGGAGACTTCGCAACACGAAGCAGAACGATCGAATAAAGCCAAATCAAAATTCCTTGCCGCCGCCAGCCATGACTTGCGCCAACCAATTCATGCACAAGGCTTGTTTCTAGAGGCACTTTCACTCACCTCCTTAACCCCCCATCAATCTGAATTGCTCAATCACTCACGCGCGGCTTCTGAAGCAACGGGTGAGCTACTCAATGCTTTGCTGGATTTTTCTCGCATCGAAGCCGGCGTCATTGAACCGCAAATGCAGCCCATGTTATTGCAGCCCTTGCTGCATAAAATTGAGAATGAACTGGCGCCGCAGGCCGATGCAAAGAACATCGTGTATCGCTCACGCGAAACGCAACTGGCCATTCGCTCTGATCCGATGTTGCTGGAATTAATTTTGCGCAATCTCGTCTCCAACGCGATTCGCTATACACAGCAAGGTGGAGTGTTCATTGGCTGCCGTCTGCGCGGCACAACGGCGGTGATTGAAGTGTGGGATACGGGCATTGGGATTGCGTATGAACATCAGCAAGAAGTGTTCCGCGAATTTCATCAACTCGGTAATCCCGAGCGCGATCGCAACAAAGGATTGGGGCTCGGGTTAGCCATAGCGAGTGGGCTGGCACGCACCTTGGGGCATCGACTCACCCTCTCCTCCACGCCGCAGTGCGGCAGTGTTTTTAGGCTAGTCGTACCCATCGCCATCGCTCCTTCCATTCGCAAAAGCTCACTCGCCTTCAGTAAACAGAATTTAATCGGCGTGCGCGCTTTAGTGATTGATGACGATGAAATTGTGCGTACAGGGATGTTGCCGCTGCTGCGCAACTGGGGTTGCGAATGTATGACTGCTGAAAGTATTGAAGCAGCGCTTGTCCTATCTAAAGGCAATGCACCCGATGTCATCATCAGCGACTATCGCTTACGTGAACACCATACCGGCGTGGAAGCTATTGAAGCGGTGCGCGCCTTGTGCGGAAGCACCATCCCTGCCTTGCTCATCACTGGAGATACCTCGCCAGAACGTTTGCGCGAAGCGAAGGACAGCGGCATTCCCTTGCTACACAAACCTGTTTCCACACGCCAGCTTTATCTAAAAATAGGCGAAGTATTAGGTAACTTCACCCCAGCACAATCAACAACAGCCCCAATGCCGCAGGCAGTGCCTGAATAAAAAGTATCTTGCGTCCCACGGTCGCCGCGCCATACAAGCCTGCCACCAGCACACACGTTAGAAAAAATAGTTGAATGCTCACACCCGCCTTACCCAGCATCAAGCCCCACAACAAACCCGCCGCCAAAAAGCCGTTATACAAGCCTTGATTCGCCGCCAGCACTTTAGTCATTTGCGCTTTTTCTGGCGTCATATGAAAAGTCTTCAGGCCAATTGGTTTGTCCCACAAAAACATTTCCAATACCAAAAAATAAACGTGTAGCAATGCTACCGCTGCCACGATGATATTTGCCATGAGCGACATAGCGACCTCCTAATTGAGATGGTTTAAGTGCTGCTGCTTGATGTGTTGCAACAGGCCATTTGCCGCATCTTCCACTAAATCCAACACCTGCTCAAAGCCTTGTGCACCACCATAATAAGGATCAGGCACTTCACGCTCGGCATGTTTCTCGGCGAACGCTAGGAACAAGCCTAGATGACTTTCAGCATCACGTGGGCGTAAGCGTTTCAAAATTAACAAGTTCGCCTCATCCATCGCCAGCACATAATCGAAACGAGAAAAATCTACCGCATCCACCTGCCGACCACGCAATGCACTCATATCATATCCGCGCTGCAAAGCCGCCCGTTGCGTACGCATATCTGGGGCTTCGCCAATGTGGTAATCATGCGTACCTGCCGAATCAATCTCAATCGTATTGGACAGCTTGGCTTGCTCAACATAGCGGCGGAATACCGCTTCAGCCGTGGGAGAGCGACAGATGTTGCCCATGCAAACGAATAGCACTTTGACTTTCATATTCAACTCACAACGGAGAAATAAACACGCTCTCGCGCAATTTCTTCAACTGGTCTCGCACTTGTGCGGCCTTCTCGAATTCCAGATTTTTAGCTGCTTGTAGCATCTCTTTTTCCAAACGCGTAATTTCTTTCGACACGTCTTTCGCGCTCATTGCTAAATACTTTGCTTCCAATTGCGCCGCCTTCAAGCCCTTGCGCTCGGCATCCACATCATAGGCGCCGTCGATGATGTCTTTGATGCGCTTCACCACCGATTGCGGCGTGATGCCGTTGGCTTCGTTATGTGCAATCTGTTTGGTTCGGCGGCGATCGGTTTCATCAATCGCTTTGCGCATGGAGTTGGTGATGCGATCGGCGTACAAAATCGCAGTGCCATGCAAGTGCCGGGCCGCACGCCCAATGGTTTGGATGAGTGAACGTTCAGAACGCAGAAAGCCTTCCTTATCCGCATCCAAAATCGCCACCAGTGACACTTCTGGAATATCCAATCCTTCGCGCAATAAGTTGATGCCGACCAGCACATCGAACATCCCCAGACGTAAGTCACGAATGATTTCCACTCGCTCCACCGTTTCAATATCAGAGTGCAAATAGCGCACGTTGAGGCCGTGTTCCGCAAAGTATTCGGTAAGGTCTTCGGCCATGCGTTTGGTCAGCGTCGTCACCAACACCCGCTCACCTTGCGCGATGCGCGCATTCGCCTCACTCATCAAATCATCCACTTGATTTTTGGCTGGACGCACTTCAATCATCGGATCAATCAAGCCGGTGGGGCGCACCAATTGCTCCACCACCTGCCCTTGATGTTCGGCTTCGTACACCGATGGTGTGGCTGAAACGAAGATGCACTGACGTGCAATTTTTTCAAACTCTTCAAAACGTAGGGGGCGGTTATCCAATGCCGAGGGAAGGCGGAATCCGTAGTTCACCAGATTCTCTTTACGCGCCCTATCGCCTTTGTACATACCGCCCACTTGCGGAATCATCACGTGACTTTCGTCCAAAAACATCAGCGCATTTTTGGGCAAGTAATCTAGTAGCGTCGGCGGTGCTTCATCTGCACCGCGACCAGATAAATGACGCGAATAATTCTCAATGCCCTTGGTAAAGCCAATCTCTGCCATCATCTCTAAATCATGGCGTGTACGCTGCTCGATGCGTTGCGCTTCCACCAATTTATTTTCTTTTACGAAGTAGGCGATGCGCTCCGCCAACTCCACTTTGATGGTTTCAATCGCCTGCAAGGTGGTTTCGCGCGGCGTCACGTAATGGCTAGAGGGATACACGGTGTAACGCACCACCTTTGTTTGAATATGGCCGGTGAGCGGATCAAACAGCGCGATAGATTCGACCTCGTCATCGAACAGCGTGATGCGCACCGCGTTCTCGCTACTTTCCGCCGGAAAAATATCAATCACATCGCCGCGCACACGAAAATTACCGCGTGCAAAATCCACATCGTTACGCTCGTACTGCATCGCCACCAGACGCTGGATGATGTCGCGCTGCACCATCTTTTCATTCTGGCGCAGGTGCAAGATCATGCCGTGGTAATCCACGGGGTCACCGATACCGTAGATGGCAGACACGGTAGCAACGATGATGCAGTCCTGCCGCTCCAGCATGGACTTGGTGGCAGACAGACGCATCTGCTCGATCTGTTCGTTGATGCTGGAATCCTTCTCGATATACACATCGCGCGACGGCACATAGGCTTCGGGCTGGTAGTAATCGTAGTAGGAGACGAAATACTCAACCGCGTTCTCTGGGAAGAACTCACGCATCTCGGAATACAACTGCGCAGCCAAGGTCTTATTCGGCGCCATCACCATCGCAGGCCGCCCCGTGCGCGCAATCACATTCGCCATCGTGAAAGTTTTTCCCGAGCCCGTCACCCCTAGTAATGTCTGATAGGCCAACCCGTCATTGATACCCTCTACTAACTGAGCGATGGCCGTAGGCTGATCCCCTGCCGGATCGAAGGGCAGGTGCAGAAGATAGGGACTGTCAGGGAAGGTGAGTGTTTTCATATCGGTCTGTGATTGTAACGGGAAAGCATTGCCTCCGCGCGACTTGCCATGGACAATCCACACGCTATCAAATCAAGAGATTCAACTCATGAAGAACCTGCCTAATCACCTTTCCTCATTTGCTATCACCCTATGGGTCGGCGGCCTCTGGGTCATCGGCTACCTCGCCGTCCCCATCCTGTTCTATGCACAGCCTGATAGGCAACTGGCTGGAATGCTCGCAGGCAAGATGTTCGAGACCCTGGGATATGTCGGCATTCTATGTGGGGCTTATCTATTCCTTCACCGCTGGCTTGCGATAGGGAAACCAGTGTCGCGTGATGTTTCAGCTTGGCTGATCATCGTGATGTTATGCATCACACTGCTGACGCAGTTCACCATCCAGCCTTTGATGACAGGACTAAAGTTGCAAGCGTTACCGTTGGACGTGATGCAAAGCGCCTTCGCAGGACAGTTCAAGATGTGGCACGGCATCTCAAGCATCATTTATCTGATTCAGAGTCTACTTGGCGCATGGTTGGTGATGCGCTCGTTCAGTGCCACCTCCAAATAGAAAGAGCCGCTTGCGCGGCTCTTTCTATTTCTTCGTCATTCCCGCGAAAGCGGGAATCCAGCGCATTTATCAAATAAGCAGTTTGGTTTTGTCCTGCTTCGCAGTGATTATTACATTACATGGATTCCCGCTTTCGCGGGAATGACGCACGAGTGTAAATTACGCTTTCAGCGCAGTTAATACCTCATCCAGCATCTTCTTGGCATCGCCGAACAACATGCGGTTGTTCTCTTTGTAGAACAGCGGATTGTCCACGCCCGCATAGCCGGTCGCCATACCGCGCTTCATCATGATAGAGGTCTTGGCCTTCCAGACTTCTAGCACGGGCATGCCTGCGATCGGGCTATCAGGTACGTCCTGCGCAGCCGGATTCACGATGTCGTTAGCACCGATGACGATAGCGACATCGGTATCTGGGAAGTCTGCATTGATCTCGTCCATCTCCATCACAATGTCGTAAGGCACTTTAGCTTCAGCCAGCAGCACGTTCATGTGGCCAGGCATGCGGCCTGCCACTGGATGGATACCGAAGCGTACGTTGACGCCCTTCTCACGTAGTACCTGAGTAATCTCAAAGACCGTATGTTGTGCCTGCGCTACGGCCATACCGTATCCGGGAACAATGATCACGCTCTTGGCTTCGCGCAACAACTCGGCCGTATCGACTGCACTGATAGATATAACTTCGCCTGCGGGTTGTGCATCACCGTCCGCCTTCTGTGCTGGCTTGCCACCGCCAGTACCGAATCCACCTGCAATGACGCTGATGAAATTGCGGTTCATCGCACGGCACATGATGTAAGAAAGGATAGCGCCGCTCGATCCCACCAGCGCACCAACGACGATCAACAGGTCGTTGTTCAACATGAATCCGGTCGCCGCTGCCGCCCAACCGGAATAACTGTTCAGCATGGACACCACCACCGGCATGTCGGCACCGCCGATGGCCAGCACCATGTGCATACCAAATAGCAGCGCGATCACCGTCATCACGGTCAATGCGAACATCCCCGCGCTGATGGTTTCAGCATGGAGGAATTGCCAGCCGAACACGATGACGATCAATAGACCAATCAGATTCAAGAAGTGACGGCCCGGTAGCAACAGCGGCTTGCCACCGATCTTGCCTGCCAGCTTTCCGAAGGCGATGAGTGAGCCAGAGAAGGTCACAGCACCAATCAAGATGCCCAAATATACTTCGATCTCGTGAATGGCTTTTTCAGCACCAGACAGACTCATTGTCGCCATCGGGTCGATGTAATTGGCGAAGCCGACCAGACACGCCGCGAGGCCGACCAGACTGTGCATCATCGCGACCAGTTCCGGCATCTGCGTCATCTGCACTTTACGCGCCGCATATAAGCCGATGCTGCCACCCACCACCATCGCACCGATGATCCAAGGGATACCAGCCATACCGACGCGAGGACCGAACACGGTGGCCAGCACGGCGATGGTCATACCGATCATGCCGTAGAGATTGCCACGACGCGACGACTCAGGATTGGACAGACCACCCAAGCTGAGGATGAAAAGAATGATCGCGCCAATATATGAAACAGTTGCCAAGCTTTCAGACATATTCATTTATCCTTATTTGCGGAACATCGACAACATGCGTCGAGTAACGGCGAAGCCGCCGAACATATTCACCGCAGTCAGCGCGATACCCACCACCGCCAACCAACGTATCCAAGCATCTGGACGATCAAGTCCGAACGCCAATGGTGGTGCGATCTGCACCAGCGCACCAATAGCGATGATGCTGCTGATCGCATTGGTGACACTCATCAGCGGCGTATGCAGTGCCGGAGTGACATTCCATACCACCATGTAGCCGACGAAACACGCGAGCACGAACACAGTGAAGTGTCCTAGGAACGCAGCAGGTGCGTAGGCACCGATGAGTAGGAACAACAATGCGGCGAACCCGAATATGGCAGCCGTCTTGCCTGCCGAAGCGGGTGCACCACCTGCGCCATGACCCTTTGCTGCAGGTGCTGCGATGGGTTTAGCTACTGCAGGTTTAGCTGCGGGCATTTTGATAGGAGGTGCTGGCCAAGTGACTTCACCGTTCTTGATCACGGTCAAACCACGGATCGCATCGTCTTCCATATTGACGTCGATGATGCCGTCCTTGGTCTTGCACAATTCCTCGGTCAGTCGGAACAGATTGGTGCCATACAGTGTGGAAGATTGTTTAGCCAAACGACTGTTCAGGTCGCTGTAGCCAACGATAGTCACGCCATGCTTCACCACCGCCTTACCCGCCTCAGTCAGTTCGCAATTGCCTCCACGCTCAGCCGCCATATCCACAATGACACTGCCTGGTTTCATGCTCTGCACCATCTCGGCCGTGATGAGCCTTGGTGCTGGTTTGCCCGGGATCAATGCGGTCGTGATGATGATGTCCACTTCGCGGGCTTGCTTGGCGTACATCTCGCGCTGAGCCTGCTGGAAGCCTTCACTCATCACCTTGGCGTAACCACCACCGCCACCCCCTTCTTCCTCATACTCGACTTTGACGAACTCACCACCCAAGGATTTGACCTGATCGGCCACTTCGGCACGGGTGTCGTTGGCGCGCACGATGGCGCCTAATCCTGCGGCAGTGCCGATTGCGGCGAGGCCAGCCACACCAGCACCGGCGATGAACACTTTAGCGGGCTGAACCTTACCCGCCGCTGTAATTTGACCGTTGAAGTAGCGACCGAATACGTTGGCCGCTTCGATAACAGCACGATATCCCGCAACGCCAGCCTGTGAGGTCAACGCGTCCATCTTTTGCGCGCGGCTCAACATGCGTGGCAGACAATCAATCGCCAACACGGTCGCTTTCTTTGCAGCCAGTTGCGCCATCAACTCTGGATTTTGCGCAGGCCAGATGAAGCCGATCAAGGTTCCACCTTCGCGCATCAGGCCAACTTCGGCAGACGT
>JABFSI010000117.1 GCA_013140695.1 Sideroxydans sp. | reverse complement strand
GTGCTGGCGCGCAAACGTCGGAAGGTAGAAAAGGTGGTGTTCATGGGCATGGGTGAGCCCGCGCACAATCTAGACAACGTGCTGGAAGCCATCGATGTGCTGGGTACGTTGGGTGGTATAGGGCATAAGGAGCTGGTGCTTTCGACGGTGGGGGATGTAAGAGTGTTTGAGAGGTTGATGGAGAGATGTGATCTTCAAACTAATTCTTACTCTGAATCAATTCGTCGCTCCCGCGAAAGCGGGAGCCCAGTCAATCAAACCAACTGGATTCCCGCCTTCGCGGGAATGACGCCGCCACCTTCTTCTGCATTTACATCAGCAGCACGGCTTGTGCGCCCCGCCCTCGCCCTTTCGCTGCACTCTACCAACGCTGAGCTACGCGCGAAGTTATTGCCAAACGCACCTAACATCTCCGTAGAGGAATTGGTGGAACGCGCCGAGGTGTATGCGCGTGCCACGGGATATCCGACGCAATATCAATGGACGTTGATCGAGGGGGTGAACGACAGCGATGCCGAGGTGGAGCGCATCGCGCAATTGCTCAAAGGCAAATACGCGCTGATGAATTTCATTCCCTTCAATGCGGTGGAGGGTCTGCCCTATCGCCGTCCCTCAGCCGAGCGCACGGCAGAGATGATCAGCACGCTGAATCGGCAAGGCATCTATTCCCGCGTGCGAGATTCCGCAGGGCAGGAAGTGGAAGGGGCATGCGGACAGCTACGCGCACGCGCAGCAAAGACATCTAAAACGAATACGATGCAGCCCGCCAATCGCATTTACCGTTAGTCGCTTTGCGGTTGCAGACAGACGGCGGCTAGAATTTCAGTGATTTATCTTGCTGTTGCGAAACCAATAGCTGGATAATGTTCACGAGTTTTGAAATAAGTAGTTTATTAAAGGCAAACCTATTGAAAAGTAGGGACGCAAAGTTTCCGGTCTAATGAGCTTGAGGGCTCTACGACAGCGGGACCGCCGGTAACCCCGTCACATCAAGAAGGTTTCCGTTAGTCCAACGCACCGCAATACTTCGTGTCTCTGCTATCCAATACTGTTGCGATATAAGGAGGCAATCATGAATATCCAAATCAAGAGCGGCGAAATCTGGCTGTTACTCATCGTTTCACTGATGGCGCTGGGGGCTAATTTGCCTGCCAATATGATTGGCAATGTGGTGGATCACAATCTACTTTTGATTGCGCTGGTGGTGACGGTATTTATTTCGCTGTTCCGTTACCTTAAGTTCATGCTGTTCCTCACGGTTTCGGTATTGTCCATCGGTGCAAACTTGCCTGACCAACTGGCCGTCCAGCTTGAAATTAGCCGCACAGTGATGATTTTTGCGACGGGTGTGTTGGTCATCGTGGCGTTGTTATACAAGCTGTATTACCGACAAAAATCCATCTCTTCAACAGCCACAGAAGCTTATGTTGATGTGGAATCCACCACTGACATGCCCACTGCGGTTAGCTATTTACGAGACACCATGGAGTCTCGCACGTCCGTGCTGACAGCAATTAATAGCGGCGACTTTGCCGCCCTGCATCAATTATTGATTTCGGATGTTGAAGTCAACTTTAGCCAAGAAGGCAATATCCCTATCTTTGTTGCCATCGAAAAAGGCATTGTCGATATCGTGCTGCTGCTGTTAATTCATGGCGCAAAACTCAAAATTAAAAATCGCAATGGACTCACGCCGACTGAATTTGCGCTCAAGCTGCGTTTCGCGCGTATCGCCAAGTTGCTGCATTATGCAGAAACGCAAAACATGTCCATCCAAGATCGAGCGGTCTATTCTTCTCAACAAAAACGCAAAGTGGCTGTGTTGTTTGCAGACATCTGCGACAGCACTGCGCTGTATGACCAACTGGGAAATGATGAAGCGCTGAATATGGTGACGCGCACCTTGAATTTGTTAAAACAAGAGGTCGCAAAACACAAAGGCTCTCTCATCAAAACAATCGGCGATGAAATTATGTGCACCTTCCCCAATGCCTTGTGGGCGGCGCAAGCGGCACGCGCCATGCACCAAGTGGTGGAAGACGGAAAACCTGGCGGCGAGCAAATCATCGCGGTGCGTGTCGGCCTGCATTTTGGCGATGTTATTCTCAAGGCCAATGATGTATTTGGCGATACGGTGAATGTGGCGGCGCGCATTACCTCCATCACTCGGGCGCGACAAATTTTGACGACGCAAGAGGTAGTAGACGCGCTGCCTACTGATTTTGGTCACACTGCTATTCCCATCACCCGTGCGGAATTTAGAGGCAAACAAGATTCAACGGCGGTGTTTCAAATTCCTTGGGAAACCAGCACTACGGTAAGCAAACGATTCGGTGATTCAACACTGCGCAGATTAAAAGATAAGGCAGATGCACAAGCTTTAGCGAGTCGCTCCCCAAACATTACTTAAGCACCTCTTCACACAGCGCCATCCATGAATATCACCCCTCCAAAAACAGACATTGCGCTGATGCCCTCCTTCGTTGGGCTCGCCTTGGAACACATTCATGTGCCGACGACCAAAGAAGAGTTCTTAAACGCCACGGCCGTCATCAAAGCAGCGGGCATCGTGGGTTTTGATACTGAGTCAAAACCTACATTTTCTGTAGGCGAGGTGAGCAACGGGCCGCATGTGGTGCAATTCGCCTTGCCTGATAGCGCTTATCTTTTTCAGGTACATCGAACAGAAGGACTGCCCTATTTACTGGAGCTATTGCAGGCCGAACAGGTGCTAAAAGTGGGCTTCGGATTACGCTCGGATAGCAACCACATTTTGAAAAAATTCGGCGTGAAGTTCAGCGGTGTGCTGGATTTGAATACCATTTTCAGTATGCGCGGCTATCTAAAAGAAATGGGCGTACGCAATGCGGTGGCGACTGTGTTTAAGCAACGTTTTGCTAAATCAAGAAAAATTACCACCACCGATTGGTCGCAACGTTCTCTCACTTCAGCGCAAATGCTCTATGCGGCGAATGATGCATATGCGGCACTCAAAGTTTTTGAAAGTCTAAAGTTACCCAGAGAAAATTTGCCGCTGATGGGGCGACCTTTACCCAAAAAATCTTCAGACAAAAATGATGGAGAGGCGTAGCATTAAATCGCAACATTTCTTTAATCACTATAAGGAGTTGGATTATGTCTAAGTCACAACATTCTGGTAGAGACGCAAAAAAGAAACCTTTGTTGACGCCAAAGGAGAAGCGAATGGCCAAGCATGAGAAGAAACATCCGCACGATGCACAGCCTTTCATTACTCCCTCGAATACGCATTGAGCGTTCCTCAATAATTTTACGCAATGAATAAGCCCGGCATGCCGGGCTTATTCATTGGAGCAACTCGATTTTGTCTTGCCCCGTTATAATCCGCGCCTTTCGTATATTTGGAATTCATCGTGTCTGATTTTTTAGCTGTGTTACCGCAATACCTCATGCCCAAACAATTACTCACTGTGCTCGCTGGCAAATTGGCCAATGCACAAATGGGCAGCTTCACCACCACCCTCATTCGCCATTTTGTCGGGCGCTATGCTGTGAACATGCAGGAAGCAAAAAATCCTGACATCGCTAGTTACGCAAGCTTCAATGAGTTTTTCACCCGCCCACTACGCGAGGGGGCTCGTCCGTTTGCAAATGCGGAATTCATCTGCCCGGTAGATGGCGCAATTAGCCAGTTCGGCGTGATCGAACGCGACAGTATTTTTCAAGCCAAGGGACACAGCTATTCAACAACCGCCTTGGTGGGCGGTGATGCCACGCTAGCGGCTCAGTTTGAGAATGGCAGTTTTGCCACACTGTATTTGAGCCCCAAGGATTACCACCGCATTCACATGCCTTGCACAGGACGTTTGCGCCGCATGATCCATGTGCCCGGTGATTTGTTCTCGGTGAATCCAACCACCGCGCGCGGCGTGCCCGGACTGTTCGCGCGCAACGAACGTGTGGTGTGTGTGTTCGATAGCGAGTTTGGTCAATTCGTATTGACGCTTGTGGGTGCCACTATCGTTGGTAGCATGGCAACCGTATGGCACGGTGTGGTGAATCCACCGCGCCCTGGCACGGTGCGCGAATGGCGCTACGATGACCAAGACATCACGCTACAAAAAGGCGAAGAGATGGGGCGCTTCTTGCTCGGCTCTACCGTGGTGATGCTCTTCCCCAAAAACACGCTAAATTTCAATCCAGAATGGCAACCCACCAAGACGCTACGCATGGGTGAAAAAATGGGCAACAAGCCGAACTGATGCTTAGTCCTCGCCAATAGTGGCTCGTCATACCGGCCCTTCGTCAGGCTCAACTTAGGGATTGTTCGATGCCACTCACCCGATCCGTTCCGATGTCCTCAATGCGCTTGCCGAGGACATCGGAACGGGCGACCTCACCGCACAACTGATCGCCAAACACACCCAAGCGCACGCTACCGTCATCACACGCGAGGACATGGTGCTGTGCGGTACGCTGTGGTTCGAGGAATGTTTCATGCAGCTCGACCCGGAGTGCAAGATCGAGTGAAAATATAAAGAAGGTGATGCGGTCGAAGCCAAGCAGACACTGTGCGAGATACATGGCGATGCGCGTGCGCTGTTATCGGCAGAGCGCCCAGCACTGAACTTCTTGCAGACGCTCTCGGCAGTCGCCACACAGACACGCCGCTATGTGAACGAGGTGAGCCGTGTACCAAAAACAAACTGAACAGCAGCCCGACTGTCGGCAAATGCAAACAAGGGCTTTTCATCGCCCACCCTGTCGCCTTTACAAAATAATTATCTCGGATGTACCGCAGTTAATTTTCACGCCACCCATAACTCAACATTCAACTTCGTCCCCAACTCCGCCGCTGCACTCGCCAGCACAGAAAAAGGCTGCCATTCCCTACCTTACAAAGCTGCTTTCACCGCTTCCGCCAACGCGGTCGTCGGCCTGCCGATAAGTTTGCTCAGTTGTTTGCCATCATCGAACAAGCCACCTTTTGAAACACCCGTGTCAGAGTTAGCCAGCAATTCAGCCAAGAATTCGGGCAGGCCCGCCCCCAGCAACGCTTTTTTGTACTCCGCTTCTGGCAGATTCACATAGCCGATGGCTTTGCCGGTTTGGCGTGCGATCTCTGCGGCGAATTCAGTCAGCGTGTAAGAAGTATCGCCTGCCAGTTCATAGACTTTTCCTGCTTGGTTCTCTGCCGTAAGCACAGCAGCATCCGCTTCAGCGTAATCGGCACGGGTGGCAGAAGAGATGCGGCCATCCCCTGCCGCGCCAAACACCGCACCATGCGCCAATGCACTGGGGATGCCTGCGGTGTAGTTCTCGGTGTACCAACCGTGGCGCAAGAGCGTGAATGAGACACCGGAGGCACGCAGATAGTCTTCCGTCTCTTTGTGTTCGACGGCCAATCCGAGCGGCGAGGTATCGGCGCGCAAGATGCTGGTGTAAGCCAACAGTTTCACACCCGCACGTTTAGCTGCATCGATGACGACCTTGTGTTGTGTGGCACGTTGCCCGACTTCGCTGGAGGAAATGAGTAACACTTTGTCTGCTCCCTTCAATGCGCCGTCCCAGCTGGCTGGCTGGTTGTAGTCAGCTTGGCGTACTTGCACGCCGAGGGCGGCGATGTCCTTGGCTTTATCGACATTACGCACGGCAGCGACGATGCTGGCTGCGGGGACTTTCTTCAATAATGACTTGATGACGAGTTGACCCAATTGGCCTGTGGCTCCGGTGACGACGATCATGATGCTTCCTTTCTTTCCGTTATTGATTTGGGAGAGCGCACAATATGTCTTACAATAACTTTTCGTAAGTACGTACAAAAAGGTAAGTGTCATGCCACAAGTGAATACACAAAGATCAAAGATCTCTAACCGCCGTGGTGAAGTGTTCTCCACCGCCTGCCCTTCGCGCGAGATCCTCAATCACGTCACCAGCCGCTGGGGGGTGCTGGTGTTGGTCGCCTTGATGAAAGGGACGCACCGCTTCAGCGACCTGCGACGCAAGATCGATGGGGTGAGTGAAAAGATGCTGGCGCAGACATTACAACAATTGGAAAAGGACGGTTTCATCGACCGTGTCGCTTACCCGGTCGTGCCGCCCCATGTGGAATATTCGTTGACCCCCTTGGGAGAGGAGATCGGCAGTCAGGTTGACTCGTTGATCGATTGGATAGAGAGCAACCTATCAAAGATCCTGCGGGCCCAGCAGAAGCGACTAACTTAAGACTCGCGTAGCGATTCGTTCGCCCTTTCTCCCGCTTGCGGGGGAAAGTTGCACCCGCAAGGGGTAGGCCGTAGTTGTAAGGGGCGGAAGCCCCAACAACACGCGCTCGATAGGGGGAAACGGGCTGGCGAGTTTCATTTAAAAAGGAGAGGCAACTTGCCACGCCCGTTAGGCTGAGGCTTTCTTCACCGCTCTCGCAACACACACAAAGAACAGATGCCCCTCTCTCATGTGCCGCTAAAAGGCCTGATTGATCTCAACTTAATCGCCCTTGCACGCTGTGCAATACAACGTGCCTAACCTAACGTGGTAACGCACGTGCTCGCCGACTTCGATCACACGCCCACATCCGTCGCAGATTGAACCCGCATCTAGCACCATGTCGCCGTAGCCTTCCAATGGCAAATCAACCCCATCTAATTGGCGCGGAATGGCGACGGATTTAACGATGTCGTGTTTGTAATAGTCTTCGATAGCGAACCACCGTTTGGACATTTCCGGCGAGAGTCCTGCACGTTGCTGACAGGACAGCATCAGTGCGCTGCGATGCCGATAGATGTCATCTGAAATAACCATCCAGTGGTGAGAATTTTTGGGTTGTTCGCCAAAAAAAGTATCCTCCCCCGTGCATACACGCTGCATGAATGAATATACTTTTTCGATTGAGCGCTGCATGGTCGTGCCGTGAAAATAAGGCGACAGTAACGGGTCTTGATACACCCTCGAATAAAAGTCCTGCAATATCACAGCCAACAATTTGCCGCCTTGCAAGGCCGCCCATAACAGCAGATCAGTGGGCGGATATTTTGCGCGTGGCGTGATGCTGGGGGCGGCAACCACGGATTGTTGCAACAGAAATGGGCCTTGCATGAATAGCGATTGATCGACCTGTAGCACATCAAATACCCAATCACTAAAACTATCGTGGGCGCTATGCTGCACATGCACTTCCAAGAAATAATCCTCGGCGGGTTGATTCATGATGCGCAAGCTTTGCACTGATTGGTCTGGCGCACGTAGATTGATAAATTCACCCTGTACGCAAGCCGATATCAAAGTGGGTTCGAGCAAGAGTTTGCACATCTCCTGCGATAGCAACGCTTTGCCTTGCACAATTGTTTCCGTGAAAAGTTTGACAGCTTGGGCAGGCAAAATTTCCATGTCTTGAGTAGCCACACAACGACACGGCAAGAACATCGATTGTGCGATTTGCACCTCACTTAAACCACGCTGTGCCGCCTCTGGTATTTCACCCGACACCGCCACACATAGGCAGTTGTGACACACGCCATCACGACACGAAAAAGGGATGGCAATACCTGCGCGCAGGCAAGCATCCAAAACTTTTTCATCCTCCCTTGCCACAACGCTTTGACCTTGATACGAGATTGTTGGCATATTTAAAGCAGCCGGCTGGTTAAATCAGACTCGTACTCATGCAAAAATTTCTCTTGTGATTCACTTTGAATGAAACCACGCTCGATTCGACGCAAGCGTTCCATAGAGCTCTCAGCAGACAAACCGCCTTCGCGAATCATCCACGCAGCCAGAATAGTGCCTGTACGCCCTAGCCCCGCTTTGCAATGCACGGCGAGTATCTCGCCTGCTTCGATCATGCGTTGCATACGCACCAGTAACATGTGCGTTTGCGCGACCGAAGGCGCTTCCCTGTCAAAGATTGGCATGTGTAGGTTGCTCATTCCTGCACGTTGCAAAGCTTCTTGATCGAGATCGGTTTCTGTCAGCGTGATGAGTTTGGTAATGCCCGTTCTAGCGAGCAAATTCAAATCATAATCAATTGGCGCGCTCACCCCAGGTGCGGGGCATCCTGCCAACTTCCCCGGCACTATCCAATGAAATCCACGCGGCGCACTAGCATCTCGGAAGATCATCTCGCCGATGCCTGACGCAAGCTCCACGCCGTCGCGACTCGTTTCAGGAAGCACGACGCGCGCACGGTGATCCACAACGATAGGAAGCTCAACATTGTCGTTCCGGCACTCTTCTTTGCTGGAGCGATTTTCCATATCGGCGCTCAACTGAGGCGGGGTGTTTTGACGGCGATTGACGGCTTCACCGCTCACCCATGTTTTAGGTGTTTCCACCACAGGAATAACAGGCATGCAGGGGGCGGAGGCAACAGGCGGGGCAATGCAAGACGAAGCAGACGCAAAGTCACAGATAGTGACTTTTGCTGCTTCTGAAAGCGGAGGCGGAGCGTGCGCATCATCAGCCAAGTCCTCCGCCTTCGCCCCAAGAGAAGGCAAAGACAAGCTGCCCGTGCGTATAAATTGCGCCACCCATTCATTAGCGGGTCGCTGAAAAAACTCTTCACATTTTTGATGTGCAACTACGCGCCCGCCACCAATCAATACAATGCTGTCTGCCAAACGTTTTGCTTGCATCTGATTGTGTAATGCCACCCATAATTTGCAGCGGTGCGCAATTGACTTCAACCAATCGACCATCCATTGCGCATCTGTATCGCTCAAGCCATAGGTGGGTTCATCCACCAACAAGATGGCGGGATGCAACATCACTTGTGACAATATCAACACACTGCGTTGCACCCGAATCGGGCATTGCAACAAGGGCGTGTGCGCCTGTGTGCCGAATTCACCCAATCCATTTTCACTCAACCATTGCAAACCAAGTTGCTGCCATTCGGCGGAAGATTTTTGTTGGGTCTTACGGATCGGCTCAAGTAAAACCTGCATGAGCGTTTGATCAAACACACTTGCATGTTGTTGCACCAAACGAGGAAGATGCCTAGCACTTAATGGCTCGCCCTGCATTTGCATTTCTCCCCAGCGACGGTGCAAAGCGTGCCCCTCATACAAACCGGCTAGCGTACGCAACAGGGTGGACTTGCCCGATTTCACTGGCCCCATCAGGACATCCACCCCTTTCGGCAATAAAGAAAGGGTGATGCCATCCAGCACCACCCTTTGTCCGTAAGCCACGCCGAATCCCTTTAGTTCAAGGGCAGCATGTGTATTCATGATCACACAGCCGCTTCAATCGCTGGCATCGCTGCGCGTGATTTTGTCAGCGCCATCCCCAAGTTGGCGGTCTTGCGGCAAACGAAACAAGCGATGTAATCGGGATATTGCTTACCGCGAATAAACACGTGGATCAAGTTGTCACTGTTCACAATGATTTCTTGGAAGTAGTGATGATTATCCAATGCCACACCGCGCGCTTTTTTGAACATCTGCTCGATCGCCACAACGTTCTTTCCTGCAAACAAATCGCCCGTGGCCGCTGCCAACATATCAATCACTTCAGCAGGATGCGAGTCAACGGTTTTAACCGAGAGCAACATGCCTGACGAAATGTCGATATATCCACCCGCTAAACATTCTGGAATAGCAGCGACTGCACTTGCTAGTTCTTGATCTAAATTGGCCATGATTTTTCCTGTATTGAATGAATAATAAAATTTCCCTTCTCACACCGCACCACAAACAACCAACAGGCATTGTAAGCCAAGCCGCGTTGTAGGGGAAATTTTTACACAATCACATTTCCTATGCTAGAAAGTGCATGGGCCAAGCAAGTTAATTTACGTCTATTCACCCCCCCATGCCCTTCGCTGCGCCTTATCCATGAACGTCCAAGCCACGAAGCGGCTCTTCTTCTGACCTTGCGACATCTCGAAGAATCGAGGCTGAACATTAACTTCACTATCGCATCAACGCATTGACACGCTGTATCCCAAAGAATACACTGGCTCGCATGAACTCCATCCTCACCACAGCAGTCTTCGATGACTGGTTCGCCAGCCTTAAAGATATGCAGGCCGCACGACGAGTGCAGGCTCGCATCGACCGCGCCGAGGATGGCAACTTTGGGGATTGTGAGCCTGTTGGCGAAGGCGTCTCCGAAATGCGCATTCATTACGGACCAGGTTATCGCGTGTACTTCGTGAAGCGCGGCATGGAGATCGTGATCCTGCTGGCAGGTGGCAACAAATCCACTCAATCAAAAGATATAAAAACCGCGCTTGAGATCGCGCGACAACTTTAGGAGGACATCATGGCAAAAGTAAAACTGAGCAAATGGGACAGCGCCGAATATCTTAAGACCGACGAAGACATGGCGCTCTACCTCGAAGCCTGCCTTGAAGAAGCCGGGGATGATGCAGCATTCATCGCCAAAGCACTCGGCACCATCGCCCGCGCCAAAGGTATGACACAACTCGCCAAGGAAACAGGTCTGGGGCGCGAGAGCTTATATAAAGCTTTGTCTGGTGAAGGCAATCCCAGCTTTGCAACGATATTGAAAGTGACGAATGCGTTGGGTATCAAGTTGCATGCGCAAAGTGCACGTGCGGCGTGATGCGACGCTGACCCTTTAAGGTAATCGCGCATCTACAGAGGCCGATGCGTTATTTGAATAGTAATGGTGCGTGGTTTTATAGTTCTCGCATTCGCAATCTGTCCAAAATCATGAAGGCACAGCAATAGCGACTCACATAAAACTCATGTAGTGCTTATTTTGAATCAAACAACGATGGCAACCTAACAACCCGCTTGCCTTTCCTTAATTCCTCCGCCAGATCCAGTCTCACCACTTTGTCGAAATCACTGCGATTGTAAAGATAGATCACGCCGGATCTTAGATCGTAGATACTGGAATAAACCGTGTAGATCCACTGCTCATCTTCCTGATGAGTGGCTTTCAGGACGCCACGAATCAACGGCAAGTCCAGCTGCTTCGCTTGCCGGAATGATTTTTCCGCCGCGTTATATCGCCAACAAGAATAGCTTTGGTCTGCCATGTTGGACTGTACGAAGTTAGTCGAGATTTGATACCAACCATTCCGCTCGACACGCTGTACGCTTCCCCGTCCAAACTCGATGACCATCGAAGCGCCCGTGCGGTCCGCAACAGGGAATTTTGCATTCGCAAGCACTGGATGATTGTACTTATCGACAAAGTCTTTTACTTCGGCCACGGTCGCAAAGTTTAAGAGAATGTACTTCATGAAATTCTCTGCGTCATTTTCCGTTGCGCTCAAACCCAGCAACTTCCGAAACGAATCCTCACGCCACTCCGGTTTTCCCCTTTCGGCTCGCCACCCTGTCGGGGGCAAAGCATTTCCATCAATGAAAAGTCCCTTATCGTTCATCCCCCCTTGAAACGGGGCATCGTCGTAACCAAACAATATCGCGCCGTTGTTATTGCCTTCGGGCGGAATGAAGCTAACAACCGTTTCAATGTGAGCTCTGTCCTCATTGTTTCCTACAAGAACGAGTTCATCCTGTACCGCCATTACAATCGTGCAACCGAACGCAGCCTGCTCGACCGAGGCAACAAAAAGTAGCATCGCAACCATCCATGCCTTATGGGATATGGATATATGGATCAGCATCACATCCTCCTTTTCCGGCTCACTGCAACCGTGTTCAGCGCTTGCGCCACTGCTGCCGTTGCGCCTTGTCCATGAACGTCCAAGCCACGAAGCGGCTCTTCTTCTGACCTTGCGACATCTCGAAAGTGCGGTTATCCACGGCACCGATGTTCTTTATCAAACGATAGATGTGCGGCAGGCTGGACGATTTGGAGATGAGGGTGGTGAACCACATGCAGTGCTCGCGCCCTGAGACGCTCTCTTCGATCATGCGGGTGACGAACGCCTCTTCGCCGCCTTCGCAACACAATTCCAAGCTCTGCCCGCCGAAGTTCAACACAGGCTTCTTATGCTTGTTGCTCTCTTTGCCGAGGTTCTGCCATTTGCGTTGTGCGCCCTGTCTGGCTTCCGCCAAGGAAGCATGGAACGGTGGGTTGCACATCGTCAGGTCGAAATATTCATCGGCGTAGGTGACGCCTTCGAAGATGGACGCGGCAGATTCTTGAAAACGCAGTTCGATGGCATCGCCCAACTGGTTGGCATCCAAGAGATGGCGGGCGTTCTTAAGCGCCGCTTCGTCCACATCCGTACCCACGAAATGCCAGCCGTAACTGCGGTGACCGATGATGGGGTAGATACAGTTCGCCCCCACGCCGATATCGAGCACACGCACTTTTTCGCCGCGCGGGATGTTGCCGCCGCTATCCTCGGCCAATAGGTCAGCCAGGAAATGGATGTAGTCGGCGCGACCGGGGATGGGCGGACACAGGTATTGCGCGGGGATGTCCCACTCGTTGATGCCGTAATAGTGCTTCAACAACGCGCGATTGAGCGCCTTCACCGCAGCGGGATCGACGAAATCGATGGATTCGTTACCGTACTGATTCACCGCAACGAAGTCCTTCAACTCTGGACTGCTGGCGATGAGTTGTGCGAAGTCGTAGCGACCGCGATGCAAGTTGCGGGGATGTAGCGTGGGTTTCTCTGGAGCTTGTGTCATTGCGTGTTGGGTATCGTGTGAATGGGCGGATGATACCGCGCCAAAGGCACTCGTTACTTTCATTTAGAAAAATCCGATCGTGGTGTACCCGCAAGGGGTAGGCCGTGGCTGTACGGGGCTAAAGCCCCAACAGCACACGCTCAGTATTTTCCGTTCGCTCCTTCGATACACCGCGCAAGCGCGGCACTCAGGACGAACGGAAAATGCCTCGAAGAGGTTCTCGCACCCTTGGGTGTACGAACCATGGCGTTCGAACATAATCGGCCCCCTGCACTATCCATTTTCGCGAGAGTAGAATCATCGGGATAAATGACGTTCACTTTGGAGAGAGAGAAGCCATGCCTAAGACTATCAGCAGCAAAGCCGCCGCCCCCAAGAAGACTGCCACCGCCACACGCCGCAAACCCGCAGCACGTGGTGTAACCCAAGGCGACATCCCGCCCACATTGAACAAGAAGGCGGTCGAAGCGTTCACCGTCAAACAAGCGATCAGTGCCGCCGAAGAATCCAAGGTGGCGGCAGTGAAAGACATCATCGCGGCTATCAAGCCCGGTGACAGCGAAGGATTGAGCAAAGCGCTGACGGCGATATTCGATGGTGCCTCACCCGACGATGCGGCGATGTTGCGCAAAGCGCTGTTACAACAACCCGCGTTCTTATCGCGCTCAAAGTTCCCCGATGAAGAGTTAGCAAGCGGATGGCGTGAAGGCGGTTACCCCTACAAGAACCTGCTCTCTCGTAAGAGTTACGAGAAACAGAAGTTCCAACTGCAAGTCGAACTCTTGAAGCTACAGAACTGGGTGAAAGAGACTGGGCAAAAGGTCGTCATCCTGTTCGAAGGGCGCGATGCCGCAGGCAAGGGAGGCACCATAAAACGCTTCATGGAGCACTTGAACCCTCGCGGTGCGCGCGTAGTCGCGCTGGAGAAACCTTCCGAGGTGGAGCGTGGCCAATGGTATTTCCAACGTTATGTGCAGCACTTGCCGACGGCGGGCGAGATCGTGCTGTTCGACCGCTCTTGGTATAACCGCGCAGGTGTGGAACGTGTGATGGGATTCTGCAATGACAAGGAATACGACGAATTCATGCGCCAAGCGCCCGAGTTCGAACGCAACTTGGTGCGTAGCGGCGTGTATGTCATCAAGTTCTGGTTCTCGGTGGGGCGCAAGGAACAACGCCGCCGTTTCAAAGAGCGCGAGGTACATCCACTGAAACACTGGAAGCTCTCCCCCATCGACCTAGCTTCACTTGAAAAGTGGAACGACTACACCAAGGCGAAGGAGTCCATGTTCTTCTACACTGATACTGCTGACAGCCCGTGGACGGTCATCAAGTCTGACTGTAAGAAACGCGCGCGTTTGAACGCGATGCGATACATCCTGCACAAACTGCCCTACTCCAATAAAGAGTTGGATCGTATCGGCCAAGTCGATCCCTTGCTGGTCGGACGCGCTCAGGTGGTGTACGAGCGCGGCGAGAAAGACGCAGCGATACTCTAGTGGAAGGTCTGATTAAGTCCGAAAGCCATGGTTCGATACGTTTTCCGTTCGTCCCGAGTGCCGCGCTTGCGCGGTGTATCGAGGGAGCGAACGGAAAACACTCACCACGAACGGACTTAATCAAATCTTCCTTAACGTTTTCGTAGGTCTTTTTGCACTTGACTTTGACCTTCGCCCGCCGTGGCTGGGGTCTCCCGTTTTTAGAAAAAAACAAGCCGTCGGAAGAAAATTTCGGCGGCTTTTCGTTTGGTCGCTTGCATTAAAATGACCCGCCTGAACGAACCATCGAAACACACCTTTTCCGAGCACCATGAACCTCATACTCCAAGCCCTACATGACATCCCTTCTGCGCAGGTAGAACACCTCGCCAAGTTATCCAACGCCACACGTACCGAGCAAGTCGCAACACGCGTCTATCGTCTGCGCGATGCAAAGCAGCACGACAGCATCGCCGCCTATTGCTTCGAGCATCAGATCGATTACGGCTTCGTGCCTGCGGGCAAGACCTTGGCCGACTTCGGCTTGGTGGTGATGGATATGGATTCCACCCTCATCAACATCGAATGCATTGACGAGATCGCCGACATGCAGGGATTGAAGCCACAGGTTTCTGCCATTACCGAAGAAGCAATGCGCGGCGAAATTGATTTTTCAGAAAGTCTGCGTCGTCGTGTTGCCTTGCTCAAAGGACTGGAAGAAAGCGCATTGCAGCGCGTGTATGACGAACGACTGAAGTTGAATCCCGGCGCAGAGTTGATGCTGGCGGAATTGA
>JABFSI010000076.1 GCA_013140695.1 Sideroxydans sp. | reverse complement strand
GGTTGCCCCATCTTAACCCCGAGTGCTTTGACCTCATTGCTGCGCGCAACCGCACAGCCATCGTTGTTGGATAAGACGACTACCGGTTTTCCTTCCAGCTTCGGATTGAACACCCGCTCGCAGGATACGTAGAAGTTGTTGCAGTCGATGAGTGCGACGGGCATGGTATTAACGGCGGAACTGCTTCACTGTGGATGTCACAACACCCCATACTTGGAGTTCCTGTCCATCCTGCAAGGCTATCTCTTTGAAACGGGCATTGGCGGGCTTGAGTATCACTGCCTCACCTTCTTGGAATAGGTATTTGACGGTGAACTCTCCATCAATCACGGCGACCACGATGTCACCGATTGACGGTTCCAGACTCTTGTCCACGACCAGAATATCTCCATCGAATATCCCGGCTCCAACCATGCTGTTACCTTTGGCGCGTACAAAGAATGTCGAGTCCTTGTGCTGGATCAGGTGTTCGTCCAAGCTCAGGCGATTTTCGATGTAGTCGTCAGCTGGAGATGGGAAGCCTGCTGGAATACTGTAACTGAACAGAGGAAGCCGGATAGGCTGGACACCAATCGCGGGACTGACAAATTCAATGGGAGCGGCATGATTCATGGCAAACCTGCTGTTTCAAGGTTTGCACAATGCTAGAGAACGTTCGTTCTGTTGTCAAGTTGACGGGTAGTCGGTCATAGCGGTCAAAGCAAGCAAACGCTCGAACTGACCGTTCTGCATTAAGAATGCGGACAACATCATCGCGCAATAACTTTACTCAGCCAGATAGTCTGCACATTCCCGTTTCTGCCCAGATAGGCAAGGCCGTTGTAATCGGCCCACACAGAATTTGAATCGGGACCGGAAATACTCAAGTTCTGGAAAGCTCTCCGCTCCCCACGCAACCACCAGATCAAGGTGTAACCCGTCTCAGCAAGTAACTGATGCAGGCCTTCCAGTCTGGCAAACAGTACACCTTCCCCATGCACCCAGCCTGACAGACCAAATACTACTTGGCCTTGGCGATGAACCACGCCCCGATGCAAATCCAGTTCGAGCCCCCATTCCCGAAATAGCGAGGGCAAGGGAATCGAGATTGGCGCATGGTCGTCGCGCCGGTCTGGATGTCCACACTCGCCGACCAATTCACGCCAAGGCACAGGCAGCCAGACTCTCCTGCTATCCGAATCAGGCTCGCAAAATCCATCATCCCAGTCAGCCTCTAAATTAGGCCACTGCGCTATCGGGAGATGCCAATCGTTGGCGGCATCCACACGGCCAAATCCTGCCATGCGCTCTTGTACATCCGGCCTTTCGGTTGCTTGTAACAACTCTGGTAAATCGCCGGTATGAATCAATAAGGGCGTAATTTGCCACCAAAGGTCAGCGTGGAATTTATGGCCCAGTCCCCATTGGCCGGGGGCAAAGCCGCTTTTCCAAGTATGTTCGCTGGCGATTCGCAACCATGTTCCACTTCCCCACTCCTTGGGTAAGCCCGTGGCATATGCAACAACATCCGCAGGAGGCAAATCACAAGAGGTGGAGCTTATCCAACTCTTCATGTCATCCATATCAGGAAGCGGCCAGGGTGGCAGACTGGGTACGTTCCAGAACTTGGCATCCGACTTGTTTTTCGCAGCAACAACCTGAAGCCACCGGGCTGGATCGTGTAAATGATCTCCGACCTGATCCGGCGTGTCATAACTACGCTGCTCTCTGTTCCAGTCAGGCTGCATGGCATAGTTGTCAGAAAGGAAGGCCAGCAACGTATGCCAGCTTATCCATTGGTACTTCTTACCGATGCGCTCTGTGCGTGTTTCGCCATCGCTTCGGCCATGATCGCGGGTGTAATGCCCGGTATCGAAATCCTCAAAGCGCTCCGCCGACCAGCCAATATTACGGCAATGCCAAGCGACAAAGCGCGCAGCCAATGCCAGATCGAATACCTCCTTGAGCGGACGCACGGACATAATGCGTTCCGAATTACTGAATGGTCTGGCAATTTCGGATGAGCTGGGTAAGGGCGTAGAGCTGAAATCAAGGGACGCGGAGTTTCCACCCATAATGTAGCGGTAGAAGTCGCCACTGCCTTTCGTGGACCAGATAATCCGTGAGTAGCCCTTGGAACTATCTAGGGACTCAAGCTCATCCCGGCCAGGCACTTGGTCGAGCGCAAGCTGGCTCCGGTATGGGGGACGAACCACGCTCAAATCCACATCCGGCAACCAGCCTCGGCGCTGCGCCTCTTCCACGATGCGCCGGGCATAGTGACGCAAGGTAATGTGACACCATTGGGGGTTACCGTCCGGAAACTGGCTGTCATAAACCTGCCTAGCCGCCCATCCTGCGGCTTCCGGATTACTGCCATCCTGCGTCACACCCCATACGGCCACGAGCACGCCTTCAAGAATGTAAGGATCATTGACGCCCAGAAAATCCGGCAGGAATTTTTTCAGCACCGCAGGGCATGCAACCAGCAAGCGCGTCAGCCCCTTGATTGCGGCATGGCGTAACGGATTGTTGGAGGTCGCACAGGTCCAAGCCAGCAATTGTGCGGCTGGTAGCGCCACTTCTTCGTGGATGCCTTCCAGTTGCGCATCGCGCGCCCACTTTACTAACTGACCCAGCGTCGATGTCTCATCGGGCCACATCGCGGCGATTTCTACCGACCAGATGGCGTCGCGTGCGCCCGGGCTTTCCTGCTCCAGCAAGCGCGGATGGATGATGCGCTCCATCGCAAACGGATGACCGGGGATCAGAGAAAAACGGATCAATTCGTCGAGCCTATCCATGCCGGATCGTTCATGCCATAGCTGGAGCAATGTATTCGCATCAGCACCGAACTCATCGGCTTTGTTGCGCCAGCACAGGCTATTGCTGAAAGCAATACTCAAGTCCGTATCAAAGTAATCCGGGATTTCCGGATCAGGTGGAATCATGGTGGGCAATTCAACCCCCACGCGCCGAGGAACTTCCAAGCACAATGCTTCCAGCATCCCCGAGCGACGATAGTACAGCGGATGCTCTATCCATTCAGGAGATACAAGCGGAAATAGCACCCCATCACTGGCAAGCGCTGCCGACAACGCCGCCCGTTTCTCCTCTTTACTGTTCAGGCCATTGAACAGGTTTGCGAGCAGGCGATCTGCCATAAAAGTATCGGACAACCGTTCGAAGCCGAACTCCACCACATCATCGTCTCCATCAAGCCTGTCTATCAGTGCCCCTGAAGAGCAGAGAAAACTTATGACGCCTTCACTCCCCGCAGTCTGGCGGGCAATGTCGTCGGCCTGATGACGCGGCAAAGCAAACAATCCATCATCCAGCATTGCTTGCGCTAGCTTGTTCATGGTGCGACGAATGGGGCTACTTCGGGAGGCGTCACTCAATACCGCTTTGTCCAATGCGTCCCGCTCCAAGTGGCCTGTCCACGCCCCCCATACCTCCAGCCAGGATGGCAGCCAATGATGGAGCTGTCGCCCTTTCAGACTCTTGGCGAGAAGCTGCACATACAACGGATTGCTGAATTCCCCCAGCGGCGGAGCAACAGGCGCCTTGACCCCAAAGAACTCGAAATAGCGCCTGAGGGCATCCGGCTCGATGCCCGTGAAACCCGGATGCCCCCATTTCACCCAGAGTGGCGCTTCTCCCTCCGCCACTTCCGGCAATACATGCCTGAGATAATCCGAACGCACGGAAATGACCAATGCCAGATGTGGGCGCCGAGAAATTTCGTGCAACATGCCCCGCAGTTCAGTTCTCCAGCGGCTGCGGCTGGTTGTTTCGTTCAATGCATCAATGACAAACAGCGCACGCTGCTTTTTGCTGGCCGCTTCATTCTCAAGTTTGTCCAGGAGTTGATCGGTTGTACCCTGCCATTCAAGTTTTGCACGTATGGCAGACCAAAGGTCGCCGCTTGAACCCAAGGTTTGCCCCAGCACACCAACAGCGATTCCGCCTGCTTCCAATGTACGGTTGATCTCATGCACCAGCGTGTGGGTCTTGCCTTGCCCGGCAGGGCCGGTCAGCAGCAACACCCGACCGCGCACCACCTTGGAATATCGTTCCAGCAAATCGGCTGCACTGCTGGCATTAATCGCTGCTTGCCTAAGGTGGTGGCTCCTGTATCCATGCTCATCAATTTTCTTGTCTTGCTCTCTTGCCTTGTCATGGATTTCTAACTCACCCCACGCCTTGCTCTCGATGGATTTCAGCATGCACAGAATGAAATCAAAGTCTGGCTGCTGATGCCAATGAACATCGTTGCGCAAACTCTCTGCAATACGTTCCATCTCCTTCTGCTCACCCACGAAAGCAGCATCACGGTCGATTTCTTTCCATACGTCCGCCAACGCCTCGTCCATAGTTTTGACTGCCGCCTGCCGAGTCAACAGCCAGTCGAACACTTCGCCGATGTCTGACTCCATGTGAGCATCGCCGGTGTAACGGGGGCCTGCATCCTTCGTGAGAATCGCTGCACGACTCTTGAGCCAATCGTCGAAAGGCTGCTCTACTCCGGGCTGGTACTGGCGCAGCAAGGTACGCAAATGCCCCTCAAGCTGAGCTGCAAATTCTGCGGGCTCGGAATACCCGTTGACCGAACCTTTCCACTGTCCATGTTCTTTGAAAGGCGCCTGATCGAAGAAAGATTGCAGCTGCTGGTGCTGCTCAATGTCTGTGCAAGGAGACCCTTCAGGTATATTCCGACGATAGATCACAATGGCCGGGCTACTCGCACCACGCCGCCGCGCATCCCAGGCACGATGAAACTCGTATTCGCTGCCAGATAAATAGGGCGATCCGTCGATTTTCCTGAACTCACTGGTCGGCAGAGGAGTGCCTAGCCTGCAACGGAATATGCCGACGAATACTGCACAATCTTCCGGCAGTGCAAGATGTCTGTTCACCGACTCTTGCGGCGAGGCTAACGCCTCAAGTGGAATGCCCGCACCCCAATCCCAAGCAACAACCTCAATGTGGGTGAATGATGAAACGAGGGGATCGGAGTTCAGCCGTGATGCAATTTCATGGCAGGCATTGCGCTCATCTGCGCAATCGCCGGGAGATGATAAGAAAACTCTGAAATTGGGCATATGCATGTCATCAAGTAGACAATGTTCTGCATCTTATAGGGCACTCCAAACAATTTCTACGTAAAGACAAATCTATTGTTCCAATAGTTATGGTGGGAACAATCACGAATGCCCGCTTTGTGCTGAATATCGGAAGTAATGCTGCCCGACAAGTAATGGCAACTTTGGCCGAACATCTAACAATGTTTGTCGGACTGAATCGGCGCTCCCCTGTTAACTTGCTCTCTTGCAAAATATCGACACGACGTTTGATCCTTTGAATTCCTCGTGTGCTATGGTTATTCCGAGTGAACGCTTTATCAGATCGCCAAACGACCCGGGAATCTGCTCCCCTTCCACCAGACTGGCAATGTCATCCTTGACGTACTTTGGGGACTGCCCGATGACGTTGGCCAAGCGTTCCGGCCGCATCAGACCGTCCACCACATCGTGTTGTTCATCCATGTTTGTCTCCGCCGCTATATTCGCAAAAAGTACAATTCCTGATAATAGGAGTTATCAGGAATGCTGCTTGAGTATTTTCCAAGCTCTACGGCAGAGAGGATATCAAGGCTGCGTTGAATCTCAAGTTATGGGCGTGAAAAAGCCGCCAATCCCGAGAGGGACGGCGGCAGAATTTTATTGTGTTGGTTAGGCTACTTTTCGCCACTTTGTTTTGTAAGCGAATCAGACACTCCAACCAGAAGACGCCAGACGGCGATTGCGGGAGCAAAGAAGCCGAGAGGCGTTTCTTTTCGCCCTTGATAAAGCCTTTTACGAAATCATTCATCAAGCCAGTTTCTCGCGGTGGTCGTGATGGTTTGCATTGCTTTCGCGATTACGCAACCACAACATGAATCCAGCAAGCCCAACTCCGCCTACTGCAACTATGGCAAAGGTCAGTATCAATCCAAGTTCTAGGCTCATTTGGAAATCCTTTCATCTTTGTTTGATTCTAGCACTACTGTGTTATCTAGTTTGAAGCCAGCAGCAGCAACGCTTACCCAAGAGGTGCGCCATGCCCCGAGGGGAAGGATGTTCCCGATTGGTTGGTTTAAGTACAGCTCGTTTTAGATGTGCTTCGAGACTTGAGTATCGTGCTGGCGGTGTTGCTCACGACTGATGCGATCTAGCTCTCTACGAACTTCTTTGATAGCACCTGTGATTGGAGCAAAGTACAAACGCACGGAATTACGGAATACTCTTCGGAGATTAGACTGGGTCATTTCTTTCCTTCCTTTAAGGAATGCCTGCAAGAGATTGAATGGTACATTTGGTCGTTACGTATCGTATCGTTACGATTGCTATGATACGTTACGAAATGTCCTAGTCAGGAATATACGCATGGCTTTTACCCGCGATCAATTGAAGCTCATCAATGGCAACGGCCATGAGTTCAAGGAAGCCATTGGTCGCCAACTCGTGACTGCAATCATTAAACGCGATGATGTCGAGTACGACAAACTGCGCAGATCACTCAACCCCACCGTCAATCTCTCTATTGTTTCTTCTCAATCTTCAAGCGAGAAGAAGTAAGGTAGGAATAGATAGGCAGCATAAACGCTCTGCCCTTCGCTCTGATAACTCTGGTGCACATGCTAAAACACCTATATACATTCAGAGCCGAACCACCGAAAATACCAAAGCGACGTTTCCATATTTGAACAGTCAGTGCAGCTGTATCGAACACCCCGCCTCTTGTGCGGATGCATATCCCCTGCCTTTGAACATTTCGCAGGTGCTGATTAACTGCTTGAGCATGTCGGTCTGTAGTGAACGACGTCTTTCAGGCTTCTTTTGAAGCACAATGTTCTGAATGTGCTCTTCCGCCTCTGTTTGGATTTCGTTCAAGCCAGTAATATATTTCGCTGCGGGATAAGTGGTCTCCACGTTGCTCATTGTAACCAGTGATAACAACCGCACCTCATCCTCGCCTAAGAAGAGACTGCCGTCTCGATATTTCATAATCCTCCCTTTATCCAGAAGTGACCTCAAGTCGGTGCATATGATGCCATGCGGAGTTATGCACTTATTCAGTTCATCTGCACCAACCGACAAGTATTCTCAATGTGGTTCAACTGCCCTATGGCTTTAGCGATGAAGGATACCTCTTTGCGTATCGGAATAAGTTCTTCCTCAACATGGGTGACCATATCCACCTCCCAGTATTGGGCACGTTTTAGCAAGGTTTCCTTGTTGTAGCCATGCTTGTTTTTGGGCTTGATGATGACCTTCTTTTCCATGCGTCGTGTCTTTGACGAATTCGCCCCATACCAACGAACTTCGAACCAGTTGATGGCAAACGTGTTGTCGCGCGCGCGTGGGCGCGCATACAAGATGCTTCTTTCTGCCCAAGTCCTTCGCTTGTTTTGTGCCATGACAAATTCGAAGTGTTGATCGCATAACGCTTCGGCATTTCTCAATAGATCACCCAATCGAAAGCGAAGGCTGTCTAGCGCATCTTCGACGGATGGGGATTTTCTGTTCATGTTGCTCATGTGTTTATCCTTGTATGCGGAATTTTTGTCTAGATTTTTCGAAGCTGTTCTCGCCCTGTATTACCTCTGTGCGGAAATGGTAGAAACCGCACGGCGCAATTGCACTTTGTTTCAAGTGCGGGACAAAATTTCCGCCAAATACGCCGAGTGGTTTGCATCAGGATTAATTACACAATCTGATTCACTTCCACCTTGTTCGAGTTGTTCTTCGAGACCGTTTGGGTGGCCAGCTGTCAAGTGCTCTGGGGAGGTGCTGTGATACATCTGAAGAACTCACTGAGCCGGACTCATTTACCAGAGTTGTGCTGGGGGCGCTCTGTGGCACCACTGATTTTTTTGAGGTGTTTTCAGATGTGCTACCGGTGTGCTGGAGAACGACTGGTGATTTATCCGCATCTAGCTCACGCCCACCTATAGATTTCAGATCTTGCCGCACACTAAATTGGTCTGCGACCACTATGAACTGGTGAATCATATTCGTCTCGCCAGGATTGTTATTGAGTGACTCGTGTATCCAAATTACATTGTCATTCCCATCATCTGAAATCCAATTCAGACTGTCTTTCTTCATTACCGTATCGATTAGAGTGCTTGAAATGGTGATGTGCTTTTTGCCTCGCCCCTCTTGCCAGTGAATGAAGTAATTTTCGATACCATTATGAACTGCCCAGTCATACAAGCCACTTGAGTAGGGACTCCACTTCAATTCTGTCGAACGGTCAGTAACCGATATATCCGTAACGATTTTTCCTAGGTCGTGGCCAATGCCTGCAAAAAATACGGCCAACTTCCAGCGCTGATTGGTGATGCTCCATTGCTGGGTAATCTCACCATCTTGCGGTAATCTTTCTTTCGCCATCTGCACTGCATACAAGCCAACTTCAAGCGAGTGCCTTAGCAGGCCGCCCATATTTCGGTGGTGATGCTTTTCGGAAGCAGGTAATTGCTGGACCATATTCGCCAGACGCAACATCGCAGGGAAATAGTGCTCATCAATCAATTGCTGATCTGAAATATTTTTCCTAAGCACATCAACAATGTCTTGATTGCGCTCTAGCAGAGCTTCGGGCGTGCATAAAGGAATTCCGAAATCAATTGGCGGATAGCGTGGGATTAGTAAATCATTGTGGTCCTTCAAAGCTTCTTGGGTCTGCGACGGATCGGAAAGAAGTCCAATTTTTCGCAGGAAAAGTTTTATGGTTTTCAGCATGGCTGTACCTCATTTCTGAAATTCGAATTGACTGGCATTGGTTTCTCCATTTATTAATATTTCCTTCATTTTTCGAAGCTGTTCGCGGCCAGTAGCTTTATCAACCACGGTTTGTGGTTCTTGCAGCTTTTGGATCTGACCATCTTTCAGTTTGCATCCCCTCTTCCTGGCACGTTCATATGCAATTCCCTCGGTCGTGCGTACCATGCCCTTCGTTAGTACGGCACGTACCCATGCGGCTTTGAGCGGAATTTCATGTCGTGAAAGCGCCGCCCGCAACTCATCAAGAGAATATTGTTTCTGTTGGTCAGAAATGGGGATATATGAAAAGACCTCCTGAATTGCAGACTGTTCTTCAGGAGAAATTTGTGGGGGCCAATCAAAAGAAACGTCCGAACCACCACGAATTGAATTTTGATTGCCGTCGTTTGTGGTGGTTTTATGGAGGTTCTTTGACGGTTTGGGTGCAGGGGTTGCTCTCGTCTTGGCACCCGTTTGCACCCCTCCAATGCTATCGTCTTCACCCGTCTCCAGCACGGGTGAAATGTTTGCATCCCTCGCTAAACGCATCAGATTTTCAAGTGCGGTCAAATCGATTTGGAGGTGGCGTGTCTTTCCTGGTGCACCACCAAATGGATTTTTTGTAACGCGAAGAATCCCTGACCGCAGAAAATCACCAAGGATCGATTGGACACTCCGATGTGAAAGCGAGGACTTTTTCGCTACTGTTGCGACCGATGGGAAAATATTTTTCCCATCGTCATCTGCGAAATCTGCGAGAGAGAGAAGAACAATTTTTTTTGAGGGCTGAAGGTTCGTCGCAAAAACACGCGACATGAGGAGAATGCTCATTTATCAGCCCCTCCCTAGTGTCCGCATGCGATCTGCTCAGCCTTTGTTGGACGTCCGCGCGAACGCTTGCCATTCAGACCAAGTGGATTTCTTGGGAGGCGGATCGGACGTGTCGTAGGTTGTTCTTGGCGTTCACCTGTAATGGAAAAGCGCACGAGGTCAACCAACAAAACGTATTGTGGCCCTCCATCGTCCTGTCGGACGGTTATGGGAAATGCTTTACGTCGAATTCTTGCTCTGACCGCAGGAACTTCCTGCCTCAAGATTTTCGCGACCATTTGAATGCTAAGAAGTGGCGGATAGGATGCGAAAAGCTCACGCATAAGCGTAGCCATGGCTTCGTATTGATACATTTTTGCTCCTTGCAGAATGGCAAGGTGCGGCGATGGTCAGGATTCGTGTGCCACACCCCGCCCTATTTTCAAAACCGGACTAATCCGGAAACAAAAAATCAGGCGAGGTACTTGCGCGGAGGAGCGCAGGGGACAGGAGAAATATAACTATTGAATGATTCGAATTGATCTGAAATTTTGACCACTGCTGGTAAACCCAAAATACGTGCGGGGGGTAACAAAGCTCGAAGAATTGCCCGTTCTAATTTTTCTGCGATTTTCGTAAGCAGTCGCTCGCCAAATTTTGTGTATGCAACGATATAAAATTGGATAGGAGCAAATGTAAGCATCACAACAGTTGCTACTAGGATTGCATCCTCCGCAGATACAAAACTAACCGCGATTAACAGCCAAGTGAAGAATAGCAAAGGGAAAAACCAAGCTGCAATAAGTCCAATATTTACGACCAACACAAGAAGGTAAAAAAACCAGACTTCCACGCCCGTACGATCCCCAACTTGGTTGGAGATGTTAGCTTTCCATTTATTTTTGTAATCTTCCCACATGCGAAAATATTCGCAGTATTGTTTCGCGTAGTCAACAAATATTTTCTTTTTATTTCAATATATTAATCGCAAGTAACTACAGACAACTAGAAATGACTATCTAGCATTTGTTGCCAGCTTCGCAGCTAGTTTTTCGGCCTGCAAATGCGTATATCTCTTCAACATTTGAAGCGTCTTGTGGCCCGATACTGCCGCAAGCTCTAAAACAGTCATGTCGCCGCGTTCAGCCAATTTCGAAAGTGCCTCGTGACGCAGATCATGCCAAGTGAAGTCCTCAATTTTTGCACGCGCACATGCGGCTCGAAAAACATGGAACAGCGTCATGCGTTCAACTGGAATGACTTTCCCGCGAATCGAGACTGGCAGAGTATCGAGTACGGCAAGTGCTGCCGGTGATAAAGGGACTGCGCGTTCTTCACCATTTTTTGTATCCTTCAGAAAAGCTATAGACCGTTTCTTATCTATGTTTTTCCAAGCCAGCCCTAGTAGCTCGCCCTGCCGCATTCCTGTTTCAACTGCCAATTGAACGGCAGGCCACAGGTAGGTATTCCTGCTTTTGCGACACTCTGCCTCAAGCTTCTGCCACTCATCTTCATTCAACCGACGATCACGAGATTTACTCTCGGATGGCTTGCGGATTTTCCCGACAGGATTACCACGCGGAAGAACAATGGCGCATTCTGTTTCAGCGAACTTAAGGATTTTCGAGAGCATGAACAGCTCCTTACGCACCGTGCTATCACCGACGACACTTAGGCGTTTGTCTCGGTATTGCGCAACCAATTTTTGATCTAGCGCGGCAAGCGAGAATTTACCCAAGGCGGTTTTCAGATGCTCACATTGAAAGCGCCAAGCCTCCTTCCCATCCTCGCGCGGCTTGTAGTGATGGGGGGCAAACTCGGAAGTGAAGCGATCAATAATCTCGGCGATGGTATTGCGCTCGGCATCGCTACGATCAATGAACACTCCGCGCCCCATCTCGCTTTCTGTAGTTGCAGCCCAGAGATCGGCATCAGCGCGAGTGTTAAAGGTCTTTGATTGCGGTGGGTAGCCTTTCCGACGAACCTGAGCTTCCCACTGGAATTCACCTCTTTTCCTAATCGTCGCCATATTCAGTTTTTCCTGTGCAGTGTGGCAAATTTGTGGCAATAAATACTTTTACGGATTTTCCACAGCCACGAATGCCCCGTCAACAAAAGGTTTCATTAGATTTCAGTAAGTCGCCTGGAAAGCGTGTGTGGGATAACATCCCACCGAGGGTTCGAATCCCTCCTTCTCCGCCAGATACCAACCGCCCCCTTGTGGGCGGTTTTTTTATCCCTACTGGGATGTGGTTGACTAAAACCATCGGGTAAGTTTGAATGCACGCCGTGTTAAATAAAGGTCGCGCTCCCCTCCTCTTCAACACGCTTTAACCTCCATCAAGATTGAGATCGATATGAAAGTCACACCAGATAATGTTAAGCAATTTATTCAACTTGGCTTGGAATGTTCGCATATCCACGTGAACGGCGACGGGCGGCATTTTGATGCAGTCATTGTTAGTGCCGCATTTGAAGGCAAGTCTTTGTTGCAACAACACAAGCTGGTGTATCAAGTATTAGGAGAGAAAATGGAAAAGATCCACGCGCTTTCAATGAAAACCTTCACTCCCGCTCAATGGGATAAACAACCCTAATTTAAGCCATTTCACAGGAGATTATTTTGAATCAGACCTCATTAGACAACATCAAAAAAACCGTTACCACCAACCCTATCGTGCTGTATATGAAAGGCACTCCGCAGTTTCCACAATGCGGATTTTCAGGGCGCGCGGCGCAAGTATTGAAGGCTTGTGGCGTTGAAAAATACGTAGCCGTGAATGTATTTTCAGACCAAGAGGTTTATGACAACTTGCCGTTTTACGCCGACTTCCCCACCTTTCCCCAGCTCTATATCAAAGGTGAACTGATTGGCGGTTCAGACATCATGCTGTCGCTGTACGAGCAAGGTGAGCTGCAAACGATGATTGCCGATGCGCTAGCACAACATTAAACCGCATCGCTTACCCATAAGGCGGACATCGTATAGGCGGTGTCCGCCTTATTCGTTGATGACCGCACCATACATAGCTCGCTCATTTCGATGATGGGTTTTCCTCCCCTTCGCAATCAGAACAATTTACACTGCGCCCACTTTTGACAGACTGTGAATATCTGATGAACCATCCCAAACGCACCGCTTTTTTTATTTCAGATCGCACTGGCATTACGGTAGAAAAACTGGGCCACAGCATGTTGAGCCAGTTCGATGGCATTGAATTCCAACTCATCACCCTGCCCTTTGTAGATTCTGTTGAAAAAGCACGCGAAGCCGTAATACGCATCAACACCGCCGCGATGAACGATGCCAAACGCCCCATCGTCTTCAGCACGCTCATTTTGCCTGCGGTGCATCGCATCATCGAACAAAGCGATGCACTCATCCTCGACCTCTTTAAGAGTTTTATCGTGCCGCTGGAAAATGAACTGGGTATTTTGTCTTCTCATGCCGTGGGGCGTTCGCACGAAACAGGCACGCGCTACAGCGAGCGGATGGATGCGGTCAACTACGCCCTCAATCACGATGACGGCGGCATTACACGCGATTTGGGCAAAGCAGAAATTATTTTGGTAGGGGTCTCACGTTCAGGCAAATCCCCCACCTCGCTTTACCTCGCCTTGCAGTTCGGCATATTGGCCGCCAACTATCCCCTCGTCGCCGAAGACTTTGAAAACCACGCCTTACCCAACGCACTCAAACCGCTCATTCCCAAACTTTATGGACTAACAATTCAGGCCGAACGCCTCGCGCAAATTCGCGCAGAGCGCATGCCAAACAGCCGCTACGCTTCGATTGAAAATTGCCAAAAAGAAATCAAACAAGCGGAAGAAATGATGCGTAACGCAGGCATTCCCATGCTGGATGTCAGCGCGATTTCTGTCGAAGAAATCGCCACCACCTTGCTGCATTTAACGGGATTGAAACGCTAGGAAACTAGCCATAGTTTCATAGATTATTCGATTTAGCACTCACCCGATTTCTACCGTCAGCTTTGGCTTGGTACAAACACTTGTCCGCGCTCGAGGTTAATTCATCCAAGGTGAGACATGACTCGACTCTTTGGGAGACACCAAAGCTAGCCGTAATCGAAATCGGGGTTTGCCCAAAATCAATATGAATTGCCGCGATTAACGTTCGCAATCTTTCAGCATAAATTGTCGCCGATTGCAGGCTTGTTTCGGACAGCAACAAAATAAACTCTTCACCGCCCCATCTGGCTATCACATCCCCTTCTCTTGCTGCCCCTTTAAGCGCCGAAGCTACCGCCACCAACACTTTGTCTCCCAAGTCGTGTCCGTAAGTATCATTGACCAATTTGAACAAATCGAGGTCCATCAAAATAATCGACGCATCTCGATTGTTACGTATGGCATTGCTCCATAACGGTTTGGCAATGTCATAAAAAGCACGCCGATTGTTCAGGCCTGTTAAGTAATCCGTGCGCGCGCTTATTTCTGCTTCGCGATAAGTTTGATTGATGATTACCTGTTGCTGGCGTAACTCCTTTACCAACGCCTCATTATCAAAACGTTTGTGTAATGTGTCGCTAAACGCCGCACTCACTTCTGCGCCGCTTTTAATGAGTATCACAAAATACAGTGTGATAAACCCTGCAATCGCCCAGTGTTCTGCATCCCCCATACTCGAAAATTTCAGTATTGGGGGGACTAAAACACCCACAATCCAAATGTAAAAAGACAAGGGATAGACGGTATTCGTACTGACTGATGCGCCAGCCAAACCCAGCAATAGCATGAGTAGCAATATCTGATGGATTAAATCTTCAGGGAACATAAAAACGACGGTCGCCCCCCAAAACAAGGCGAAGTATCCCGTAAAGATAATGAAAGCATAATGCCAACGCATACACGCTTGAATTGTGTCAACACGCTCGCGGTTACGCCACCACCAGACTATTTCCACAGCAGCCACCAACACCCATGCCGCGTTGTAAGCAAGCAAAACAGCGTGTTCCTGAACACCCCACATCATCCAGTCAAATATGAGCAGCAAGACAGCTTGGCCGCCAAGCATGCTCAAATAATTTTTCAGCCTCGCACGTATTTGTTCGGCACGGAAATGTAAGTTGCTCTCATTGATGTGAAACCCGATTGCTTCAGAAAGAATATCTTTCATGTTTGCCTTTAACCAAAAAATTGAACAATCTGGGGCGACGATTTCCGCCCCACACCCCCTACCACGCAATTTAATTTCTTCGTGCGTCAAATACTGCGCTGGCGTAGTGCTTCAAACACGCATACGGCGGTGGCGGCGGCGGCGTTTAAGGATTCAACTTTGCCGGGCATGGGGATGATGAAATGCTGTTGCGCAGCGGCCTGCAAAGTCGGTGATAGGCCAGCACCTTCGTTGCCGACGGCGAAGCCCAATTTCCCGCGCAAATCG
>JABFSI010000089.1 GCA_013140695.1 Sideroxydans sp. | reverse complement strand
GATGTGCTGGCCGCGCTGGCGGAACAACTTAAATTTCCCCTTACGCGCATTGGTCACATTCGTGCCGAATTGGGTTGTGTGGTGCGCGATGCGCACGGTCAAGAAATGAAGATGGAGAAAGCGGGCTATGACCACTTCGCATGACGAATTAAAAATCCAACCGAGCTGGCAATTTTTATTCAGCCATCCTGCGCATTTACTCTCGTTTGGTTTTGGTGCGGGGCTGGCGAAAAAAGCGCCAGGCACTTGGGGTACCTTGGTCGCCTTTCCGCTGTATGGGGTGCTTGCGTCGTTGATGAGCGAGCCGATGTTGTTACTGGTTATCGTGTGCGCGTTTGTGGCAGGTATTGGGCTGTGCCAATACACCAGCAATGCCTTGGGCGGCGGCGATTACGGCGGCATCGTGTGGGACGAAATTGCCGCCTTCATGCTGGTGCTATTTTTTACCCCGGCTGGTTTTTTGTGGCAGGTACTCGCCTTCGTCCTATTTCGTTTTTTTGATATTTGGAAGCCACAACCGATCCGTCACTTTGATGCAGAGTGGCATGGCGGCTTGGGCATTATGTTTGACGACCTGCTAGCGGCGGGCTATGCCTTGCTGTGTTTGGCGGCCATCAAAGCGGCGTTGACGTGAAGCGATTTTTTTCCTTGCTGTGCTGGGTTGCGTTCTCCGCACAAGCCGATACCTACGATGCCAAAGTTTTGGCGGTGATGGATGGCGACACCCTGTATGCGCAAAGCGGCGGTTTCAAGGCGAAAATTCGCTTATTGAATATCGACGCGCCTGAAAAAGAGCAAGCCTACGGCAAGCAGTCCACCGAGTCCTTGCAGTCGCTCATTGGCGGCAAAGTGATTCAGATTGAAAGCAAGGCAACCGATCAATTTGGACGCACGCTTGCGCTGGTTAGCGTGGATGGAATGAGCATTAATGAGGAGCAGGTTAAGCGGGGTATGGCGTGGTCGTATTCTCGTTCACATGCAGCTAAAATCTACAACAGTCTTCAGCGTGAAGCGCAAGTGGCGCGGCGTGGATTATGGCAACAGGCTAATCCACAGTTGCCGTCGCAATGGCGTAAGGCACATCCCTTTGAGGCTAAAAATAATGTACATCCACACACGACCCAATCTGCCCCGATACAAACAGAAGACGCTACAAAATTTGGCGCGTTGGCCTGTGGTAAAAAATACTACTGTAAGCAAATGGTGACCTGCGATGAAGCGCATTTTTATTTGACAGTGTGTGGTCTAAAAAGATTGGACACCAATCATGATGGTGTTCCGTGTGAGAGTTTGTGCATAAAGATGGGTGCGCTTAAATGATTCAATCTATCGAAGAATTAAAATCAGAAATCGTCGCTGTGCAACGCGCGGGCGATTATTTGAAGGAATACGATTTGGCGCAAGCCGCCCTCGAATTACATCCGCAAGAAGAATACTTTCAGCATTGTTCGGTATTGGCGTTGTCGCGTTGCAATGCCAAGCAACGCGCGCTGGATGCTTTCTATGCCTACAAATTGCATAAAAGCCAAGACGAATATGTGCGTGCATTAGTGGCGCGCATTCTGAAAGATTTGGCGTTTCAAAATCTGTCGGATGACGGTGTGCTGACCGATGCCGATAAAAATAACTTGCATGCTGCTGCCGCCACTTATCAGCGTGCGTTTGCGCGCTCTGGCGGACATTACGCGGCTATCAATGCGGCCACGCTGTATCAACTTGCGGGAGCAGAGGATAGTGCGCGTGAGTTTGCAAAATTGGCTATCCAATTAGCCAATCACGATACAGGGCCGCAATACTTTGCCTTAGCCTCGCAAGCGGAAGCCTATCTACTGTTGGGTATGGAAGTGGAGGCGACGCGTGCGATTGAACTGGCGGCACAGCACAACACCAAAAACTTGCTGACGCGTGCGCGCACTTATTTTCAACTCAAACTTATTTGCACGCACCTCCACATTGACGCAAAAATTATTGCGCCCTTATTGCCCGAGAGCGTCGTGCATTATTGCGGCCATGCCTTTAACAAACAGCGTCCGATTACTTTGCAAGATGAGCAGCGATTGAGTCAGCGCATCGAGCAAGCTTTAGCACAGCAGCATTGCGCGGTGGCGTATGGCTCATTGATGGCAGGTTCAGATATTTTGTTTGCGGAAGCCATTTTGAAACAAGGCGGCGAGTTAAATGTGTGGCTGCCCTTTGGTATGGAAAATTTTTGTGAGGTCGCCGTCCGTCCGGCGGGTGAAGAATGGGTAACGCGTTTCCGCGCCTGTATTAAAGGCGCGAATACGGTGTCGTGTGCCACTGAATCCGATTTCTTGGGCGATGATTCCTTGTTTAATTTTTGCTCGGATGTGGCGATGGGTATGACACTCATGCGCGGCAATTCACTGAATGCGAAGGTGATGCAGTTGGCGGTGTGGGATCAGAAGCTCACTTCGCAAGGACGCGGCACGTATTCCAATATCGAAAAATGGAAAAAGCTAGGTCATGCCACCGAAATTATCCCTAGCCCAGCGGTGATTCCCACTCGCACAGTGCCGCGCGTGACGGATGCTTATCCCCTAGCACGCCGTGAACCGCATGCCATTTTGTTTGCCGATGTGCGTGGCTTTAGTAAATTAAACGACCGTGACATCTTGTGGTATTTCACCGAATTGCATCCGCACCTCGCACAGGCGATTGAACAGTATGGTGCGGATGTGCAGCACATCGACACGTGGGGCGATGCCATTTTCTTGGTGACAGAAAAAGCTTCCACCGCCGCGCAGATTGCCCTCGCCTTAAATGAAGTGATGGCAGAGATTGAGCAGGGCGGACTAACGCTTGCCGATCCCCTGCTCATGCGCATTGGCTTGCACTACGGCCCCGTCTACAAAGTGTATGACCACCTCACGCAGTGCTTCACTTTTGCGAGTAATGAGGTGAATAAAACTGCGCGTATCGAACCTATCACCCCGCCAGGTGAAGTGTTTGGCACAGAGCCTTTCGTGGCGATGTTGGAGATTGAAGGGGAAGGCTGGTCAACGTTTGAATACGCAGGCACGATTCCCAGCGCTAAAAATTTCGGTGCATTCCGCATGTTTCATGTGCGCCCCAAACATCGCGCTTCAGCCTTGCTGTGTTCGTTGGATTAGTGTGCGGCGGCGAGCGCGGCAGTTTTAGAAATAGTGCCTCAATCCAATCACCAGAAAATCTTCGCCGTTTGCGCCATGTTTATTGAGTAAATCGTAAATGTCACAGCGATGGTGCAGCCTCGCGAAAATTTCTTCTGATTTCAATTGTGGCATCGAAAATCCCAATTCGATGAATAGCAGATTGAGTGTGCGGCTACCCTTCCCTGTGCTACCCAGCTCTAACGGACTGATGGCGGTGGTGTATGAAATACCCAAAGGCGCGAAACGAAGACTAGTAGGCAGTGTTTCTTGCCAAGGAAAATGTTGCCAGCGCATGACGGGGGCAAGGCCTATTTCTTGCAAAGTAGCGATACCAAATTGATGGCCAAGCATGCCGTCTATTTCTAAAGATAAGCCAAGGTTCTCTGCTTGCCAGATTGATTTACTCACGGTTAACGCAACCATAGATTGCTTGTTGAAGCGTGCATGGCCTTCCAATATGCCTGCCGGCTCGGTGTCGTAATAGCGACCGCCATAGCCGCCAATACTCCAGTCAGCGGCGCTGCCATAGGCATGATTGGGCAAGATGAGGCTTATGAACAGAATCCAGATTGAAGCGAGAGAGAGTTTGGCTGGCATGATTTTCCTCCATGCGTTTTGCCAATTGTAATGCGGGTTTAATCGGTAATGGGTGGCGTGTCTTTTGCGTTCGGGTTTCTCGAATTATGAGCGTTACAGCTTGCTGCTGATTGTTTCCCAATGCATCCCCTGCGCATCGCAACGCAAGAAACGTGCTGTGCCGCTATCCCAATCGCCCAATACCCAGCGTTCACATGTGTGGCCATCCACATCATGCAGATGTTTAGCGGGGCGATGTGTGTGACCATGGATGAGGCGTGGATAGCCATGTTCGCGGAGTAGGGTGGCCACGGCCTCGATATTCACATCCATGATGTCCATCGTTTTGATGCGTTTCGACTGCTCGCTTTGCACACGCAATTTTTCGATTTGCGCTTTGCGTTGAGTCAGTGGCTGCGCTAAAAATTGTGTGCGCCATTCGGTACCGCGCACCATCGTGCGAAATTGTTGGTAGCTCGCATCATCCGTGCATAGCGCATCGCCGTGAGTCAGTAGCGTGTACGTTCCATATAGATTGAGCAGCGTGGGGTCTGTCAGCAGTAGAGCGTTACAGGTAGCCGCTAATTTCACTTCCATCAAGAAGTCACGGTTGCCGTGCATGATGAAAATAGGTGTTCCGCGGAGACTTAAGTTAAATAGCGCAGCGCAAATGGACGCATTAAATTCCTCGTCAACATCGTCGTCGCCCGCCCAATACTCAAACAGGTCGCCCAAGATATACAGCGCTTCAGCTTGCGGTGCGACATCGCGTAAAAAATGCGCGAACAACTGCGCACTTCGCGTGTGTTCGCGGCTTAAATGTAAATCGGAAATAAATAGAGAGTGCGGCATAAAATAAAACAGCGCCGAGGCGCTGTTAGATTACTTCTGTACGACTTCTGCTTTAGTGATGATGACGTCTTCTACAGGCACATCTTGGTGGCCGCTCTTAAAACCTGTCTTCACTTTGCCGATGGCATCAACGACTTCTTTGCCTTCAACGACTTTGCCGAATACGCAGTAGCCCCAGCCGTCTTGTCCTGGATAGTCGAGGAAGCTGTTGTTTTTGGTGTTGATGAAGAACTGCGCCGTGGCAGAGTGAGGGTCGCCGGTGCGTGCCATCGCGATGCTGTATTGCTCATTCTTCAAGCCGTTCGCCGCTTCATTTTTAATAGGCGCATTGACTGCTTTCTGTTTCATACCAGGCTCAAAACCGCCGCCTTGAATCATGAAATTAGGAATCACGCGATGGAACACGACATTGCTGTAGAAGCCCGCGTTCACATAGTCGATGAAGTTCTGGGTAGACAGGGGCGCTTTTTCTGCGTCCAGCTGCAATGTGATGACGCCTAGGTTGGTGTGGAGTTTGACCATGTTGGATTTTCCTTTTTTAGTTGAGTGAGAAGCGGATGCGGATTGCGCGGGCATTGCGAATGCAATAGCCAGCAAGAAAGCAAAAGTGATGCGAATGAATTTCATTTATGCGGCTCCTTCGTAAATAATTTTCCAACGTCCCTCACGCTTCACCCAATACTGGCGTTTATGCATGCGGTTGGATAGGTTGTTACTGCTGTAGTCCTGCTCAAAATTAACCACCACCAAACCTGCTTGGTTGGGATAGGGAAACACACTCAAATGTGCCAACTGCACTTTGATCCAAGTCTTACCTGAATTCACAAGGCGTTTTTGCTGCGCAAATTCGTTGAATGAAGTGCGCCCCGTCGCAAAATCCCGTGCGTAATGTTTCAGGTAAGTTTCGGTATCACGGCTCGCCCAATCTTTGCGCCATTGCTCGATAGCGGCCAGCAACTCGCTGCGCTCGGCTTGATCCGCAGCATCACTCCAGCGCATCTGCTCGGCGATGATGATGGGCGTATTGCCGATTTGCAAATGACGGCCTAATTGTTTGAGGTCAGCATTGCCGAGTACCACACACCCATTGCTGGCGCGGGGTGGGCGGCTATAGGTGTCGCTGGGTGTGCCATGCAGCCAAATGCCTTTGCCATTGCGGCCTTGGCGCGTATCCCACTCATTGGGATAATCCAAGGTGAACGCCTCGTTGCCATACAAATCTTCGAGTTGAGCATCGTTCAAATGACCGTCAATGAAATACACTCCGAGCGGTGTTTTTTTATCGCCCTCAACAATTTTGTCAGTGCCTTTTTTGCCTACGCTGATGTAAAAATCAGTCACATATTTAGGCTCGCCCCGCACATTTTCAAACAGGTACAACGTGGCCTTGCTGGTGTCCACCACCACCGCATAGCGTTGCGCATCATCCATCTTCCATAGGTATTGCGGAACACCCACGGGTTGCTGTTGTTGCACGCGCTGTAGTCGCGCATTGGCTTCATCACGCAAATCTTGCAGCTGATCTTTGGGGGCGTTCGCGGCACTGCCAAAGCCTTTAATTTGCTGGGCACGCGCCATCAGCAAATCGCCTTTGACGAGCTGTGCTAATTTGAAATTGGGGTGTGACTTGAGGAGTGCGTTGACTTCATCTAGCGCGACATCGAGATGGTTATTGCCCACAGCTTGCAAACTTTTGGCGAGGGCGGCTTCCATCTCGCGTGAAGCCGGTTCTGCTAACGCAGCGGAGGCGAAGCAGAACCCGAGTAAGAGCGCATAAAACGTTCGCGGCATCTAAATTATTTACCAGAACGCTCTTCTACGATTTGCCATTGCGTGCCGTGCTTCACCCACACTAAAGTTTTATGGGAAGACGTTTTCAAATGGCTGGCACGGTAGTTTTGATTGAAACTTACACTGGCGTTTTCAGTATCACGTGCGGTCACTTGCGTGCCAGCCAGCGTCACTTCAATGGAGGCTGGCTTGGCGATGCGCTCTTTACGCTGTGCTTCCCATGCCGCTCTATCCATGCCATCAGGCGTGTTGAATTCTGGTGCATAGAAGGAGAGGTATTGGGCGCTGTCTTGTGCAGACCAAGCCGCCGCCCAAGCGCGCGTTGCGTTCAGCACGTCGTCTTTAGTATTGCCGCTTGCGGCCACTTGCGTGTTAGCCGGAGGCGTCACACTGGGTGCTGTCGCAGTGGGGGCAACCGCCACCGGCGCAGCGGCAACTACTGTTGCGGCAGGTTTGGCGACGCGAGCAGATTTGCCGAATAAATCACGAATCAAGGCGAGCTTGGTTTGTGTGGCGGTATTGCTCTTATCCAATTGCAATGCGCGATCGTAGGCTTGGCTGGCCATCTTGGCGTAGATGTCGCCCAAATTTTCGTGTGCGGTGGCGTAGCTAGGATGCGTGCGAATGGCCATTTCTAATGACACTTTGGCTTTGTCGTATTGGCCTTGGCTGGCATACAACACGGCGAGGTTGTTGTAGGGCTCGGGCAATTCAGGGTAGTCGTCCGTGAGCGCGGTGAAAATTTGAATCGCTTCAGCAGCATTGCCTTGTTCGTTCACGATGAGGCCTTTAAGAAAGCGCGCCTGCGCATCTTTGGGCTTGGTCGCGAGGAAGGCATTCACCTTTTCTAAAGCCTGTGCAGTTTGCCCTTGTTTGAGCAATTTATTGGCATCTTGAATGTCATCCGCACGACTGTTGGTGCTGCACGCAAGCAGTACACACAAAGCAGCAATCCCACTGAATTTATTTAGCATATTCATCGCCTAACGTTTTTGAATTTGGAAGTGATGGTGTAACGACCATCGGCAGGGCGCGATTCTATCAAATATGCCTCGATATGAACGAGCGAAACAGACAATCAGTGTTAGGGAATGACGGATGGGGCTTAATCAGCGTCTTCTTAAAATGACGTTTCGGGTAAAATCCCCGCCCATTATTTGTCACCTTTAAGACCTCTAAAATGAGCAGCAATCCCGTTTCCAATAACGCCCCCGCCTCTAATTTTATCCGCACGATTATTGATGGCGACCTGGCCAGCGGTAAGCACAGCGCGATTCAAACGCGATTCCCGCCCGAACCGAATGGCTATTTGCATGTAGGCCATGCCAAATCCATCTGCCTCAATTTTGGCTTGGCGAAAGATTACAACGGCCTGTGCAATCTGCGTTTTGACGACACCAATCCCGAGAAGGAAAGCGAAGAATACGCGCTGTCGATTCAAGAAGACGTGCGCTGGTTGGGCTTTGAGTGGAATGGCGACGTGTGCTGGGCGTCCGATTATTTCGATGCGCTGTACGACTTTGCAGTCGAACTCATCAACAAAGGCTTGGCCTATGTGGACGACTTAACGCCAGAACAGATGCGCGAATATCGCGGCACGCTGACGCAAGCGGGTAAGCCAAGTCCGAACCGCGCTCGTTCAGTCGCCGAAAATTTGGATTTATTCACGCGCATGAAGAACGGCGAATTCGCCGATGGGGCGATGGTGCTGCGCGCCAAGATCGACATGGCTTCGCCCAATATGAACATGCGCGACCCGGCCATCTACCGCATCCGTCGCGCGCACCACATCCGCACTGGCGACAAGTGGTGCATCTATCCGATGTACGACTACACGCACTGCATCTCCGACGCACTGGAAGGCATCACGCATTCCATCTGCACACTGGAGTTCGAAGACCATCGCCCCTTGTACGACTGGGTGTTGGACAACATCACCATCCCCTGCCATCCGCGCCAGTACGAGTTCTCGCGCTTGGAGTTGCACTACACCATCACCAGCAAGCGCAAACTGTTGCAACTGGTGAACGAGAAAAAGGTGAGCGGGTGGGACGACCCGCGTATGCCCACCATTAGTGGTATGCGCCGTCGCGGTTACACGCCGGAAGGCATCCGCGAGTTCGCCAAGCGCATCGGCGTATCCAAGAGCGAGAACAGCGTGGACATGGCGATCATGGAAGGTGCGATCCGCGAAGATTTGGAGCTGCGCGCGCCCCGTGTGATGGCGATCATCAATCCACTCAAAGTGACCATCACCAATGCCGAAGGCGCACTTACCCGCGAAGCGGATTTTCATCCCAACATGCCCGAGCTGGGCAAACGTGTGGTGGCGTTCAGTAAAGACTTACTCATCGAAGCCGACGACTTTGCCGAAGTGCCGCCCGCAGGGTGGAAGCGTCTCACCCTCGGTGGTGAGATTCGCCTGCGCCACAGCTACGTGATGCGTTGTGACGAGGTAGTGAAAGATGCGACAGGCAATGTCATCGAACTTAAATGCAGTATTGACCACGCCACCTTGGGTAAGAATCCAGAAGGCCGCAAAGTGAAAGGCGTGATTCATTTCTTGTCACGTGAGCACGCACTGCCTGCGCAGATTCGTTTGTATGACCGCCTGTTCAGCGTGTCCGAACCGGATGCCGATAAAGATGTCGATTTTTGCACTTACCTCAATCCCCATTCCCTCACGCAAGTGCAAGGCTGGGTGGAAAGCTGTGTGCAAAATGCCGCGCCTGAAACGCACTACCAGTTTGAGCGTTTGGGCTATTTTGTAACTGACCGCCGCGAACATCAGGCGGGTAGCAAGCTGGTGTTTAACCGCACCGTCACCTTGAAAGATTCTTGGACAAAGGAGTAAGACATGAACGAAATCATCGAATCAAATGAAGACAAAATGAAGTCACTCAAAACCCTCACGCAAGTGGTGTACGTGCTATACGCCCTGTCTTACATCACCGGCATCACCGGCATCGTCGGCATCATCATCAACTATGTAAAGCGTGACGATGCGAAAGGTACGTGGTTGGAAAGTCACTTCACTTGGCAGATTCGCACCTTCTGGTATGGGCTGCTGTGGTGTTTGATTGGTTGGTTGACGTTGGTGATCTTGATCGGCTTCCTCGTGTTGTTCGCAGGCTTCTGCTGGATGGTGTATCGCATCGTTAAAGGCTGGCTATACCTCAACGACAACAAACCGATGCCTGTGTGACTGTCATTCCCGTGCAAACGGGAATCCAGCGGGTTTAATCAATAGGGCCGTTGGTTTTGTCCGTGCGATGCACGGGATTATTTAATCATCTGGATTCCCGCTTTTGCGGGAATGACGGTAAAGGTGAAATTGCAGCATGTTAAAAATCTACAACACCCTCGCCCGCGATAAGCAGGACTTCAAACCTATCATCCCCAACACCGTTCGCATGTATGTATGCGGCATGACGGTGTACGACTACTGCCACCTCGGTCATGCCCGGGTGATGGTGGTGTTCGACATGGTGCAGCGCTGGCTCAAGGCAAGTGGTTACGACGTGACCTACGTGCGCAACATCACCGACATCGACGACAAGATCATCAAGCGCGCGGCAGAGAACAAAGAATCTATCCACGCGCTGACGCAACGCTTCATCGACGCGATGCATCAAGATGCGGATGCACTGGGCGTGCAACGCCCCGACCATGAGCCGCGTGCCACACAGTACGTGCCGCAGATGTTGCAGATGATTGCTACTTTGGAAGCGAATGGGCTGGCGTATCAGGCTGTTGATGGGGATGTGAACTACGCCGTGCGCAAGTTCGAAGGCTACGGAAAGTTGTCTGGCAAATCGTTGGATGATTTGCGCGCGGGTGAACGTGTCGATGTGGCAACAGATAAAAATGACCCGCTCGATTTCGTGTTGTGGAAATCGGCGAAAGAAAGCGAAGCCGATGAAGTGAAGTGGGATTCCAAGTGGGGCAAAGGTCGCCCTGGTTGGCACATTGAATGTTCCGCGATGGGGTCTGACTTACTTGGCAATCAATTCGATATCCACGGCGGTGGCGCAGACTTGCAGTTTCCGCATCATGAAAATGAAATCGCGCAAAGTGAAGGCGCGCACCAGTGCCAATACGTGAACTACTGGATGCACAACGGCTTCGTGCGGGTAGACAACGAGAAGATGTCCAAGAGCTTGGGCAACTTTTTCACCATCCGCGAAGTGTTGAAGAAATACGATGCTGAAGTCGTGCGTTTCTTCATCTTGCGCGCGCACTACCGCAGCCCGCTGAATTATTCCGACCAACATTTGGACGATGCGAAGGGCGCGCTGACAAGGCTTTATACGGCACTCAAAGGCCTACCCTCTCCCTCTACCCCTCTCCCGCAAGCGGGAGAGGGAAGCTTGCTCCCCTCTCCCGTTCACGGGAGAGGGGCTGGGGGAGAGGGTGTTGTTGATTGGAGCGCAGCCTATGCACAACCCTTCAAAGCCGCGATGGATGATGATTTCAACACCCCCGAGGCGGTGGCGGTGTTGTTTGATTTGGCGAATGAAATTAATCGCCATAAGGAGTGGAAGAAGGCGGCGGATGGAATGGTGGAAAGGGTTGATGCCCTCCAATCCCAGCTCAAATCGTTGGCAGGCGTACTCGGCTTATTGCAACGCGACGCGCAAGAATTTTTGCAAGGAGATGCCCGTGCAGACGGTTTAGACGATGCCGCAATCAACGCACAAATCGCAGCTCGTATCGCCGCCAAACAATCTAAAAACTTCGCCGAAGCCGACCGCATTCGCAAAGAATTGTTAGCCGCAGGCATCGTGTTGGAAGATGCGGTACAAGGCACCACGTGGCGGCGTAGTTAAAGAAGGTTTGATTAAGTCGTCATGCCCGCGAAAGCGGGAATCCAGTGTTTTAATAAAGAGGGCTTTGTCCTTGCTCCGCAAGGATATTTATATTTTTAACTGGATTCCCGCTTTCGCGGGAATGACGGGTGAGGACTTAATCAGACATTCCTTAATTCATTGCCAGTTGTTCAATAGATTAAACCCCTCCCAACATCCCCCCCGATAAGGGGCGCTGGAGGGGGTTAAGTTTTATGGATTATTTGGGGGCGTGATGCGTTGGGAAAAAGACAGAGAGAGCAGCAACGTTGAAGATGTACGCGGTGCATCGGGCGGACGCTTGGGTGGTGGTCGCAAGATGGGGCTGGTCGGCACGGTGGTGGTGGGGCTGATTGCTATGTATCTCGGCGTTGATCCGCAAATGGCCATTGAGCAAGTGAGCAACATGCAAGGGGGCGGGCAAGTGCAGACGGCAGATCCCGCATCGCGCAGCGCCGAAGAAAATCATCTCGCTAAATTCTCCTCAGTCGTCCTCGGGCAAACCGAAGATACATGGCCGCAAGTGTTCGCTGAAAATAATCGCCAATATCAAATGCCTAAAATGGTGTTGTTCACGGGGGCGGTGCAATCGGGATGTGGCGCAGCGCAATCAGCGATGGGCCCCTTCTACTGCCCTGCCGATCAAAAGCTTTATCTCGACCTTTCTTTCTTTGACGAGTTGCACAATCGACTAGGAGCAAAAGGTGACTTCGCACAGGCTTACGTCATCGCACACGAGGTGGGGCATCACGTGCAAAACATGCTCGGCATCGCGCAAAAAGTACACGCCGCACAACAACGTGCCAGCGAAGCCGAGGCGAATGCGCTGTCGGTACGCATGGAATTACAGGCAGATTGTTTAGCCGGCGTATGGGCGAATCGCACCAATGAATCGCGCCAATTTTTAGAGCAAGGCGATATTGAAAGCGCCTTAAGCGCAGCGGCCAGTGTGGGTGACGATCGTTTGCAACAACAATCACGCGGCCACATCGTCCCCGAATCCTTCACACACGGCAGTTCAGAACAACGCATGCGCTGGTTCACCGTAGGCGCACAAAGCGGGGATATGAATCAGTGCAACACGTTTAACGCGAGCAGACTGTAAAACGTATGCGGTAAAAAAAGAGGGCGGGTAGTGCGCCCTCTTTTTTTATGGATGCCAAGTTGTGCTTAAGGCAGTCTGCCTGCGGCAATGAGGCGATTGAATAGTATGTTGGGGGAAAGCCAAGTGACCATATCATCGAAATCAGATGAGGGGGTATTGCCCACAAATACTCTATCGTTATCGGTGCTGTAGGGGTTTGGATTCTCACTTTCATCAGCACCCGTGCCTAATTTCATTCCTGTGGAATAAATAACAAAAGGCGCACCCGTGGTTTGGCTGGTGTTGGCCACCGAGCAGCTGGATGAACTTGTGCTGGAAGTTGAGCAAACAATTAAGTCTGGGGTAAGTGATGAGATGCCTGTGGTTTGCATCCCATTTAATTTAGTGAAAGCTTTGGAGTTGGATTGTGTCACTGCATAATGGATTCGGTTACCCCAAGCATCAACAGCAAAGCCATCCCCATCTGTGGGGGAAAATCCTAAAGTGCTAGCAGGCAAGAAGCTGTCATTAAAATTGGCGCATTTACCTGTGGTTGCATCTTCCCCAGACGCAAACTTTTCTACACCATGATTGGCTGCGGTAGCGGGGCAAGGTAGTCGCCCAGAAAAGATGGCGTAGCCCAGCAAAGCCTCTTTAATTTCTTCAAGTTGTTTTCTGGTTTCAGTGCGTCGTTGCTGTTCTATTTGTCCCGAAAAAGCGGGCAAAAGGCTCGCCATGAGCAGTCCAACAATGGCCAAGACAATAGCCATTTCGATTAAAGAAAAACCGCTTTCAGCGTGCGAGAAGGTTGATTTTTTCATTGGATGAACCAGACGAGGTCGTTAAAAGTGCTACTAGCGGGACTTTGTTGAAAGACTTCCGTGGTGTTGCTGCTGGCGTTAGCTGCTTCTAGGTAATTCGCTGGGTTGGCCTTATCTGATTTTGTGGTGCGGTTTTGCCCAAGTAATTTATTGCCCGCTAGTATTACGACGACTTTTTTATCAAAGGCGGCAGAAGGCGGGTTAACGACCAAGCAAGCGGTGCAAGCGGTGGGAAAGGTTGTTGAGTCTCTGGGTTTGTGTTTGTTGGAGACTGAATAAAATATCAATTCACGCCAGTTGGTGTTGTGCCACCACCCGCTGGTCGAAGGGAAGATGTTGTTGCAGGCGTCCGATGCGCCATTCCAAACATCATCCATATTGCCGTTGCTTTCAGTTCGAGTATCGGGCATGGAGTCAGGCAGGCGGCCAAAACGTTCGTCTAATTGATCGGTATAGCTTGGGTTGTTTGTGGGATCGAGGCGAGTTGACCAAGGGAAACGCCCGAAATTGATGGAGGCGTAATCGGACAGGCAGGTGACAATCTGACTCGTAATGAGTTTCTCCACTCTGGGCAGTATTTGATTCGCGGTAATTTCAAGCACTTGGTCATTGACGGTGGGCGATTCAGGTGCATTTATAAACACGCCATCATTGTTTTGATTTTCACCTTCTAGGTAATTGCTGACGCAGCGATTGTTGGGTTTGGAAACACCATCAGAGGGGCAGGTGGTTGAATTTGTATTGCGCTCTTGCGAAGAGAGTGCGCCGCCAGGTGAAAAAATGACGGCCATAACGGCATTGCCAGAAAGGGTTAGCTGAGTAGGCGTGTCACTGTTGATAGTGGTCGATGTACTTACATCACGAAAGTTTGGAGATACGGCATACCACAGCTGCTCGCCGTTGCCATCACGCAGATTAGGGAGGCCTAACGTTTTCCAAGGAAGACGCCCAATAAAATTAGTGCTGGAACAGGCATCGGACATGCCGTCGTTAGTGGTGTCTGGGCAGGGCAGACTGCCAGGGCGCAAGGCATTCGAAATAGAACTGCCTATTAAGGCATCTTTCGCTTGAGCAAGCACCCCAGTCGTTGTTTTGCCACGTTGAATTTTGATAGTGGTATTGCTATAGGCACTTACTACTAGCGCAGACACGCCCATGACTAGAATGACCAGCATGACGATAAACGCCGCTCCTTGTTCATCGCGGATACGGCGCGGTTTGGCAGGAAGTGTGCGGGGTATTGGCATATTCAATCTTCTTCATCTGCCCGGACAGGACGCACTTTTTCAGCTATGGGTTTAGACGCGGGCGTATCCAACTTCAATCGTTGCCCTACCTTGACTTGCACGGGTTGTGTTTTGCCAGGCAGGGTGACGGGCACGGTGGCGGGTTGATTTTCATTGCTGTAACCCGCTTTTTGTTGTTTGCCATTCACCCACACAATGCGGTTGCCGCCTTGTTTTTGAATCATGCCGTTAACGACGAAGTAGTCTGGGTTTTCGGTGGTGGCGGTGTCGCTTATGGCTCGCGGCATGGCAAGTTGCGCGCGTTCTTGTGGGGTGTAGAACAGGCGACCGAGTTCGTCTGCGTGGGCGCTCATTTGCCACACGGCGGCAGTGATGAACATAAACGTAAGCAGCGCAATTTTATGCAATTGATTTTTGCTTGGATGAAGCGCGATGCGTGCTGCGTGATTCAAAGCGTGGTAATGACGGCGTGTTTGATGGGGATGAAGGTTTGCGTTCATGGCGCGCTCCTACTTTTCATGGTGAGCCAGCCGCCCGCACATTGGGCTTTCAAGGTGGCACCGGGTTCGGCGTTGTTGGCGCCCTCAATGCTGCACTGTTCCAATAAAAACCAGCCAGGCATGTTGGTGTGAATGGCATCAAGTAAGTTGAGCAGTTGTTGTTCGTGCAGGATGTCTATTTGCAGCGTCATGGGGCTGACGTTGAGGGTGAAGTTGCCCGCGGCTAGGGGTGGATTGGGGGTGT
>JABFSI010000130.1 GCA_013140695.1 Sideroxydans sp. | reverse complement strand
CCAACCTGAAATCGCATCACCCGATAAAAATTAGCGAAGCAGTGTTCGACCACAGGCTCGCCCGCCAGCGACTTGCCTTGGTGCTGCAACGCAGCGTTCAATTCCCCCCCCACATTCTCTTTCCAGAATCCCGGCAAGAACGGCTCTAAATATCCAATCACCCAGCGCGTCGGCCAGAAGCGATACAGCAGGTGTCCGCGCGGGGTGTCGCCGTATTCTGTGATGAGGACCGAGCCGCCCCGTTTCACCACGCGTGCGATTTCGTCGTACACATGTTGACGTGCCTCGGGCGGCAGTTCGTGAAAGAGGAAGAACAGGATGACTTGGTCGAATGCATCGTTGGCGTAGCCTAACGATTCGGCATTCATGCGCGTGAGCAGACAGCGGTCTGCCACATCGGTGGTCTTGCCACGTGCCAGTTCCAACTGACCTATCGCCACATCACATAGATGCACTTCGTTGTCGGTGTGATGTAGCAGTGAGGGTGTGAGCTTGCCGTAGACGCAGGTGAGTTGCAGCAGCTTGGCCCCCGGTTTGCGCTCCACATGGGCGAGCGTCTTTTGCATCAGCTTTTCGTATTGTCCGAACAGGATGGCGTTGATGATGGGCTGGTGATCGAAGAACCAGATGCTTCTGGGCCACAGATAGGCCCACCAGTAATGTCGCGCCAGATATTCTGGGACGCCGCCGTTTTGGAATCGTTTGTATATCGCCATATTTATCAACTTCTTTGTTTTGTCATTCCCGCAAAAGCGGGAATCCAGTAATCAAACAGTTCCGCGAAGCGGACAAAACCTAAAGATGCTGTCTCGCTAGGCGAGGATTTTTGACTGTCTGGATTCCCGCTTTCGCGGGAATGACAGGATAGTTATCTCTTCAGTAAGCCACGTGGTTTGTGCGGCGCGTTGGCGAAGAGTCGGTCATATAGCCAGTTTGGCAGTCGCTTCATCACCCAGCCCACCACACCCATCTGCCAAGGCACGACGGCGAAAGAACATCCACGTTCGATGACGCGTGCCATGCGCCGCGCCGCTACTTCTGGCGCAAGGATGAATGGCATGGGATAGGGGTTGATGTCGGTCATCGGCGTCTTGATATAACCCGGCGCAATGGTGACGACCTTCACGCCACTGCTGCGCATCTCAACACGTAATGATTCCAGATAAGAGATGGCGGCGGCTTTAGACGCAGAGTAGGCGCTAGCACCGGGCAGACCTCGGAAGCCTGCGACGCTGGCGATGCCGACGAGCGTTGGGGGAAGACCTCCCTCTCCCCCAGCCCCTCTCCCGCGAGCGGGAGAGGGGAGTTTGTTACGCATCGCTTCGACGAAAGGCTGGAAGGTCTGCACCATGCCCAGCACGTTGATTTCCATCACCTGCTTGAACGCATCGAGGTCTTCTGCGTATTCGGTGAGTGTGCCAACACTCACACCCGCATTGGCGATGACCATGTCGGGCACACCGACCTTCTGCATAAAATCTTGTGCAGCGTGTTGAATGGCAGGCGCGTCACGCACATCGAGCGTGTAGCAATGGACTTGATTAGGGAATTCAGTTGCGAGAGCTTGCAACAACTCGCCACGGCGGGCGAAGGCGGCGACGGATGCGCCGCCCTCAAGATAATGGCGCGTGAGGGCTAGACCGATGCCGCTCGACGCGCCACTGATGACGATACGCATTAATGCTTGCCTGCGCGACGCTCCTTGCGGGCAATTTTGATTACTTCATCCAGCACTGCCAGCGCTTCAGCGGGCTCTAAACCGGTAATGATGTATTTGCCATCCACCGCAATGGTCGGTGTGCCGCGAATGCCGTATGCCTGCACCAGCTGATTGCTGCGTTGCACTTTACCTTGCAAAGCAAACGAGTTGTAAGCCGCGCCAAACTTGGCTTTATCGACACCGTGTTTGCTCACGAATTCGGTGATTTTTGCTTCGTCGCTCAAATCAACGTTGTACACGTTCCATGCTTCAAATAAATCATTGTGCAATTTCGCACGCTGACCAATGGATTCCAATGCGTAGAAAGTACGCGCCATGGGCTCCCATGAATCACGGAAAATAACTGGCACAAATTGCAAATTCACATCCTTGGGGATTTTCTTTTCCCACACGCTCAATGGACCGTGCAAGTGATAACAGTGCGAACAACCGTAAAAGAAAAATTCCAACACTTCGACTTTGTTACCGCTGCTAGTGGGCTGCGCTGGATTAAGCACTTTGTAATCACGCCCCGCCACCACTTCGGCTTGCACTTGCGTGGCAACTATCAAAGCTAATACAGACATTAATTTAGCTAGCACTTTCATCTTTCTCTCCTATCGTTATTGAGCGCGCACTGCGGTGGCATTACTCATTCCATTTTGTTTCAAATTGGCAATGGCTGCATTGGTTTCATTCAATCCTTTGAAAGTTCCCAAGCGCACCCGATGAAACACGCCTTTACCCGCCACATCTGCTTTCTGCACGGTTGCTTCCATACCGAGCAAGGCCAACTTTGCTTTTAACTTTTCGGCATCATCGCCATTCTGAAATGAACCCACTTGCACAAAATACAGGGTGCCATCAACGACGGCTTTGGCCGCTGGGTTGACGGGCGCGCTCACCGCAGGCGCTACTGTGGGCGCTTTAGGTGTCGCTGGCGTATGCAGAACAGGGTGTTCTTTCTTATCCGGTAGCGCCTTATAAAATTCGTAATCTGGATTCGCGTGGGGAGCAGATGCGGCAACCGGTGCAGGCATCACAACAGGGGCGGGAGTCGGCGCTGCAATAGGCGTTTTTGGACGATTGGCCTCTTTGTTAGTGAACTCACTCCCGTTTTTTGAAAACACGTACCACGCCAAAAATCCCGCAGCAGACAAACCCAACACCATGCCGACAATCAGCGCGGCAAATGCTTTGGACTTTTGTCCGCTACCGTTACTTGATCCTGCTGCATTACCTCTCGCCATGTTTATTCCTTTAATTTTTACATCTGCTCAGGTGCGGTCACACCCAACAAAGCCAAGCCATTTTTCAACACTTGCGCCACAGCCGCGATCAATGCCAAACGTGCCAACTTGATTTTTTCATCGTCAACCAAAAAACGCGAGGCATTGTAGTAGCTGTGGAAATCAGCTGCCAACTCTTTGAGGTAAAAGGCCACTTGGTGGGGAGCGAGGTCTTGTGCCGCTGTCTCAATCACTTGCGGGTAATCGATCATGCGTTGCAACAAGGCGGTCTCGTATTCGCTATCCAAGATGCTCACATCGGCATTCAATAACGCAGCGCGTTCACCGCCCCACTGCCCCAACACGGTACTGATGCGCGCATGGGCGTACTGGATGTAGTAAACGGGATTGTCGTTGCTCTGCGATTTCGCCAAGTCGATGTCGAACACCAGTTGCGAATCGGGATGGCGCGCTGCGAGGAAATAACGCGTGGCATCGCAACCCACTTCGTCGATGAGGTCGCGCAAGGTCACGTAGCTACCCGCGCGTTTGGAGATCTTCACTTCTTCACCGTTCTTCAGCACGGTCACCATCTGGTGCAACACGTAATCGGGCCAACCTTTGGGGATGCCTTCGTTCAAAGCTTGCAGACCCGCGCGCACACGGGTGATGGTGCTGTGGTGGTCAGAGCCTTGTTCGTTGATGACGCGCACGAAACCACGTTTCCATTTTTCCAAATGGTAGGCGACGTCTGGCACGAAATAGGTGTAGCCACCATCGGTCTTGCGCATCACGCGGTCTTTGTCGTCGCCGAAATCAGTGGTGCGCAACCACAGAGCAGCGTCTTGCTCGTAAGTGTGGCCACTGGCGATGAGCTTCTGCACAGCAGCCTCGACTTTGCCTTCGGTGTAGAGCGCGGACTCTAAAGAGAACACATCGAACTCGACGCCGAACGCGCGCAGGTCCAAATCTTGTTCGCGGCGCAGATACGCGACAGCGAAATGGCGGATGGCTTCGGCATCGTTCACATCACCTTTTCCAGTGATGTTCTGGTCGCTAGAGACGATGGTCTCTTTCGCTAGATAAGCACGCGCCACATCAGCGATGTAATCACCGCGATAGCCACTGTCCGGCCATGAAGCATCGTCGGGCGTGATGCCCTTACAGCGCAGTTGCACCGACAACGTGAGATTGTCGATCTGCACACCTGCGTCGTTGTAATAGAACTCGCGCGTCACATCCCAACCGGCGGCATCCAACACGCTGCATAGACAATCACCCACCGCTGCACCACGTCCATGACCCACATGGAGCGGGCCAGTCGGATTGGCGGAGACGAACTCGACGCCGACCTTCTTGCCCGCACCCGCATTGACGCGACCGTATTTCGTCGCCGCTTGCAACACTCCACGCACCACCTCTTGCTTGGCCGCCTTGGTGATGAACACATTGATGAAACCGGCACCTGCGATCTCCACCTTTTCCACCACATCCGATTTGGGCAAAGCCGCGATCAGCGCATTGGCTATGTCGCGTGGAGATTTGCGCAACGGCTTAGCCAACTGCATCGCGAGGTTGCAGGCGTAATCGCCATGCGAGGCTTGTTTAGGACGTTCGATAAGGATGGTCGCACCCACGAAATCAGGCGCGACTTCGTGTAAAGCGTGCGCGAAGGATTCAGCTAAATGAGATTTGAAATTGAGAACAGCGGACATGAAACAGCACCAGAGTAAAAATAATTGCCCTTCTCCCTTTAGAGGAGGCGGGTCGGAACGGGTGTTTTTACCCTCCCAAAAGAGGGGCGGATTATAGCATTTGACGGCCAGCAAACGACCTGCCGCCTTGAGTGCCTGCATAGACAGAACAAGCGCATTGCATTTCAAAATATATTTTTATTGGGGGGCGTTGATGGGCAATGGACTCTACTTTTTAAGTGCACCAGACACACTTACTTCAGCACTTACCCCCTTCAGATCCTATTTTTCAAAGGGAAGTCAATTGTCTAGATATGCATTCAAACATGCGCGCACACTCGATTGCGCCCTTGCTGCTTGGCTTGATACATCGCGCTATCCGCTTGCTTGAGCAGCGTCTCTTCACAGGCTTGGTGGGGGGAAATTAGGGAGAGTCCGATACTGCTTGCGCATTGATGATGCACCGTTCGGGGCGGCTGATTGCCTATCGCTACGCTTAAGTGATAGGGCGCTGCCAAAGTGAGGCGAATTTTTTCGGCCACTTGCAACGCCTGTTGGGTGGCCACAATGGCGTCTTCATTCAGCTCATGCAGTACCACCACAAACTCATCGCCGCCAAAGCGTGCCACCGTATCCACCGCGCGCACACATTGTGTTAAGCGTTGCGCCACCTCGACTAGCAATTGATCGCCCACCTCATGTCCGTACGCGTCGTTCAAGGGCTTGAAATTGTCTAGATCTAAAAATAACAAAGCGCCATAACGTCCACTCCGTTTGCTGGCTGCCATGGCCTGCTTGAGGCGTTCATTCAACAAGCGACGATTCGCCAGCTGCGTCAACGCATCATAAAACGCCAATGAACGAATCTGCTCTTCCGCCTGTTTGAGTATGGTCACGTCATGCGCTAGCACAATGAAATGATCATCCTCGCCCTTCAAGTGGGGCTTGAGCGATACCGATAATTCAAACCAGCGCACTTGTGAATTCACTTGCAGACTAAATTGATGCCCTCGCGACAATCCGGTTTGTTGGGCTTCGTGCAAGGCTGACTTTAAGACAGAGACCGCCTCGACGGGCAGTAAGTCAAACAAACTTTCGTTTGTGCCCGCATCCTGTTTTACGAAAATATCAGCCGAATAATTCGACGCAATTTTCTGACGCATACCCCAGCTGTCTATTTCAAACAAGGCGTCAGGAATGGCCGCCAGCGTCGCATCCAAATCCTGCGTACGTGCCAACACTTTCGCTTCGAGGTTAGCTTGGTAATCGCGAATGTGATGCACCATTTTCTCGAAGCGACGTGACAATTGCGCAACCTCACCCGTTCCCGTAATCAACAGCGGCGGCAATGAATTATTTAATTCAACGAGCGCCATGTTGTGTTGCAGTCGCACCAGCGGAAATAACACCCAGCGATTTAGGCAGAACCACACAATCAACAAGACACCCAGAAAAATAACGCCAAATATCATCACCTGCGAAAGCGCTTGCTGGAGTTGCTTACCCTGCACAGAATCCATCAAGGTAAGCGCAAACCAATCTAATTCAGGCACATACATCACCCCAAGCAGATGGGGCTTACCTTGATATTCCACGCGCAACGTGGCCGATTTTTCACCCGATACCAGCAAGTGTTGCACCACTTGCTCCAACTGCGCCACATCACCACGCCGCTTGAATACCGCGTTCATAGGCAAGTGTGGATTACCTAATTCAGGCTCTCTCGTTTCGTCGTCCCGCGTCAATGCAGAGTGCAACTGAATTTTCAGCGCACGATCCACCCACAAACTGTGTATACCTTGTTGCTTCAAGGCCTCAGTTTCTTGCTCCAAATTTTTGAGCGAAATTCCTGTCCCCACCACGCCAAGCGTTTTGTCGCCCAGCTTAATCAGATGATTAATCCAGACTTGCGTATCTAATTTCAGATGTGCATCTAGGTCAACGTTAAGGGCGTAAATTTGCGGGCTGGCAGTCGCTTTATAAAACCATGCATCGCTGCTGCTATGGGGAGATAGGGTGTAACGCAACAAGTTACTTGCAGAACGTTTTTCTCCGTCGTTTAGAAAGTAATGTTGCGATTGGGTGAAGGCTGCGAAATAACGCTGACTTTGAAATTGTGTGCGGTAACTTTCCAATACAGCAATTCCACGCTGTCGATAGCTGGCATCATTTTCATGAAGTGCCATGTTGAGTATGGCAGGCTCGGCAGCCAGCTGTTTGGCGAGATTAATTTCACGCAGCAACGGCCGCAAGGTGCGTTGCATATCGAACGTTACCTGCGTTTCGGTGAGTCGAATGGCCCATTCGGAGTTGATACGTGTAGTCCAGTATTGTGTAACCAGCCAAAACGCAATCATGAACACGCAAAACGTGCTCAACATCAAAATCGAAAATTTTGTTTGGAGCTTCATGCAGTCCCTTTTTCAAATTGGTGCGGAGCCTTGTTGCGTGTGCTCCAACCACTTCAATTCACTGCGCTTGCCACTCCTCCCAGCCTTACTTCAAATTACTTTTCCCGGGTTCATATGCCCGTGTGGGTCAATCGATTTTTTGATGTTGCGCATCAATTCTAACTCGAAGGCGCTTTTGTATTGCTTGATTTCGTTACGTTTGAGCTGGCCTAACCCATGTTCGGCACTGATGCTGCCCTCCAGCTGCGCGACGACCTCGTACACAATGCGGTTCACATTATGTTCTTGCTGGGCGATGAAGTCGGTGTTTTTAGTCGCGTCCAACAGGGAGAGGTTGTAGTGGATGTTGCCGTCACCAATGTGGCCGAAAGCGACGATGCGAATGCCCGGGTAGGCATTGCGTAGATTGGCACTGGCTTGTGCGATGAATGACGGTACGCTGCTGATAGGCACCGAGACATCGTGCTTGATGCTGATGCCTTCGGCCTTTTGCGCTTCGGCGATGTTCTTACGCAAGCGCCACCAACGTTCAGCACTCGCCTCATCGGGCGTCACTAAAAACTCGGCGACACCCTCGCCAAAAGATTCCAGAGCCTCACGCAAAGGCGTATCCAGTGGCATAGCCAGCACATCCGCCAACTTGGTAATGACTAACCATTCGTATTGGGTTTTGAATGGTTCATGGGTGTCCTCAATATGCTTGAATACCAAATCAAGACAGCTGCGCGAGATGATTTCAAAGCCACTCATTTTGTCGCCACAGGTGGCGCGCAGATGCGCTAGCAGACTCACCGCCGCCGCTGGGTCACGCACGGAGATGCAAGCGGTAGCGCTGGATTTAGGACGCGGAAATAACTTCAGCACGGCGGCGGTGATAATGCCCAGCGTGCCTTCCGCGCCCATAAACAGGTGTTTCAAATCGTAGCCTGCATTGTCTTTACGCAAGCTACGTAAGCCGTCCCAAATACGCCCATCGGGCAGCACCACTTCCAAGCCCAACACCAAATCGCGTGCGCTGCCATAGCGCAACACGCCGATGCCGCCTGCATTGGTGGAAAGGTTGCCGCCGATTTCACAGTGCGGCGCAATGGCGGTGAGACCCAATGGAAATAATCTATCCACTTGTTCTGCCGCCGCGTACAGCGAAGCCAATTTACAGCCCGCTTGTACGGTGAGTGTGTAGTTAGTCGCATCTACGTTAAGGATGCGATTCATACGCGACAGATTGATGACCACTTGCTGGCTGCCATCTGCCAATGGCACAGCGCCCCCACACAGACTGGTGTTGCCGCCTTGCGGCACGATGCCCATGTTGTGCTTGGCACACAGTGCAACCAGCGCGCTCACCTGTTGTGTATTTGCAGGAAATACCACCGCGAGAGCCGTGCCTGTAAAACGGCCACGCCAATCTGTGCAATAAGGCGCACCGGCTTCGCCTGTTAAAACGCCATCGCCGCCAGTGATGGCGGCGATGGCGTTAAGCAGTGTGATGGTTTGTGTCACCTGACTATTTACTGAATGGGCGGATCAATCGGGCGCGCTTTGCGACGCGGCGAAATCCACATTTGATAAAGCGAGGTGAAAATCATAATCGTTGCCGATAAGCTGTAACCAAAACCGCCAATAATAACTAACCAAGCGAAGTTAGGATTCCACTTCGTCAACCACCAAGACAACACGTCCACTATCAAAAACAAGAAGGGAACAGAAATTAAAATGGCTTTATTGAGTTGAGAAATGCCCGTGGCATACGTAAAAATCCAGCCCACAAAGAAGAAAATAAATGCGATGCCGAACAAGTGAATGTGCGATACCCGGGTCAGGGTAGACATGGATTGCCCTTCATCCAATTTAATCATTTCATCCATCGCCGCCTTGTCGGTCAGATTTGGCAAGGTAGGGATATTGGCGTGGCAGGGCGCGCAATACTGATCCACATCCATGGAAATTTTTTCGTCCCACTCTTCTTGCGGTGCGCCATTCTCGGCCCACTTAATCATGGCGATGCGCACTTCGGGTGGCGCGTTATCCTTCATGCTGCCGTTGAGTTTAGAGACCAGTTTAGAGCCGCCCTCTTGATTGCCGTGGTAGCTGTAAATAATGTCATCCACAGACAGTCCAACTTTACCGTCTGCCATGCCGTGCGTCAGCATAATTTGCGCACCTGCAAACAGTAGCCCCAACCCAATCACCATCAAGTAACCTGAAAAAAGTGTCTTCATCGGCAACGTTAAATCAGCCAAAGTGAAGCGTTGAATTTCTTTCATTTCCATCTCCCTATCATCATTAAATTTGCCGAACATTATAGACCATCCCACCACGCGATGGCGCGTAACCCAGATGGGTAATGGCTTAAAACTCTAGCGGGTCAATGTCTAAAGACCAACGAATGCGCTGGGTTGGCATCGCATCCAACTGCGGCTTCCATTCGCGCAGGAAATTTTGCAGCGATTTGCGGCTGTCACTTTGCACGAGTAACTGCGCACGATAATGATTAGCACGTTTCGGCATGGCTGCGGGAATCACGCCGTACACCTCAATCTGCTTCTTTAATTCCACAGCGGCGTTACGTGCCTTGCGCAAGAAGGCCATCGCTGCGCTTTCTTGCTGACTTTCCGCACTCAACAACACTTGGAACATAAAGGGGGGGAAGCCCGCTGACTGACGTTCCGCCAGTAAAATTTTCGCCCACGCGGCGTAGTCATGCGCACGCAAAGCCTGAAACAGCGGGTGCGTAGGAAACGCGGTTTGCACAATCACCTCACCCACCTTGTCCGCTCGTCCGGCACGACCGCCGACTTGGGTGAGTTGCGCGAACAGTTTTTCTGATGCGCGAAAGTCGGCGCTGTACAAACCACCATCGGGATTCAACACGCCGACCAAAGTGAGATTGGGGAAGTCGTGCCCCTTCGCTAGCATCTGCGTGCCGACAAGGATGTCCGCTTCGCCATCATGTATGCGTTTGCGCATAGCATCCCATGCACCTTTGTTACGCGTGCTGTCGCGGTCCACCCGCAAGATGCGCGCTTGAGGGAAACGCGCCTGCAAGGCCTCTTCGATTCTCTGCGTACCCATACCGACGGGTTTGAGATCGGCATCACCACAGGTGGGGCAAGCGTGTGGCACACGTTGTTGCGCTCCGCAATGATGGCAACGCAGCGTGCGATCTTTCAGATGCAGCACCATCTTTCCCGCGCAGTGTTTGCACTCGGACAACCAGCCGCATGCCGTACACATCAACACAGGGGCATAACCGCGACGATTGATGAAGATGAGACTCTGCTCTTTGCGTTGCAAACGAGTTCCGATGGCGGTGAGCAACGGCTCACTCAAGCCGTCCTGCAATGGCAACTGCCCCACATCGAGACAACGCACCATTGGCAAGGTGGCGGGCTGCACTGCACGTTGAGTGAGTTTCAACAAGGTGTAACGACCGCTTTGCGCGTTATGCCAACTTTCCAATGATGGCGTGGCCGAGCCCAACACGATAGGCACGCTGCGCTGATTGGCACGGAATATCGCCACGTCACGCGCCGAGTAGCGCAAACCATCTTGCTGTTTGAACGAGGCGTCATGCTCTTCGTCCACCAAGATGAGGCTCAACTTAGGTAAGGGCGTGAACACAGCAAGGCGCGTCCCCAACACGATGCGTGCCGCTCCAGATTGCGCCTTGAGCCAATTCTGCGCGCGCTCACCATCAGCCAAGCCACTATGCAAACTCACCAGCTCTACGTCTGGAAAACGACTGCGGAAATAATTCTCCAATTGCGGCGTGAGGTTGATCTCAGGTACCAACAGCAACACCTGACCACCGCGGCGCAACATCGCATCCATCAGATGCACGTACACCTCGGTCTTGCCGCTGCCTGTGATGCCGTGCAGCAAGAAGCAAGCGAAGCCTTTCGTTTGCGTGACGGCATCCACGGCGTGCTGCTGTTCTGAAGTCAGGGTGTGCGCAAGGGAATAAAAATTGCCTTTCTCGTTCGTCCTTTCTCCCGCTTGCGGGAGAGAGTTAGAGAGAGGGCTTTGGGGGGAAGCTTCCACCCATCCCGCTTCGATAAGCAGCTTGAGCGCCGCAGGAGCGCTAGCGGATAACTCACGAAGCTGTGTACCAGTCATCGATGCTTTGCTCAATGCAAGCAAGATGCGTTGCTGCACCACACGGCGCTTGGGTAGCGCCTCGACATCAAGAGCTCGCCCTGCCTCACTCAGGTTGTAGACCAATGACTGCTTGAGCACGATAGGCTCGATATCGCGCAAGCGTGTCGGCAAAGCAGCCAGCGCGGTCATCCCAATCGGGTAATGGTAATAGTCGCTACAGAAGCGCAGTAGGGCTAATGTCTCGGCCGGCAAAGGAGGCACATCATCCAACACACGCACGATGGTTTTGATGCGCGCCATCTCAAGGTCGGACTGTTCGACCCATTCCATGGCGATGCCAACCACCTCTTTACGCCCGAACGGAACGACCACGCGCTGCCCGATTGCAAGCTGCATGGCATCATTCACTTTGTAATCAAAAAGTGTTGACAAAGGCACGTCGAGGGCGACGCGAATGAGGTTCATGTTAGGAGGATTTTCTGGTGTAATTTCTACGAAGTTTAGCGAATCGCCTTGAGCCATAACGATATTTTTTCTTATGCACATTTCCTGTGGATAACAATGTGGACAAGCCACTAACAAACACGCTAACTCTTAACGGTGTATACAGTTTTTTCGTTTAGCCTATTTTGCGCACGCACCCGCGATTCTTTAATAAACAATATGTTACAGAACAAGCGCAGAAGGCCATGAGGTTATCTGCTCATGGCCTTCTGCGTATATTAGCCCCTGTTTATAACCACCAAGGCTAGGTGCTGATTTTAATGATATTTTTTGCTTAACTCATGCACTGCCTGAACTAAAGCTGCTGCATTTTCTGGGTCGGTATGTTGCGAAATACCATGCCCTAAATTAAACACATGACCGCTACCGAAGCCGTAGCTACTCAACACCTTTTCTACTTCGTTGCGGATAACGTCTGGGGTGGCGAACAATACGTTCGGATCGAGATTACCTTGCAGCGCCACCTTGTTGCCCACCTTCTGACGCGCAATGCCAATGTCCATCGTCCAATCCAAGCCCACCGCATCTGCGCCGATGTCAGCAATGCTTTCAATCCACAGTCCACCGCCTTTGGTGAACACGATAGAAGGAATGCGCACACCGTCTTTTTCCTTAATCAAACCATCGACGATGCGTTGCGTATAGGCCAAGGAAAACTCGTGAAAAGCCGAGTGAGACAACGCGCCGCCCCATGAATCGAAAATCATAACAGCCTGCGCACCCGCTTCGATTTGCGCATTCAGATAAGCCGTCACAGTTTTTGCGGTCACGTCGAGAATGCTGTGCATCATCTTCGGATTTTTGTACATCATGGTTTTGACCTTGGCATAGTCATCGCTGCCGCCGCCCTCGACCATATAGCACGCTAACGTCCACGGACTACCTGAGAAACCAATCAAAGGCACGCTACCGTCCAGTGTTTTACGAATCTGCGAAACCGCGTCTGTCACATACTTTAAGTCGGTGCCAATATCGGGAACGTGCAAAGCTTTCACGTCGGCTTCAGTCACGATGGGACGTTCAAATTTTGGGCCTTCGCCTTCCGAAAAATACAAGCCCAAACCCATCGCATCGGGCACGGTCAAAATGTCGGAAAACAAAATCGCCGCATCTAACGGAAAACGCTCCAGCGGTTGCATCGTCACTTCAGTGGCGAAATCCGGGTTCTTGCACAATCCCAAAAAGCTACCCGCTTGCTTACGCGTTGCACGGTACTCAGGAAGATAACGGCCCGCTTGGCGCATCATCCACAGAGGCGTGTAGTCAGTCGGCTGGCGCAACAAAGCGCGCAGAAAGGTGTCGTTCTTAACTTTGAAGTTCATTTTGATCTCGGATTTGTACGCCTATTGTTGGCGCTTGGTTAATAGATGGCATTACCGCAACAGAGCGCGGATTATACACAAACAGCCCCACCTCCTTTACACCACAATCATCGCGTTCCATCTGCATTGACGGTGACTGCGCCATGGGCAGGCTGATCAACTACATGCGAGCCGAGTTGCAGCACGGCGGCCCCTTCGACGTTGCTCAGGACAGGGTTGTCCACTTGGGCGAACGGGTTGAACGCTAACGCTCCGTCTTCCAGCATGGTGGCGGTTTCGTCGTGCAACTGCGGCAGGCCGGAGAGGCGCACATCGCTGACTGTGACGTGGCTGCCATTCCCACCGAAGCCGATGAGGTCGAAGCTGAGGTTGGCGGCGATACCGGCTGGTACGCCTGCGAGGTCAACGCGGTAGGTGCGGCTGCCATCTGCGTTGTTGATACAGGTAACGCAGTTGGCCAGGTTCTGGGTGCCGTCGGCTTGCAGGTTGAGGAAGGCGTCGCTGCGGGTCTGCCCTGTGCCGCTCAGCAGGGATGCGCCGGTGTTGGCGTCCAGCAGGGCGACTTCGAAGGCGTCGTCGGGAGCGCCATTCAAATCATCCAGCGCCGTACCGCTGAGGGTGAAGCTCAGGAAGCGGTCGGTCGGGTTGAGCAGGAAGACTTGGCTCAGGCGGGTTTGGCTGGTGGAGACTTCGTTCATGACGGCTGCGCCACTGCCGATGTTCACGCTGCCTTGGGTGCTCCAGCCATCGGCTGCGTTGAGGCTGCCGTTGGTAAGGGTAGCATTAGCTGCCCAATCGTATTGGGTGACCAGCGTGTTGGCATCAGGGGAGATGCTCACACCGCCATAGCGGCTGCCGCGCAACAATCCCAAGAAGCCGATGAAGCTGGTGCCCAGCGGGATGGTGGGGAACTCCCCTCCCCCGCTTGCGGGGGAGGGGCTGGGGGAGAGGGTTGCCTTTGCTTCTGCCACCAACCCCTGCATCAACGCCATCTCTTGCGCACTCGGCAACCTTCTCACGCCCGCCGTCAACGTAGTCCCCATAAAGTCATTCGGGTCTGCACTATGGTTGATGCCCAAGGCATGGCCGTATTCATGCAGCAATACGGAGAGCATGTCCATTTTGCCTGCGGCATCGCTGCCCGCTTTGGCGACCCATTCGTTGGGGTTGGAGGTGGGGAGGAATTCGCTGTTGTCGGCGGGGGTGGTGTCGATGAACCAGTTATAGCCGGCAGCGTTGGTGTCGAGGGTGATGGTGGTACCGGTGGCCTGCCCCAAGGCGCCGCCTGCCAAGGCTGAGAGGATGACAGACACATTGTTATTGATGTTTGCTGCACTCAACAGTGCTTGCAGTCTGGCATTATCGAATGCGGGTGTAGTGGCAGATATTTTCCATGAATCTGGATTGCAGTATTGACCGTGCCGTTCCCCATCATCACCTATATAGGTCGTCGATTCGTCTTCATGGACCACCTCCATCAAGTAATGAATCCGCACCTTGACACCGTTCTTCTCCACCTGCATGACGAAATTGTCCTGCCCGAAATAGCCCTCACTTGGCATGTAGTGATAGTAATTGTTCGATATTTCTGAATTAACGTGTTCAACCTTGCCATGCGCGGGTGCTTTGACCAGGGTCACTTTGACGCCATTGTCATCGAAAGTGAAACCCTGGTAACGCGGGTCGCCCGCATGGTAACCGTACAAATAGCTATCTCCATCGACCGTCGGACCAATTTCCGCACCTGAGTCAGAACTCGATACTGAGCACCTACCCAAAATATAGTTATCCGCAGCTTGCACGGGAGAAGCCGCCACGGCGACCGCCGCGCCTACCAGCAGGCCGGAAATCGGCCAAATATCGGGTATAAACATAGTACTCTTCTCCTCAGTTGATTGTTTCAGTTGCGCCAGCAAAGGTTCGGCTTGCGCCCACAACTGCGCTTGCTGCTCCGCTGTCAAATCCGGGCCATCTGGAGTCTCACTCAACACTTCACCCGTAGTCGCCAACAGATTGTTCGACCCGCCGCCCACGATATCTACTGGCTTGCGAAATAATAGGGGACAGACCACGGTTTCCCGCCAGCACCGCATCGCTTACACCCGACGCTTCGGTCACGTTTCCCAGCACACTCAACAGCACCACTCCACAGCCGATACTCGTTCTCATGCCGCCCCCT
>JABFSI010000060.1 GCA_013140695.1 Sideroxydans sp. | reverse complement strand
AGTAACGCTTAGACAAGCACTTCAAGTCCGTGCTTTTCAATCACGCTCAATAAACGAAGTGCCATCCCACTCGGCCGTTTCTGGCCAGCTTCCCACTTTTGAACCGTGGACTCACTGGTGTTCAAATAGCGTGCAAATACAGGTTGGCTAACGTGAGCTTGCTCGCGAATCCGCTTGATGTCTTTGGCATTAAATTCGGGAATGGAATCCAAGCAGAGTGCATCGTATTCACGCAGCGTTGTTTTGGTGATTGCGCCTGTACGGTGTAATCCCTGTGCGGCGCTATGAATGGCGGCAAATGCGTCACTCTTGGGTTTTGCGGTAGTCGTTTTCATGCACGATATGGGTTTGGACTAAATTTAACCACCCCGAATCATTTCAACAACGGCTGTTCTTGCTTGTTGCAGCGCAGTTTTGTTGAGCAGGCCAACTGTGTTGACGGGTAGTGATTCGTGGCAGGTGAATAGTTTTCCGGGGCGCAGATAGCTTGTTCGTTGTAATCCACCTTCGGAGAATTCGCTTTCTGCCAAGGTGATTGCACGGGGATCGGCGTAGGGGTTGCTGGTGATTTGGCAGGCGATCCAATCACCCCGTCCTGCGTCTGCCAGCAATAAAGCCGGACGCAGTTTTTTCCGGCTGAGGTCTGAAAATGGAAATGGCAGAACGACTACTTGCCCAGCTGCAAATGTGCCCACGCTGCATCCTCCTCGGGATTGAGCCACTCTTGCGCTAGCGCTGTCTCGGCCATCAAAGCGGGTTCGTGTGTGGTGTCAGGTTCAAGCCAAGTTAGTAATGCGCGTCCGGGCTTGATGATTTGCGTGGGTTCAAGGCTGTGCAAATGCCCTGTTTTATCAATCGTCACTTCTATGGTCGTTAGCATTGCGATCTCCTGAAGTTGCTGCTGTGCAGTCTAACAAAATTCGCACGGCATGTAATATGGGACGCGCCATGTTGATTGGGCAGATTATGTTGCACTCAAAGTGCCCCCTCCAGTTCCCCTTATCGGGGGGGCGCGGCGAGAAGCGGCTGTTCCATGCCATCAAACAAGCGGTGGATAGTTATTCACCGAAAGCCGTGTTCATCTACAACACCTGTGTACCTGCGCTCACCGGCGACGACATCAGTGCCGTGTGCAAGAGTGCCGCCGAGAAGACGGGCGTGCCGGTGATCCCGGTGGACTGCGCCGGTTTCTACGGAGCCAAGAATCTGGGCAACCGCATCGCACCGGGGCCGATCTTCTCTGCCCAAAGAGGGTTCTCTGATTATGTGCGATTGAACTACGGACACCTGTGGAACGAAGAGATGGAAACGGCAATCGCCGTGTTAGGGAAGATCATTCTCTGATTAGCGAAGGAAGCTAAAGTTTGATAGCAGACGTTCTGAGATATTTGCGTAGACCATCCCAGCCTTATTGAAGCTATCTGCTTACGGTGGATGCATAGCGGCAATCTCCAAAGCCTCCTAAAATACGTCTTCATTTCACGCTGAAAAACTATGAAACCTGTCGCCATTTTTCGCCACGCTAAAATTGAAGGGCCCGGTTATTTCGCCTTGTTCCTCAATCAACACGGCATCCCCTGGAAAATGATTCACATCGACGAGGGCGATGAGGTGCCGACTGATGCAAGTGCTTTCAATGGCTTGGTGTTTATGGGTGGGCCAATGAGTGTGAATGATGACTTGCCGTGGATCGCGCCAACGCTTGCACTTATTCGTGATGCTTATGCGAAAGACATTCCGCTACTGGGTCATTGCCTTGGCGGGCAACTCATCTCCAAAGCACTCGGCGGGGTGGTGAGTAAGAATCCCGTGAAAGAAATTGGTTGGGGTGAGGTGACGGTTGCTGATAACGATGTTGCGCGCACTTGGTTTGGCGACATCAAACAGTTCGATGCTTTTCACTGGCACGGTGAAACGTTCACACTCCCGCAAGCGGCAGTGCCGTTACTCGCCAGCCCTTATTGCCAGCATCAAGGGTTTGCATTGGGCAAGCACCTTGCGCTGCAATGCCATGTGGAAATGACTGCCGCGATGATTACAGAATGGTGTGCCATCGGTGCAGATGAAATTGCCGCCGCGCGCAATAGTCCTGCCGTGCAGTCCGCAGATAAGATGCAAGCGCAAATGAACGTCAAGTTGCCCGCTCTACATGAGGTGGCGACTTGCTTGTATCAGCGGTGGATTAAGGGATTAAGAGCTCAGTAACTATTCCGCCAGAATTTCAAAGTGACGGGACTGTTGATGACCTTCTTGATCAACAATGGTGACGATGTGAGCGCCTGGGGAAGCATCTAGCGCTTGTTGATGGAAGGTGTGTGTTGAGCCGAGGTATTGATTGTCTAAATGCCAATGGATGACCGAGTCGCGCTTGCGATGCACAGCTTCAAATACAGTGAGTCCTTTCTTTTCAGCAAAATCAACGGGGATATAGATACGCGCCCCTTCACTGGGATAAATAAAATCGAGCGGATGACTATTGGATTCGGACGTAAGGGCAGCTTCGCAATCTTTGCGAAAAGACGGTAGTGTTTTGTAATCCGCATGATGCCGTCGGTAATAAAATTCTTGAGTGGGTGGCAGCGAAAACCAATCTTCATTTCTCATTTCTGACACTCGTGCGCACCCGCTATGCACGCGGAATTGACGTGATGGATTTAGATGTAGGCGTAGATGGTGAGGACTTATTTGTGCGAAATTACTGTTGATGGGGGCGAATTGTTTTTCTGTCTTGCAGGAACCATTATTGAGATATCCATTGTCTTTACACACATCCAATTCTTTTAAGTACAGCTCGGGTGTGGCAAACCAATTGGCACGTTCAACGCGGTTAAATAAATTAAATAACAAGGGTGCGGCGGCGGTGCTTCCTGTGAGGCCTGGCCTGCCTTCCCCAGTGGCATTACCGCTCCACACGGCAATGGTGTAATGCGAATTGGCACCAACAGCCCATGCATCGCGGAATCCCCAACTCGTTCCTGTTTTCCAAGAAATCGGTTGCGTGCTGGAAAAATTTTTCCAGTAGCCTTCTTCTCCTGGGCGTGACACTTCAAGTAATGCGCGAAGAGTTAGCCATGCAGCCCCCGCACTGATTTCTGCATTGACGGGGGCTACTTCTTTCTCATCACGCCATAAGCGCAGCGGGTGAATTTGCGAGGCGCGTTTAATTAAACCAGGCTGTGCAAGATTGGAAAGATTCGCATAGAAATGTGCTACTTCCCACAAAGAAATCTCTGCGCCGCCCAGTATCAAGGACAGGCCGTAGTTATCTACATTTCTGCTTAAACTGGTCATTCCTAAATTTTTTAGGAAGTCATAGAAGCGATGTACACCATGGCGTTTAAGCATGCGCACTGCGGGCACATTAAGCGACTGAGCGAGCGCGACTTGGGCGGGCACCGCGCCACGATATTGGTGGTCAAAATTTTCGGGCATATAGCCGCCATACTGGGTTGGAATATCCGCTATCAATGTGGAGGGCAAAATCTCTCCTGCATCCAGCATACTGGCGAATAGTAGAGGCTTCAAAATGCTGCCACTACTGCGTGGCCTACGCACAATATCCACCGAATAGCCTCGTTCATTGTCCATTGAGTATTCCGCATTGCCGACATAAGCCAGCACCTCGAAATTGTGGTTATCAATGATGAGCGCAGCCGTGTTATGGATACCTTGACGTGATAAATCCTTAATCCGTTCGTGTGTCACCTCATTTGCAACACGTTGTAGATTCGCATCCAGTGTGGTCTTGAAACGATAGGTTTGTGGCGCACTTGCATGAAGCGTGTCCAGCAAGTGGGGAGCGAGTTGCGGCAAAGCAAGCGGCTGTTGCGGTATGGCTTCTAGCAGTGCCAAGCGCAAATCCATTTCCGATAACTGCCCTGTTTCATGCAGGCTATGCAATAAACGATTTCTTTTATTCAAAAGTAAGTCGCGATTGCGCCCTGGATGAATCAGCGCTGGGCTATTGGGGAGTACTGCCAGTGTGCATATTTCTGCCCAAGATAATCGATTCGGATTACGTCCAAAATAGCGCCAAGCAGCGGCTTCTAAACCCACCACATTGCCGCCGAAAGGCGCATTGGCGGCATACAGCTCGATAATCTCCTGTTTGCTGTATTGCATCTCCAAGCGCAATGCCAGCAACATTTCGACGAATTTATTGAAGTAACTTCGTTGTTGAGCCTCGCGCGCTAGTCGTATGGTTTGCATACTGAGCGTGCTAGCGCCACTCACAGTACGGTTTTGTGAAAAATTTATTCGGACAGCGCGCGCCAGCGCGAGCGGGTCGATGCCGGGATGAAAAGGAAAGCGCTTATCTTCATAGGTTACCAATGCGATACGGAATTTTTCTGGCACGCTTGCACCCGCTGGAAATCGCCATTGACCATCAGTAGCGATGCGCGCACCAAGTAATGATTCATCGCGAGCCAGCAAAATGGTGGACGACGGAGCGGAAAAAAGTGGTGTAGGCAAACTGCGCGCAATACCGATACCGCAAGCGATTAAAAATAAAGCAAGCCATAGCCAGCGCCGCTGCTCAAGCAACTGTAATTTAAGCGCAGCGAAAGTGGGGATTGAGGAGAGTATGTGCAAGTGAAATGACTCGTTTATGCGTTCTTGGATGTTTGCCCAAGAACGCATAGTCGCTAATGATTACGGAGCAGTTGCAGTGACATCAATCCAAAGTCCTTTGCTACGCGCATTTTTGGTGGCGTCATACATCGCTTCAACGACGATGCTGGGTTGATAAAAATGTCCCAAATAAGCCGCATTGAGTCGTGTGGAAAATTGCATGCTCTCACCCGCTTTTAACCCAAAGTAGCGTAAGACACGATCATCGCGAATATCCAGATGTTCTACCGTGCTTGCGCTAACGACAGGCGCTCCAAATGGGTTGTAACCTGTTGGAATCGGCTGCCCCATGTGTGTTCCCACATTGTCCACGCCCTCCATGCGCTCATTGTGAATCTCGTAAGCGGCCGCCACCATTTGAGTAAGAGCAAGGTTGTCCACTTTCACCGCCCCTAGATTTTTAACCGTCACTTTGGCAATCACATCTTGCCCTTGTTTAAGGTGGCTAATATCTAATTGATTGCCTGCCTCGTCGTGGTAGCTGACCTCAAGTGATAAGCCTGAAGAAGCGGCTTCATCCATTCCTGCTTTCGCGATACCCCGCGTCACAATGGTTGCAAACAAGCTGCGCTCTGACGTGTTTTTGAGAATCACTTTGCCGCCTTGATCGGGGAAGTTTTTCAGTTCCGAGGTGTGGATTGGGCTGCTCGATTTAACACGTTCAGCTTTGCCGATGACCGTACGTTCAAAGCTGTAGTCGGCGTTATTGCTGCTGCCCGCAAATTTCGACATCGCCATCAATGAGTACGACAGCGATTGCGTGCTATACCAATTATCTGAAGCGAGTTGAGCAGAAATTTCATCTACAAGTGGTTTGGCTTGATCGAGCTGGTTGAGGATAACCAAGCTGTTGAGCACGATGGCAGCATCGCGTAAGCGAGAGCCAAAGGTGGCATCAGGCTGTGCGTAATGGCTCAAATTCATCGGGTCGCCCTTGGCTAACTGATTGGCCACTTCATCCTGACCCACCAACTTGTATGACGCTGCCAACATCCAGCGTGCGGCGGTTGGCAGATTAGTCGTTTCACGCAAGCGATTCATTGCCCCCAATTCGGGCTGGCTAGCCAGCGCTAAAGTGTACAAGCGATAAGCCTGATTTAATGGGGCACTTGGCTGACTATTACTCCAAGCCTGCGCAGCAGATTTTTGAAAGCGCACCCAGTCTGTCAACATGGCAGGCGGTAGTTGATAACCCAGCTTATTGGCCTCGACCATAAAGTGTCCGACATAGTTGGTAGACCATGCTTCACGCTCATCAAACACGGCGTTAAAACCGCCAGGCCAATAGTCAAACGCTCCATTGGGTTGCTGGAAGCCGCGCAGTTTTCCGAGGGCTGCTTGTACATTGCTTTCAATTTCCTTCTTGCGTGAATCCTCCAGCTTGGTAAGCGAGGCTAGATACAGCTGTGGGAATGCGGCGGACGTCGTTTGTTCGACGCAGCCATGAGGGTAGCGAATCAAATACTGCAAGTGCCGCTCCAAATCGAGCGGAGGCATCGCCGACATTTCCAGCGTGGTGACATTGGTGGCAGGCAAGCCGTGAGGTAGCACCTCTGTCTCCCATGTTTCACCTGGTGCTAATGCTTTGCGTTGATGACGGGTCGAAGGAGGATTGGGGCTGCGCACTTCAAGGAAAACTTCGGCGTGTGCCTGATGTTTGCCGCTGGTAACGACGAATTTCAAGCTGCCCTTACCTAATCGAGCGCCACTTTTGAGTTTGAGCATGCCCAGTTTTTCATCGGGCTTGTCGAACGTAACGCTCACTGGATTTTTATTGACTAACTCAAATTCCGAACCCGCTTCTAATTTGAGGGTCACTTCTTTAATCGCGTTATCCATGACGAAGATGGAAACTGGCACGGTGAACTCTTCCTCTGGTCCAACCACTCGCGGTAATGTTGGCATCAACATCAAAGGTTGGCGCACATAGACAGATTTTTCTGTCGAGCCATAAGCACTCCCCGCGCCATTCGGATTGGCATTAGCTGCAATCAGCATGAGACGCACCGCCCCCACATAAGCAGGCAATTGGAATTCATGCTTGGCTTTTTCGCCCTTGGCCAGTTTGAAAGGGCCAAAGTATTTAACGACGGGGGGAAAGCGTTTCTTTTCACGCTTGGCATCCTTCGCCACATCCGCATCACTGCCGCCGATGGCGAGTAAGCGGTCTAGTTTTGCGCCGTAAGCACCCGCGACTTCGTCAAACAAATCCCATGTGGTAATGCCTAACGCTTCCCGTTGATAGAAGTGGCTGTGCAGTTCGGGCGTTTTGAAATTGGTGAGGCCAAGCAAGCCTTCATCCACCACTGCAACGGTGTAAGCCATTTCTCGCCCATTGGTTTCTGAAACTTCAAAGGCAACTTTGGCTTCAGGCTTCCACTCCTCGGCGGCATGCAGCACAGGTTTCAACAGCGTTTCAGGATCAGACACATGCAGTGGAATGACGCCATACATGCGAATCGGCAAATCATTTTTTTTGCCTTCATGCGGTTGAATCAAGGTCACGCTGACATACACATTGGGCGTCATCGCGCGCGTGATAGGAATTTCAAAGCGTGATTTTTCTTTGTTATGTGCGGGGTCTGATGAGAACTCTACCCATCTTGCCTCCAGAATGTTTGCACCATTCTCGATGGTCACCAGTGCGCGCCCTTGCGTGGCTTCAGGCAATTGGATAATCGCTTTTTCACCCACGTTGTATTTTGGCTTGTCTGATTGGAAGGTCAGCATGCTTGCGCCGGGGCCAGATTGCTCCTGCGCACGGCCGGCCCAACCAGGCCAGTCAATATAGAAAGTGCTGCCCGTGCAGTGCGATTCCGTGCCCTCCGTCATGTCGCACGCACGCACCAAATAGCGTCCCCATTGCGGATACTTGATTTCAAAGTCCCAGTCGCCTTTTCCTTTTGTGGTGGCAATGGTGGATTGATAAACCTTGCTGGAATGTGCCGAGGACGCATATTGTGCCAATGAATCGTTGGATTGATCCCACCACCATTTCCAATCAATTTTATACAGTGTAACTTGCACTTTTTTAATGGAAGTGGGCTTGCCATCTGCGGTTAAGCTGGCAATTTCAACAACATGTTTTTTATCGGTGAGCAGCATATTTCGCGTGGCATCACCTTTAGGTAACTTGATGCCGAGATAGCGCGCATAGGGAGAGAAAGGCACGACCTGACGATTGATACTAAAAGCGCCGCCGTTTTCAAAAACACGACTGGTCAGCGCGGCATTCAACATGCCGGGTGCTTGCTTTTCAAGATTAGCTTCATGTTCGAATGTGGCTTTGCCAGATTCATCCAACATCCCATCAAACAGCATGGTGGGTTCTGCTGAAAATTCACGTGCGGGATCATCAAATACAAAATCGGCATAACGTGAAAATTGCGTACTCGCTTTAGTCAGGCGCAACTCTACATCTGCTTTGAGACCCGCCGCGCTAGCCCCCGTGAGCCACTGTGCGGCCAATTGTCCCGTGAAGGGTTCGGCACCATTGATGAGCTTGCCGACCTCCGCTTCTACCTTCAGACGATTGGGCATCACCGTTTCAATTTTGAGAGATTTAGTAAAACTTGCACCGCCTAGAATCGCTTTTGCACCCCAGTTGCCTGTGGGTGCGTTGGCCTCGGTTTTAAGCGTGAATTTGTAAAATCCACCCACAGGTGAAGCGTTGACGAGGGTTTGTACTAACTGCCCTTGAGGATTGCGCAACTCCATCGTGACGGGATGATTGGCGGGCAGACTGGCCCCCTTATCCTGCAATACGAAGGTTAAGAAAATATCGTCGCCAGGTCGCCAAACACCGCGCTCACCGTAGATAAATCCTTTGATGCCAGCAGCCACTTTTTCACCGCCCACATCAAAATGGCTGACGGGCAGCGCTACGCCTTGCCCTATTTTTAAGTAGCCTTTTTGTCCGTCTTTTTCGGCCAATAAATAAAATGGCGTGCCGTTAGGTTTGAAGTGAGTCATGCCATCACCATCTGTGGATTCAGTGGCGATGATCTGATTTTGAAAATTTAGGGTGCTAATTTTGACACCCTTGAGTGTCGCAGAGGTTTTCAAATCAGTGGCAATCACCAATAATTTTCCCTGCGCATCGCGCTTGGCGATCAGTCCGATATTGGAGGCTAAAAAATTGCGCTCATCGCGAATGCTGTAAGTGTTGTTGTTTTCTTGATAGCCATAGTTGCGGTTGGCGTTGAAGCGGTAATATGCGTTGGTACAGGGATTTTCGCGGTCTTGCCAATTCGATGCCCCGTCTGAATTGTAGTAATCCTCGGCGTAATCCCAGCTGCTTGCCTCACGCTCAGTTAAGTCGTCAGAGTTGGCGGGAGGCGCTTCGATCTCAATGTTTTCCGTGGATTCACTGGAGCAGGGATAAGTTGAATCAGCCTTGCTGATGGAGAGCGTCAGGCGAAACAGACCTCCCGGATGTTTTTGAAAAAGCTCGGTAACATCTAGCTGATAGCGTTGCCATTGATTGACAGAGGGAGCGGAAAGCGGAATTGTTTTGCGCCACAAAAAGCGCCCCACACGGGCTAACTCGGCATTGCCGTCGAGTTTATTGACTTGTAAAAATTGCCCGACGTTATTCTCGTAAATACGCATCGCGGTGACCCGCACCGAGCGCACATTGACCGCTTCAAACGGCACGCTCAACACAGGGTTGTCAGGCAGGATGACTCCTTTGCCGATGAACCGCACTTGCGGTTTGCTGCTGCCAAAATTCAAACTGTATTGGGAGGGTTGTTGGGTGCGGGCGCCGTCCACATTGCGGATGCCTGGTTCCAATGTGAGCGTGATTGCACCTTGTACTTCACGATCGGGATAAACCTTTAACACATTGCCCTCGATGCGTAGCGTGGTCGTCATATCGCTGCCTAGTCGCACCATCCCTTGCAGGTTTTGCTGGGCATCCAAATTGTCGGAGAAAAATACTTGTACGAAGGGCTGCGCCTCGGTGTTGGCGATAGAAGCTTGAGTCGCACTGAAGTGGGCGACATCTGGCACTTCAATTAAACGCTCACCTTGATTTTCAACACCGATCTCTGCCCCATTCCATTTCAGCACCACATTGGAAGTTGCTGCCTGACGCACGATGCCCGCTGCTGTGAATTCATGATGCTTGGCATCGGGGTTGTGTTGCCAAGTGATGGCGAGGGGTTTATCTAAATGTTTTGCTTCTAATAACTTTTCAATTTTTTCGGATACATCCACATCGGCGGTGATTACCGAGCCTTTCAAAATCATTTCGTGTTTGCTTGCGGGGCTAGCGATAAGACCTGCTATGTCCACCTCAAATTGTTGGGCTTGCACCTGCACCACAAACTCATATTCATGCAGCGTCTCAACCATGTTGAGTAAGCCGTCAGTATTCAGCGTGATGCGATAATGGCTGCCTTGTTGGAGGTCGTTGTCGGGAGTCAGAATAATTTCGCGCTGACTTGCAAAGGAGAGCGCGCCCTTAATTGAGGGATCAGTTTTGAGGCGGCCTTCAGCACTTTGCCCAACACGATCCGCACTCACAATATCGTTATTAAAAACGATGCGTATGGGTGACTTGCGCGAAATGATGCCGCTACTGTGTGCGTTGATAATGTGGCTCCAAGCCGCGTCTTGTGGGGGGATAACGGGGGCGGCGCCCGTGTTGTCATCGCAGCTTGTCAACGAGATAAAGGTCAGCAGTAAAACGGCGGCGTGAAATACGTTGCGGACAATAGATTTGGACAGCATGACTTAACCCCTTTTTGTTATTTGACAGCGGCTACTGGGAAAATGAGTGGGGTATCTTATGCGAAAGTCTGTGTGAGATGGCGCTACTTGAGCGTTGTGACGATGTTTTTGAATTTGCCTCCCCCAAGCTCTTTAAGTTGGACGTAAAATTCCCCCGCCTGCTTATAGGACTTGCAGGAAACCGATTGAAACTATTTAAGGAGATTCACATGAAGAAGTTGATTGCTCTGGTTGTGATGGGTTTGACTTTCGCTATTTCCGCGCCTGCTTTTGCGGGCGCGCAACAAGAAAAAATGAAGGGCTGCAATGCCGAAGCTAAATCGCAAGCGCTGAAAGGCGCTGACCGTAAAGCGTTTATGAGCAAATGCCTGAAAAAAGATTATGTCTTGCAAAGCGGCGCGGCTGCACCCGCAACCGATGCGGCTGCACCGACACAGCAAAACAAAATGAAATCGTGCAATGCGGATGCCAAGACCAAGGCGTTGAAAGGTCAAGAACGCAAGGACTTTATGAAGTCGTGTTTGAGCGCGTAAGCGTGTAACGCAGTCGTACGAAGAGCGCGCCGCAAGGCGCGTTTTTCATTGGGGAAAGAGAAAGGCTCGCGTGTACAATTCGACTCGAAAATTGGATAGATCGTGAGTGCCGAATGACCTATGTAGTAAGCGAAAACTGTATCAAATGCAAATACACCGACTGTGTCGAAGTGTGTCCGGTGGATTGCTTTCGCGAAGGCCCGAATTTCCTTGTCATCGACCCGGATGAATGTATCGACTGTTCGTTGTGTGTGCCCGAATGTCCTGCCAATGCGATCTATGCGGAGGACGATGTGCCTGAAGCAGAGAAGCAGTTCATCGCTATCAATGCGGAGTTGGCGAAGCAGTGGAAGGTCATCACCCAGAAGATCGATGCACCCGCTGATGCGGATGAGTGGCGCGAAGTCAAAGACAAATCCCATCTGCTTCAACGGTGAGTATCTCAACGAAATATTTTGATGCTGTCGCGCGGCGTATCCTTGCCGCGCATCCCGCGCCCGACCTGCGCGGCATCACTATCCTGCTGCCCAACTTCCATGCGGCGCAACCACTGGCGCAGGCGTTGATCCGTGTGGCTAAGACGCCGACCATCTTGTTGCCGCAGATGGTCACACTCAATCAATGGGCGCAGACCATCGCGCTTGATGCCCCCATCGTCACTGATAGCCAGCGCAGTGCATTGCTTTACGGAGAATTGAAGCAGCGCCAATGGTTCGACAACGCCGACCTGTGGAGCATGACGCAGGAGCTGCTCAAACTCTTCGACGAACTCACCCATGCGATGGATGCCTTGCCCGATGATGAAGCTGCATTCATCGCGGCCGTGGAGCGCGCCTACCAAGCGCGGCAGAACATCACCTTGCAACTGGAAGCGCGCTTGGTGTTCGAGTTGTGGCGCGCCATGCAAGCAGGGCAGGAGTTGGATGCGGCGCGTGCCTATCAGCAACGCTTGGCAAAGCTGGCGGCACAAGCGCAGTCGCCACTGTATGTGTTGATGGCGTCCGAATGGGAGGCGGTAGAGAAACGCTTCCTCGAAGAGTACGAGCAGCGTGCGATGGTGAAAGTGTTCGATCTGCGAGAGATGGATGCGCAGCCTTCAGCCCCCCGTTTCTTCGCCTCCACCTCGCTCGAACAAGAAGCCCGTGCCGCTGCCATGCAAGTGCGTCTGTGGTTGCTAGCGGGCAAACGCGACATCGCCATCGTGGCGCAAGACCGTGTCGTCGCGCGCCGCATGCGTGCCTTGCTGGAACGCGCCGAAGTGTTGGTGGCGGACGAGACGGGGTGGACCTTCGCCACACTTTCCGTCAGCACGGTGGTAGACCGTTGGCTCACCGCCTTGCAGAGCGACTTCTACCATCACGATCTTCTCGACTTACTCAAGTCACCATTCATCTTCGCAGACATGACTGCGGGCGAACGCAAATCTGCCGTGTACGAGTTGGAGCAATTGCTACGCAAACAAGGTGTGGTGTCGGGGTTAAATAAATTCATTGATCTCGTGCCGCATGAGGTGGCTCTGCATGTGCCACTGGCGCGTCTAAGGCAGGCTGCCGCATTACTGGATCAAAGCAAGAAACGCACACTCACCGAATGGCTCGCTGCATTGCGCGAGAGCTTGGAGGTGTTGAGCATAACCAAAGGATTGCAACAAGACGATGCGGGGCAGCAACTGTTGGGTGCCTTGCAGACTTGGCAGCAGGAACTGGCAAATGACAAAGGGCGATACGCCTTCCACGAATGGCGACGCTGGTTAGCGCAGCAACTGGATGTTCAGACCTATCGCGACAGCAGCATCGACAGCAGCGTGCGCTTCACCCATCTAGCCGCGACGCGCTGGCGCAACTTCGATGCGGTGTTGTTGTTGGGGTGTGATGCCGACCATCTGCCGAGTGCGGGTGATGGCGGGCGCTGGTTCAACGATGCTGTGCGCTCGGTGTTGAACTTGCCCACCCGCGCCACTCATGCCGCACGGCAACGCGCCGACCTGATGGCGTTGCTGGCGCTGAACGACACCGTGCTGGTCACCTGGCAGAAAGACAAGAGCGGCGAAGCGCGGCTGTTGAGTCCTTTCTTGCAGATGCTGCGCGATGATTACGAGCAAGCGCATGGCGACGACCTCGCCGAGACTGAGTTGCATGCCTACCTCGCCGCAGAGGATGCGCGTCACGTCTCGTTGTCGCTGTCAGCGCAACCAGTACCGAGTGTGGCGACAGATTCTGTGCCTGTCAGTGTCTCCATCAGCGGCTACAACTCGTTGATCGCCTGCCCGTATCAATTCTATGCACGTCACATTTTGAAGTTGAACGAACTCGACGAGGTGCAAGAAAGCATCGAGAAGAGCGATTACGGCGAGCGCGTGCATGAGGTGTTGCAACGCTTACATGAACGTTATCCGCAAGTGAGCGGGCAAGACACGGCAAAGATGGAAGCCGCCTTGCGCGACATCAGCGAGCAGGTGTTCGCTGATCTGCTGGCACAGGATTTCGCCGCGCGTGCTTGGCTGGCGCGCTGGTACAAATCGTTGCCTGCCTATCTGGCATGGCAGCAAGAAGGCGAGGCCGAGGGTTGGCGCTATGCCGAAGCCGAGACGAAATTCGATTGGCCGCTGGAAGGGGTGAACCTGCGCGGACGTATCGACCGCTTGGATGTGCGTGGCGAAGAGAAACGCGTGCTCGACTACAAGACGCAGAGCGACATGGTGCTGCGCAACAAACTCAAAGAGCCGGGTGAAGATGTGCAACTCGCTTGTTACGCCTACGCACACGAGGCGGCGGATGTCGCCTTCGTCAGCATCGATAGCGGCAAGGTGAAGTCGGTCGCGCCGAAGGAAGATGCATCGCAGTTGGCGCAACTCAATGTCGAGCGCCTAGAACATGTGATGAGCGCATTACGTGACGGAGCAGGGCTGCCTGCGAATGGCGTCGATGCGGTGTGCGGCTATTGCGAGATTCGCGGCGTGTGTCGCAAGGGAGAGTGGGTTAGAACATGACAGTCATTTCTTTAACCAAATTAAAATATACAACCGCGTCATTCCCGCGAAAGCGGGAATCCAGCAGTCTATTTAATTCTCGCGTAGCGAGTCCACAAGGTTTTGCCCGCTACGCAGGATTTTTAATTAACTGGATTCCCGCTTTCGCGGGAATGACGGGTGGGGTAGATGACTAACCACCTCGCCCTAGATCCCCATCGCAGCGTCGTCGTTGAAGCCTGCGCTGGCAGCGGCAAGACTTGGCTGTTGGTGTCGCGCATCGTGCGCTTGCTTTTGGATGGTGCGCAGCCTTCGCAGATCCTCGCCATCACCTTCACCCGCAAAGCCGCGCAAGAGATGCAGGCCCGTTTGCAGGAATGGTTGCGCGACCTGGCGATGAAGGACGAGCAGTGGGTGCGTAACTTCTTCGTCGAGCGTGGTATCGCAACGTTGAGCGACGAGCAGATTGCCCTCGCACGTAGCCTGTACAGCACGGTGCTGTTGGCGCAACCCGCCATCACTATCAGCACCTTCCACGGTTGGTTCATGCAAGTGATGCAGCGCGCGCCGTTGAATGCCGATGTGATGCATGGCATGACCTTGTTGGAACGTGCGGGCGCCGAGCAAGATGAAGCGTGGGAAGAGTTATTGGAGCAGATGCGCAAGCAGCCAGACGGCGTGGATGCGCAGCACATGCAATGGCTGTTCGATGAATGCGGCCTGTTCACCACGCGAAAGTTGCTGTTCAACTTCCTAGGCAAGCGTGCCGAGTGGTGGGCTTATACATCAACCCTCTCCCCCAGCCCCTCTCCCGCAGGCGGGAGAGGGGTGCGCGGTAGCGCGGGAGAGGGTGTGGAGTTCGCGCTCGCGCAACTCCTTGACTACCTCGCCGTAGATATGACCTTCGATGCGGTCGCCGATTGGGGTATGTGCGGCAACAATGAAGAGACCTACTTCGCCTTCGTGCGACAGCTCGCCAGCAACGGCACCGAGGTGCAGCAAGCCAAAGCGAGTGAGTTGGAGCGCGCATGGACGGATGCTGAACCAGAGGCTCGTTTCGATGCCGTGCTACCTTTGCTGTTCACCCAAGCGGGTGAGACGCGCAGTTTCAAGCCGACCAAGAAGCAAGATAAAGATGTCTTCCTCATCACCTGTGCAGCGCTGTTTGATACGCTGCAAGCAGTGCGCGACACACAAGCCGAGCAACAAGCCTATCGTTTGAATCAAGCCGTGCTGCATTGTGGTGTGGCTTTCCTTGAGCGATACCAAGCATTGAAATCGCAGAAGCAGCAGATGGA
>JABFSI010000009.1 GCA_013140695.1 Sideroxydans sp. | reverse complement strand
TTTTTTACCGCCTGTAAATTCAGCAAGTTACGCGCCAGTGTTTCTGCAATCTCGAAAAAATTCATTCGGTTTATTCTTTCGCCATTGTCTCCGCGTGTGGCGCAGGTCTATCTGAGATTAACGTAAAGTAGACACCCTAAAAAATGCCAAGAAAGGCACCTTCGAGGTGTATATTCTGGATTGTTTCATGTAGTGCCTTGTATTGATTGAATGTGAATTTATCGCACACCCTAAATTTTCAAACAAACACACCTCGTTTAAACATCCAAATTCTTAACCCCCAGCGCGTTCTTTTCAATAAATGCGCGCCGCGGCTCAACCACATCACCCATCAACGTCGTAAATATCTCGTCCGCGCCGATGGCGTCTTCGATACGCACGCGTAGCAGGATGCGGTTCTTCACGTCCATGGTGGTTTCCCATAGCTGGCTTGGGTTCATTTCGCCCAAGCCTTTGTAACGCTGGATGCCTACACCTTTTTTGGCCTCTTCCAACAACCATTCGACACCTTGTTTGAAGCTGCTCACGCCACGCTTCTGATCACCACGGGTGACGTAGGCAGTGGGGGAGATGAGACCGTTCAAAGCATCGGCGGTCTGGCGAATCTGGATGTAGTCTCCGCTCTCTAGGAACTCTTTGTCCAGATAGCTCAAGGAGTAGTTACCGTGGAATATCTTCTCCAGACGCAGGCGCAAGTCGCCGTGTTCGTCCGTCTCGACTTCGGCTTTGATGACGCCAGCACAGGCTTCTTGTAGCAGCTTGGCGCTCGCTTGCGCTTGGGCAGCATCGTTCAGCGACAGGGTGGGTAGCACGAGCAGGGCGTGGCTGGCTTCTGGCGCGATGAAGTGCGAGAGGCGGTCAATGACGGCTTCGGCCAGAAAGTATTGTTTGGCGATCTCGCCCAACGCTTCGCCTTGAATGGGTGTGGCGTCCAGTGCGGGGTAGAACGCAGAGCCATCCAGCGCGGCGCCTAGCATGTAGTTCTTGAGTTCGTGTTCGTCTTTGAGGTAGCGCTCGTCTTTGCCCTTTTTGATCTTGAACAACGGGGGTTGGGCGATGTACACATGCCCGCGCTCGATAAGCTCAGGCATCTGACGGTAGAAGAAGGTGAGCAGCAGGGTACGGATGTGCGCACCGTCCACGTCCGCATCGGTCATGATGATGATGCGGTGATAGCGCAGTTTTTCGGCGTTGTATTCTTCTTTGCCGATGCCGGTACCCAGCACGGTGATGAGGATGGCGATCTCTTGCGAGGCGATGAGCTTCTCGAAACGAGCTTTTTCTACGTTCAGAATCTTGCCCTTTAGCGGCAAGATGGCTTGGAACTTACGGTCGCGGCCTTGCTTGGCAGAGCCGCCAGCGGAGTCACCCTCGACCAGGTACAACTCGGACATAGCAGGGTCTTTTTCTTGGCAATCCGCCAGTTTACCGGGCAGGCCGATGCCGTCCAAAATGCCTTTACGGCGGGTCAGTTCACGTGCTTTGCGGGCTGCATCACGCGCACGGGCTGCCTCGATGATCTTGCCGCAGATGATCTTGGCGTCGATTGGGTTCTCCAATAGGAAGTCGGATAACTTCTGCGAAACCACTTCTTGCACGGCTGGCTGAACTTCGCTGGAAACCAGCTTGTCCTTTGTTTGTGAAGAGAATTTAGGGTCTGGCACTTTGACGGATAGCACACAGGTCAGCCCTTCGCGCATATCGTCACCGGTGGTGTCGACCTTGGCTTTTTTCGCTAATTCATTGTCTTCGATGTATTTGTTGATGACGCGGGTCATGGCCATACGCAGGCCCGTCATATGCGTGCCGCCATCACGTTGCGGGATGTTGTTGGTGAAGCACTGCACGACTTCGGAATAGCTGTCGTTCCACTGCATGGCGACATCAACGGTGATGTTGTCCTTTTCGCCGCTTGCTTGGAAGCATTTTGGGTGCAACACGGTCTTACTTTTGTTCATGTACTCAACAAAGCCACGCACCCCGCCCGAGTAGGCGAAGTTTTCGCTTTTGCCGGTGCGCTGATCGATCAACTCAATCTTAACGCCATTATTTAGGAAAGAAAGTTCACGCAAACGTTTAGCGATAATTTCGTAGTGAAACTCAACTAAACCAAAAATTTCCTTGTCTGCCAAAAAATGAACTTCTGTGCCGCGTTTATTGCTTTCGCCCAATTCACGCACAGGGGAAACTTCAACACCTTTTTGCTGTTCAACCAAACGATCCTTGACTGCACCACGCACAAATTCTAGGCCGAATTTCTTACCATCACGATAAGTGGTGAGCTTGAGCCATTCCGACAACCCATTGACGCAGGAGACGCCCACACCATGCAGTCCACCCGAAACTTTATAACTATTTTGATTAAATTTTCCACCCGCATGAAGAACCGTCAGCACAATTTCAGCTGCGGAACGTTTGGGTTCGTGCTTATCATCAAATTTAATTCCAATAGGAATCCCACGACCATTGTCTGCGACAGAAATAGAATTGTCGCCATGAATGATTACTTTAATATCATCACAATGCCCAGCTAAAGATTCATCAATAGCGTTATCTACCACCTCAAAAACCATATGATGTAAGCCTGTCCCATCAGAAGTATCCCCAATGTACATCCCCGGACGTTTGCGCACAGCCTCCAAACCTTCAAGTTGCTGGATGCTTGACTCGTCGTAATTATCACTCATTGTTTTTCTCTCTGTTTCACGTGGAACAAAACTATATTTTTTCTATTAAATGCGCATTGGCATAACAACATACTTGTAATCACTCTTCTCTGGGATGGTGATTAATAAACTGCTGTTTTGATCGCCGAATGAAAGTGTAATTTGCTCGCTGTTAATATTATTAATACCTTCTAATAAGTAATTCACATTAAAGCCAATATCTAAAGCACCACCTTGGTAGTTAGTTTCGATATCTTCTTGAGCTTCTTCTTGTTCGCTATTGCTACTGATAATTTGTAAGTTTTTTTCGGTCAGTAATAAGCGCACCCCACGGAATTTTTCATTTGAAAGAATGGCGGCGCGTTGTAAGGCTTGCAAAATCACTACTCGATTTAAGATAAGGTTGTTTGTGTGATTTGGAATAACACGGGTGTAATCTGGGAACTTCCCATCAATTACTTTGGAGGTGAGTACGATATTGGCAAAAGTGGCGCGCACTTGTTTCTCTGCCAATTCTAATTTCACAATATCAGTACAGTCGACTAATAGCTTCAAAAGCTCGCTCACTGTTTTACGTGAAAGAATGACTTCTTTTTTAGTGTGTTCAGTGGGTAGTGCTTCTGCAATATAAGCTAGACGATGACCATCCGTCGCAATTAATTTAATGCTGCTACCTTCAATAACCAACAGCACTCCATTTAGATAATAACGAATATCTTGTTGCGCCATCGCATGTTGCACAGATCCTAATAAACGCTTTAATTTGCCTTGTTCAATTTCAATCGAAACTGAACCAGATAATTGTTCCGATAAATTTGGGAAATCTTGCGCAGGAAGTGTTTGTAAGCTAAATCTGCTCTTATTAGCCTTAACTAATAATTTATTTTCTTGGTTATCTAAACTGATACTGCTTTCATCAGGGATAGCCCTTAATATTTCTTGTAATTTTTTAGCAGAAATCGTAATGGACTCTAAACCGTCAGAACTTTGCAATTCAGTTTTTAATTGCGCTTCAATCTGAATTTCAAGATCGGTTGTGATAAAGCGCACCCCTTCACTATTTTTCTTCAATAATACGTTTGAAAGAATAGGCAAGGGTTGTTTGCGTTCAACAATACCTACGACAGCTTGTAGGGGGGTTAGTAAATCATTACGACTAATTTGTTTTATAAACATATGTTTTTTCCTTAAATACTTAATGCGAATAATAAGGCCAGCTAAATCTGTGAGTAACTATAAAAGTACAATTAATTCAATGTTCTACTTCTATTGAAAGATGTTAATAAATCATAGTGCAATTTATGTACAGCA
>JABFSI010000059.1 GCA_013140695.1 Sideroxydans sp. | reverse complement strand
ACCTTGAGCACCGGCCCCACCCGCACCAAAAGGATTGCCGCCGCCCATCCCGCCCGCCTCAAAAGCAGAGTGGCCATACTGATCATAGGCCGCGCGCTTTTGTCCGTCGGACAGTGTTTCGTAGGCTTCTTTCGCTTCCTTAAACTGTTCCTCTGCCTTCGGATTGTCCGGATTGCGGTCAGGGTGGTGCTTCATCGCCAGTTTGCGATAAGCCTTTTTGATGTCCTCATCAGCGGCATCGCGGTTCACACCGAGGACTTCGTAATAGTCTTTTTTTGACATGTTCAGGTACCACTGAATGTAGGATGGGTTTCGCATCGCGAAACCCATCGTTTATCACAACAAAACCTTTTTGCCACAGAGAACAGAGCGTGTGTTGTTGGGGCTTTAGCCCCTTACAACCACGGCCTACTCCTCGCGGGTGCAGAGGTCACAGAGAGCGAGGGAGGTGTAACAAGTTTCTCTGTGCACTCTGTGTTCTCTGTGGCTAATGGGTTTTACTTCTTATCCTTCACCTCTGTGAATTCAGCGTCGACGACATTGTCATCTTGCTTTGCCTGTTCAGCTTGTGCTTCACCGCCTTGAGTTGCTTGTGCCTTAGCTTGTTCTGCGGCGTACATCTTTTCACCCAGTTTTTGCGCAGCTGTTGCCAATGCTTCAGACTTGGCATCAATGGCCGCCTTATCGTCGCCCTTAACCACTTCTTCTGCTTCTTTGAGGGCGGCTTCGATAGTAGCCTTCTCATCAGCAGACAATTGTTCGCCGTATTCTTTCATCGACTTGTTAGTGGAGTGGATGAGGCCGTCTAATTGGTTACGTGCGCCAACCAGTTCAACTGATTTTTTGTCATCATCAGCGTGGGCTTCAGCATCGGCCACCATGCGTTGAATTTCTTCTTCGCTCAAACCAGAGCTTGCTTTGATGGTGATGTTGGCTTCTTTACCTGTGGCTTTATCCTTCGCGCCCACATGCAAGATACCGTTAGCATCGATGTTGAAGGTCACTTCGATCTGTGGCATGCCACGTGGTGCTGGTGGAATGTCTGACAGATTGAATTGGCCCAAGCTCTTATTGCCTGAAGTGACTTCACGCTCGCCTTGCAGCACGTGGATGGTCACCGCAGATTGGTTGTCATCCGCTGTGGAGAACACTTGTGATGCCTTGGTAGGGATCGTTGTGTTCTTCTTGATGAGTTTTGTCATCACGCCGCCCATGGTCTCGATACCCAGAGACAACGGAGTCACGTCCAGCAACAGCACGTCTTTTACTTCGCCTTGCAACACGCCGCCTTGGATGGCCGCGCCAACCGCTACGGCTTCGTCAGGATTCACGTCTTTACGTGGCTCTTTGCCGAAGAACTCTTTTACCTTGTCTTGTACTTTAGGCATACGTGTCTGACCACCGACCAAAATCACGTCAGCGATGTCGGCATTAGTTACGCCCGCATCCTTCATGGCGATACGGCATGGCTCGATGGTGCGTGCGATCAACTCTTCCACTAGGCTTTCCAACTTGGCGCGAGTGATTTTCACAGCCAAATGCTTAGGGCCTGTCGCATCTGCAGTGATGTAAGGCAGGTTCACTTCGGTCTGTTGTGCAGAAGACAATTCGATCTTCGCTTTTTCAGCCGCGTCCTTCAGACGTTGCAGAGCCAGCATGTCTTTCTTCAGATCAACGCCGCTTTCCTTTTTGAATTCGTCGATCAGGAAGTCGATGATGCGCATGTCGAAGTCTTCGCCGCCGAGGAAGGTGTCGCCGTTAGTAGACAACACTTCGAACTGGTGTTCGCCGTCGATCTCAGCGATTTCAATGATGGAGACGTCGAACGTACCGCCGCCCAAGTCATACACCGCGATCTTGCGGTCGCCTTCTTGTTTGTCCATACCGAACGCCAGCGCAGCCGCTGTCGGTTCGTTGATGATGCGTTTCACATCTAGACCGGCGATACGGCCAGCGTCTTTAGTGGCTTGGCGTTGTGCATCGTTGAAGTAAGCAGGCACGGTGATAACGGCTTCGGTGACAGTCTCACCCAAGTAGTCTTCAGCGGTCTTCTTCATCTTCATCAAAATTTCAGCGGAGATTTCTGGTGCAGAAATATCTTTATCGCGAACCTTGATCCAGGCGTCGCCGTTCTTGGCTTTAACGATGGAGTAAGGAACCATGCTGATGTCTTTTTGAACCATAGGCTCTTCAAAGCGACGACCAATCAGACGCTTTACGCCGTACAGGGTGTTCTTTGGGTTGGTCACAGCCTGACGTTTAGCGGGCGCGCCCACCAAGACTTCACCATCTTCCATGTAGGCGATGATGGAAGGCGTGGTGCGCGTACCTTCCGCGTTCTCAATGACCTTCGTCTTGCCATTTTCCATGACGGCTACGCAAGAGTTTGTCGTGCCCAAGTCAATACCAATGATTTTTCCCATGATGCTGTTCCTTTCAGTTAAATGCTTTAAGAATGAATGTTGTTGCTTGCCGCCTAACATCAGGGCGGCACTGGTTATTTCAAGTGTGCTGCAAATTTATTCCTTCCCCTTTGAGGGGGAAGGTTAGGATGGGGGTGAACTCGTTACGTCTGCGCAGCTTTAAGTTTCTACCCCCACCCTAGCCCTCCCCCTGCATGGGGGAGGGGATGACTCAGTCCTTCGCTTTGGCAACCATCACCAGAGCAGGGCGCATGACGCGATCGTTCAGGCTATAGCCCTTCTGCATCACGCTCACCACCGTGTTCGCTTCTTGCTCGCTTTCGATCATGCCAATCGCTTGGTGTTTATGCGGATCAAGCTTTTCGCCGATTGGGTTGATTTCCTTAATGTTGAACTTGTCGAACACGCTGGAGAGCTGTTTCATCGTCAATTCCATGCCGCTTTTGAAGCTTTCGATGTTCTCGGTTTGTACAGACATGCCCGCTTGCAGGCTATCCATTACCGCCAACATCTCGTTAGAAAAACGTTCTACGGCGAATTTTTGTGCCTTGCTCACATCATCAGCTGCGCGGCGGCGGATATTCTCACCTTCGGCCTTGGCATACATCCAAGCGTCATAGTGTTCTTGCGCCTTGAGTTCGGCTGCTTTCAGCATCTCTTCCATGCTGGGCATGGTTTCTGCGGGTGCGGCGGTTTGTTCGGTTTGGGGGGTATCGTTCTGTTCCATGCTTCTCTCCTGATTTCGACTTGTGCCAAATTGGGGTGGGGTTGGGGATTTCAAGGGTAATTTGAAAAATAAATATCCCATTCGGATTGGCGGGAGATGGCTTCTTTACTTGTGTCAATGATTGCTTTACAGTTAAGGCATGATTGAATCGTTCCTGCACAAAGGGCTGGCGGAGTTATTTGAAAAAGGCCAAAGCGCCAAGGTGCAGGTTGCGCTGGTTAGCCGCATCGTGCGGCGGCTAGATGCCATTGATACCGCCAAAACACCAGAAGCGTTGAATCTGCCAGGCTTCGACTTTCATCCCTTGCATGGCAAACCCAAACGATACAGTGTTCATGTGAATGGCCCGTGGTGCATCACTTTCGAATGGCATGGGGAGAATGCAATGAAGGTCAATCTGGAAAATTATCATTAGGAGGCAACATGCGTACACGCAAACCGACTCATCCCGGCGCAATTTTGCGCGAAGACGTATTACCCGACCTCGCCATGTCGGTCAGTGACTTTGCGCGCAACCTCGGCGTCTCGCGCCAAACATTACATGCTGTATTAGCAGAGCGGAGCGGGGTGTCACCTGAAATGGCACTGCGCCTTGGCACATTACTCGGCAATGGTCCGCAGCTATGGGTGGATATGCAAACGAAATACGACTTATGGCTGGCTGAAGAAAAGCTGCATGACGTGTTGAAAGGAATGCACCGCATTGAAGGCGTAGCAATCGCGTAGTTGAAAAGTGTGGCATTGCCTTTCAAATAAAATACAAAAAGAAACCTAACCCATGACCCCAAAATCCATCATCGTTGAGCCAACAGCCAACAGCCAACAGCCAAC
>JABFSI010000142.1 GCA_013140695.1 Sideroxydans sp. | reverse complement strand
CATTCAAATGGCGTAATTCGCCAATCCAAACAAAAAGCCGCAGAGCAATCTGCGGCTTTTTTATTGGGCCTTTCCTACTAAAGTCCAGCCTACAAATCCAACAACACCCTACCTGGATATTCCAGCGCTTCTTTAATCGTACCTAGGAATTGCACGGCTTCACGACCGTCGATGATGCGGTGGTCGTATGAAAGTGCAAGATAGTTCATTGGGCGAATAACCACTTGGCCGTTCTCTGCAACGGGGCGATCTTTAGTGGCGTGAATGCCAAGGATGGCACTTTGCGGCGGGTTAATGATGGGGGTGGAGAGCATGGAGCCGAACACACCACCGTTGGTGATGGAGAACGTGCCGCCGCTCAATTCTTCCATGGTGAGCTTGCCGTCTTTGGCGCGTGCGGCGAAGGCGGCGATTTGTTTTTCAATATCCGCCAGTGACAGTTGGTCGGCATTGCGCAGGATAGGCACGACCAAGCCGCGTTCGCTGCCAATCGCCATGCCGATGTCGAAGTAGCCGTGGTAGATGACATCGGTGCCATCCACCGAGGCATTGACGATGGGGAATTTTTGCAGCGCCATCACGGCGGCTTTAATGAAGAAGGATGAGAAGCCTAATTTCACGCCGTGTTTTTTCTCGAATGCGTCTTTGTATTTGTTGCGCAGCTCGATGACAGGCTGCATATTCACTTCGTTGAAGGTGGTGAGAATGGCGGCGTTTTGTTGCGATTGCAGTAAGCGCTCGGCAATGCGTTGACGAATGCGTGTCATCGGTACGCGCTGTTCGGCTCGGTCGCCTACGGGAACTTGAATAGGAGTTGGTGCAGGCTGCGCAGTAGGTGCAGATTTCTGCACAGCACCCAACACATCTTCTTTAGTGACTAATCCATGCTTGCCACTGCCTTGTACGCTGGCGGCGTCGACTTCTAATTCGTGCGCCAATTTGCGCGCCGAGGGAGACACAGCGTTACTTGATGCGACAGCCACAGGGGCGGACGGGCGGGCAACCACAGCGACTTGCGCCACCGCCTCAGTGTCAATCTGCGCGATGATTTCATTGCTACCGACTTTTGCACCGTCAGCTTTGATAATCTTCACCAACACACCGCTCTTAATGGCGGGCAGCTCGAGCACAACTTTGTCAGTCTCGATGTCAATCAGGTTTTCACCCTCCTTCACCGACTCGCCGACTTTTTTGTTCCAAGTAATCAGCGTCGCTTCGGCAACGGATTCGGAGAGTTGCGGTACTTTGACTTCAATGATGCTCATGGTGTGCTCCTGGTTTATTCTTTACATTAAGGTCGGGACGGAAAGCCGCTTCGATGACGGCTTTTTGTTGTTCGTTGTGGGTGGCTAAATAGCCCGCAGCGGGCGAGGCAGACGAAGGACGCAGCGCATAGTCGAGGCGCATTTCGGGACGCATTTGGCGCAACAAATAATGCTGAATACGATGCCACGCGCCTTGATTACCCGGCTCTTCTTGACACCACACCACTTCCGTCGCGCGTGGATACAGTGCAATTTGCGCAGCGAATTCGGCATGTGGGAAGGGGTACAGTTGTTCCAAGCGCAGGATAACAACGTCTTCGATATTTTTTTCGCGCCGATATTTAAGCAGGTCGAAATACACCTTGCCGCTACACACGACAATGCGTTTGATATTGGCAGGTTTTAGCGCGTCCACTTCGGGCAGCACCGCTTGGAAGCTGCCTTTTTCAAACAGCTCCAAGGGAGAAGCCGCATCTTTACTGCGCAACAAACTCTTGGGCGTGAACACGATGAGTGGCTTGCGTTGTGGACGCAACATTTGGCGGCGCAGCAAATGGAAAATTTGCGCCGAGGTGGAAGGGATACACACTTGAATGTTGTAGTCGGCGCACAGTTGCAAATAACGCTCAATACGACCTGACGAATGTTCAGGCCCTTGACCTTCATAGCCGTGTGGCAACAGCATGGTGAGGCCACACAAGCGCCCCCACTTGGCTTCGCCCGAAGCGATGAACTGGTCAATCACCACTTGCGCACCATTCGCGAAGTCACCAAATTGACCTTCCCAAATCGTCAGCGTTTCGGGTTCGGCCGTGGCAAAACCATATTCAAAACCGAGCACGGCTTCTTCTGACAAGATAGAGTCAATCACTAAAAAGTCTGCTTGGTCGGGGGCGATTTTTTGCAAGGGAATGTGATAACCCAAATCGAACTGCACGCGATTTTGGTCATGCCATACCGCATGCCGATGGAAGAATGTGCCGCGTCCACAATCTTCACCTGACAAGCGAATGGGATAACCTTCTGTGACCAAACTGGCATAGGCTAAATTTTCGGCCATCCCCCAATCCAAAGCCAACTCGCCTTTGCCCATGGCAACGCGATCGGTGATGATTTTTTCAACCCGTGAGTGCAACTTGAAATTTTCTGGAATAGCGGTCAGGCGTTCGGCCAACTGCTGCAACTTTGCACGCGGCAATGCCGTGTTGACCACCACATTCCATGGCGCATCGCCTTTATATTTCGACCAGCTGACACCAAATTCCAGCGGCTGCCACGGCAAGGCGGAATGCAAAGGGTCACGCCCTTCATCCATCGCCTGACGGTAGGACGCGATCATGGCATCGGGTGCGTCTGGCGTGATGACACCCTGTTGTACAAGGCGTTGCGCATACAAACTGCGTGTGCCGGGATGCTGATTGACGAAGCGATACATAAAGGGTTGCGTGACCAGCGGCTCATCCTGTTCGTTGTGTCCCAACTTGCGGAAACACACCATATCAATCACCACGTCTTTGCCAAATTGCATACGGAAATCTAGTGCAATTTCTGTCACCAACATGACCATTTCTGGATCATCCGCGTTCACGTGAAAAATAGGTGCCTCAACAATTTTTGCGACATCCGTGCAATACAACGACGAACGTGCGTCACGCGCATCCGAGGTGGTAAAACCAATCTGGTTGTTGATGACGATATGCACCGTACCACCGGTACGATAGCCACGTGTTTGCGATAAGTTGAAGGTTTCCTGATTCACGCCCTGCCCCGCAAAAGCGGCATCGCCATGCAACAAAATAGGCAGCACTTGAGCCCCCTTGTGGTCACCGCGCCTATGCTGACGCGCGCGCACTGAACCTTCCACCACCGGATTCACAATTTCCAAATGTGAGGGATTGAATGCCAATGTGAGGTGCATTGAGCCACCGGGTGTCGCAATGTCGGAAGAAAACCCTTGATGGTATTTCACATCCCCCGACGTCAGATGTTCGGTATGAATGCCATCGAATTCGGCGAACAGCACTTTGGGCAATTTACCCAAGGTGTTCACCAACACATTCAAGCGGCCGCGATGTGCCATGCCAATAACAGACTCTTTCACCCCCTGCTCACCCGCGCGTTGCAGCAAGTGATCTAGCAGGGGAATCAACGTGTCGCCACCTTCCAGTGAAAAACGTTTTTGCCCCACATACTTGGTGTGCAAATAGCGCTCCAAACCTTCTGCTGCGGTGAGGCGCTCCAAGATGCGCTTCTTAAATTCAGCGGGGTAATGCGGCTCGCCAGCAGCGCCCTCTAGACGCGCTTGTATCCAGCGCTTCTCGGCCACGTTGCTGATGTACATGTACTCCGCCCCCACACTGCTGCAATAAATGCGCTTGAGTCGTTGCAAAATATCGCGCAACGTCATGCGCGCCCCCCCCACCAATGAGCCCGTGAAAAAGGTGCTGTCCATGTCCGCATCGCCCAGCCCGTAATAAGCAGGATTCAGCTCCACCACGTCTGGCTTGGCGTGACGCTTGAGCGGGTCAAGCTCGGCAACACGCACACCCAAAAAACGATGCGCATTAATCAACTGAAGTACGGAAGCCTGTTTGCGCGTCTCTTCTGCATGCCCTGTGGTTTCGGGCTGGCGCTGAGCCAAGGCAAGGAAGCCTTGTTGAATCGGACTGTGCGCAACATCTTGCTGGGCGTTGGCAGTTTGTAGCTTGTCAAAATACGTGCGCCACTCTACAGACACGCTATCGGGACTACGCAGATAATCTTCATACAACCCCTCTACAAATACATTGTTAGCGCCAAACAACAGCGACGTGTTTTGCATGTTGCGCAAATAAGTATTTTCTGGGGCAGTCATGGTTTTCTCTGAAGGGCTCAACGTTTTTTGATGGGCACAAAATCACGACGCACTGCACCGCGATACAGCTGACGTGGGCGACCGATTTTATGGTCAGCATCGGCAATCATTTCGTTCCATTGCGACACCCAACCGATGGTGCGTGCCACCGCAAAAATCACGGTGAACATATTGATGGGAATGCCCAGTGCGCGCAGTACTGTGCCCGAGTAAAAATCCACGTTGGGATACAGCTTGCGCTCGATGAAATACGGATCGCTCAGGGCCGTTTTTTCCAATTCCATCGCCAGCTTGAACAAGCGATCATTCTCAAGTCCTAACTCTTTCAACACCTCATAACAGGTTTCACGCATCACCGAGGCACGTGGATCCATATTCTTATAGACACGGTGTCCAAAGCCCATCAACTTATATTTCTTATCTTTCACACCTTGTACATATTCCTGCACGCGTGACACGTCGCCGATTTCTTCCAGCATCTTTAAGGCGGCCTCATTCGCGCCGCCGTGCGCGGGTCCCCACAGCGCTGCAATACCAGAAGCAATACATGCAAACGGATTCGCGCCACTGGAACCCGCCAAGCGTACCGTCGAAGTGGAAGCATTCTGTTCGTGGTCGGCATGCAAGATTAAAATACGCTCTAGCGCACGCACCAAGACGGGATTCGGCACGTATTCTTCTGCGGGCGTAGCAAACATCATGTACATCAAATTTTCAACGAAACTAAATTTGTTTTTGGGATAAACAAACGGTTCCCCAATGTTGTATTTGTGGGTCATTGCAGCGATGGTCGGTACTTTCGCTAACAAGCGCTGCGCAGAGATTTCACGATGCTGTGGATTATTGATGTCCAGCGAATCGTGATAGAACGCCGACAACGCGCCGACCACACCCACCATCACCGCCATCGGATGCGCATCACGACGGAAGCCGTTAAAGAAGCGCGCCAACTGATCATGCACCATGGTGTGATGCGTGATGCTGGAAACGAATTCAGTTTTTTGTGCGGCAGTTGGCAACTCGCCGTTCATCAACAAATAGCAAACTTCAAGAAAATCGGATTTCTCTGCCAATTGTTCGATGGGATAGCCTCGGTAGTAAAGCAAGCCTGCGTCACCGTCGATGTAGGTGATTTCCGAGGTGCAACTGGAGGTGGAGAAAAAAGCGGGGTCGAAAGTAAATACGCCCAATTTACTCAAGGCGCGGATGTCGATAACGTCGGGGCCGAGTGTGCCGGATAGGATGGGTAATTCAATACTGCGACCGTCGTCCAATGTGAGTGTAGCCATACGCGCTTTTTCCATAATGCCCTCGCTTAATTCAAACTGCTTTTAACCATTCCAACACCTCGCTTTGATGGGCGTGGGTCGGTGCTTTACTGCCTGTAATTAAATCCCAGAAGTGGGTGTCGGGTAAGTCTAACAACTCATCAAAGATGATGCGCTGCTCATTATTTAGATGCGCATAGCGCTGCTCAATAAATCGTCCCAGCACAATGTCCAACTCCAACAGCCCGCGCCGACAACGCCAACGCATGCGCTGCAACTCGACAGAATCTTCATTACTCATACTGCGCGCTTCACCATCATGTCTTTAATTTTGCCGATGGCTTCCGTAGGGTTCAGCTCTTTTGGACACACATCCGCACAATTCATGATGGTGTGGCAACGGAATAATCGGTAAGGATCTTCCAAATTATCCAGGCGAGATGCGGTGTCTTGATCGCGTGTATCGGCAATAAAACGATAGGCTTGCAACAGCCCTGCTGGCCCCACAAATTTATCTGGATTCCACCAGAACGATGGGCACGCTGTGGTGCAACATCCGCACAATATGCATTCATATAAGCCATCCAAGGCAAGGCGCTCTTTAGGCGATTGCAAGCGTTCAGTTTCAGGCGGTGGATCGTTATTCACCAAATACGGCTTGATGGAGTGGTACTGCTTAAAGAACTGCGTCATATCCACGATCAGATCGCGAATCACCGGCAAACCTGGCAAGGGGCGAATTTCAATGGGCTGTTTCAGCGACGATAGCGAAGTGATGCAAGCCAAACCGTTGCGACCATTGATGTTCATCGCGTCAGAACCACACACGCCTTCGCGACAGGATTTGCGGAAGCCCAAGCTGTCGTCTTGCTTGCGCAACATCATCAAAGCATCCAGCAACATGGCATCGCCCGATTCCATGTTCAACTCGAAGTCCTGCATGTAAGGCACAGCGTCCACATCGGGGTTGTAGCGGTAGATTCTAAATTTCATCGCCGCCTCCTTAATAAACACGCGCTTTGAGCGGGAAGGTTTCAACGGTCAACGGCTTGAGACGCACCGGCTTGTAATCCAAACGGTGTCCTTCGCTGTAATACAGAGAGTGCTTGAGCCAGTTTTTATCATCACGCTCTTGGAAGTCTTCGCGTGCATGCGCGCCGCGACTTTCTTTGCGCGCTTCGGCGGCGGTCATGGTGGCTTGCGCTACTTCGATAAGGTTGTCTAGTTCCAATGCTTCCACGCGCGCGGTGTTGAACACTTTGCTCTTATCAGTAATTTCCGTGTGGCGCACACGCTCGGCCACTTCACGAATTTGCTGCACCCCTTCCGCCAATAAATCTGGGAAACGGAATACACCGCAGTGTGTTTGCATAGTCTTACGCATAGCATCGCCCACATCCGCCACACGTTCGCCATTTTTCTGATTTTCCAGTCGTGCCAAGCGAGCCAAAGGCTTGTCCGCCGCATCTGTGGGAAGCGCTTTAGGGTGTGGATTGTTTTTCAAATCTTCAATAATCTGTCGTGCCGCTGCGCGACCAAACACGATGAGATCAAGCAGAGAGTTGCATCCCAAACGGTTTGCGCCATGCACAGAGACGCAAGCACATTCACCCACTGCATAAAAGCCTTGCACCACGACATCGGGTGCTGTGCCTTGCGGGGCGACCACTTGCCCACGGTAGTTAGTGGGGATGCCGCCCATCATGTAATGCGCGGTTGGCACCACAGGAATCGGCGCTTTGGATGGATCAACGTGCGCGAATTTGAGTGCGATGTCGCGGATACCAGGCAGGCGATGGCGAATCACTTCGTCGCCCAAATGATCTAGCTTGAGCAATACATGGTCGCCGTTAGGGCCGCAACCACGACCTTCTTTAATCTCGGTTGCCATCGCGCGCGACACCACGTCGCGGCTTGCCAAGTCTTTAGCATTCGGCGCGTAACGCGGCATAAAACGTTCGCCCTCTTTATTCACTAGATAGCCGCCTTCACCACGCACACCCTCGGTAATCAACACGCCTGCACCATGCACACCCGTGGGGTGAAATTGAAAGAACTCCATGTCCTCCAGCGGAATACCTGCACGTGCCGCCATGCCAAGGCCGTCTCCTGTATTGATGTAGGCGTTGGTACTGGCAGAGAAGATGCGCCCTGCGCCGCCCGTGGCAAACAGGGTTGCGCGGGCTTGTAAAATCATCACTTCCGAAGTTTCAATTTCCATCGCCACCACACCGAGCACATCACCGTCTTGGTCGCGAATTAAATCGAGCGCCATCCATTCCACAAAAAAGTTGGTATTCGCTTTGACGTTTTGTTGATACAAGGTATGTAGCAAGGCATGTCCCGTGCGATCGGCAGCCGCGCAAGCGCGTGGCACAGGGGTTTTGCCGAAGTCTTGCATGTGTCCGCCAAAAGGACGCTGATAAATTTTGCCGCTATCCAAACGGTCAAAAGGCATCCCAAAATGTTCCAGCTCATAAACAACTTCCGGGGCATTGCGACACATGTATTCAATGGCGTCTTGATCGCCCAAATAGTCTGAACCTTTGACGGTGTCATACATATGCCACAGCCAGTTGTCTTCGTTCACATTACCCAGCGAAGCGGCAATACCGCCTTGTGCCGCTACAGTGTGTGAACGTGTTGGAAATACTTTTGAAAGCACGGCCACCTTAAGCCCGGCTTCAGACAAGGCAAGTGCAGCACGCATTCCTGCGCCACCCGCACCCACTACTACAACGTCGAAAGTTCTTTTCGTGATTGCCATTACATGCCCCAGAGAATTTGTACAGACCAGATTGCATAAAGGATGAGCGCCAAAATAACCAGCACGTGAATTACCAAGCGGATGCTGGCGGGCTTCACGTAATCCATCACGATGTCACGCACGCCAATCCATGCGTGATAGAAAAGGCTTAACAAGAACAGTAGCGAAAAGGTGCGCATGAGATTGCCAGAAAATAGCGCTGACCACGTGTCATATCCAAACGCTGGCTGGCACAACAATTGCGCCACGACTACGACCGCAAATATCGCCATCACCAATGCGGTGACGCGCTGCACCAACCAATCGCGCAATCCGTAATGCGCGCCTGTGACCACTCGATTCACCATACCATCACCCCCAACACCAGCGTCAGCGTGAGGCTGACAAACAACACCCAACGACTCGCCGCACGTGCCAACGCCAGACTGGGTAGCCAATGCAAATCAATTGCAAGGTAACGCAGCCCCGCGCAGAAGTGATGCAGAAACGCCCACATCAATCCCAGCAACATCAATTTCAAAATAGGGTGTGCGAGTTGCTCGGTCAGATTCGTGTAAGTTTCTATCGAGCGTAGACTTTGATCAAACACAAATAGCAGCAGCGGCAAAGCTAAAAATAACAGTGCACCACTCGCGCGGTGAAGGATGGATACATAGCCTGAAAGGGGAAGTTTGATGAGGTGTAGCGCGAGATGCTTGGGACGGGGTTTGTTCATTTTTTTCTTCTCATCTACGGCCAAAAATTGAATGGCGCAATGCTACACCTGTGCGTAGCGAGTGCAAAGCAATCGGACTATGATGCACATGAAATTTAATACTCATGCATTCAATTTCCAATACTGCTTGTCGCTATACTCTTCGCGCGCCGTTCAATTTTTCAACCTAAAGTGAGGTCACCATGAAAGCCCCTATCCGCGTCGCCATTACAGGTGCAGCAGGTCAAATCGGTTACAACATGCTGTTTCGCATCGCCAATGGCGACATGCTGGGACACGAGCAGCCCATCATCTTGCAGTTGCTAGACATCACCCCCGCACAACAAGCCCTGCGTGGGGTGGCGATGGAATTGGAAGATTGCGTATTTCCGATGTTGCAACAAATCATCACCACCGATGATCCGCGCGTTGCATTTCAAGATGCCGAAGTTGTACTGATGGTGGGCGCTAAACCACGCAGCAAAGGTATGGAGCGCAAAGATTTACTAGAAGCGAATGGCGCGATTTTCACTGAACAAGGTCGCATCCTGAACGAAGTAGCTGCGCGTCACGTGAAGGTATTGGTAGTGGGCAATCCTGCCAACACTAACGCACTCATTGCCATGAGAAATGCGCCTGACCTCGACCCGCGCAACTTCAGCGCCATGATGCGTCTTGACCACAATCGTGCAATTGCACAAGTGGCACTTAAACTTTTCCAACCCATCAATGACATCAAAAAAATGGTGATTTGGGGCAACCATTCAGGTACGCAATATCCCGATTTATCACATTGCGAAATACGCGGCCGCAAACTGCTGGATGTTCTTCCCGATGAAAATTGGATAGAAGGCGAATTCATTCCTACCGTGCAAAAACGCGGTGCGGCCGTTATTGAAGCGCGTGGCTTAAGCAGTGCTGCCAGCGCCGCTAACGCAGCCATCTTACACATGCATGATTGGCTGTTGCGCTCACACCATAACGATTGGGTCACCATGAGCGTGCCATCCGACGGCAGCTACGGCATCCCAGAAGGCGTGATGTATGGCTTCCCTGTCACCTGCCGCAACGGTCACTACACCATCGTACAAGGCCTGCCAATTAGCGAACTCGGCCGCAAACACATGATGGACAGTTACGCTGAATTGCTCGCCGAACGCGAGCTGGTGAAACATCTGCTGGGTTAAAGTTTTATTACTCGGGCAAAGCCGCCGCCTTCGGTTCGAAAGTTGGTGGTTTGCCCTTGGTAAAGTCGAGCGGCCATGAGTTGAATGTGGCCGTTATAGACGTAGCAACGCAGGTCATATTTGAGTGCCGTTGTCTCGCCATTTTTTAGAGATACGGCACACTCTCCCGGCACTGCCAACCGTTGCGCCACGTAGTCTGCCTGCATAATTTCTTCGAACACGCGCTTGGTTAATTTGTCCCCGCGATAAGCACCTTTGCTGCCATAGCCGCTCATGGGTTTGAAGAACCATTGCTTGCGCTCTGTCCACCATACATCTGCCGCATCAGCTCGCACAATTTTCGTTTGCGGAATGCCGCGTAACAAAATTTCAATCGTGGCGGGTGCAATGCCTGCCGCTAACAAAGCCGCCCTATCTGTCAGCCATGCCAGCTGGCGCTTATCTGCATAGCGTTGGTGATGGGTGGGGTTGGGCGTGCACACCAGCTGTTGCGCAGCCCAAGCCTCACGCAGATGGGCCGCATGTTGCAAATCAAAATCGGTGAGGCGGTTGTAAATCAAATCAACGCGCTGCTCGTGGCAATAAATTCCGTCGCTACGCAAATGCAATTCACTGGGGGCCGCAATCAAAGTGCGAATCCCAGCCTGCTCAAACAAATGTTGCGCCAGTAAAAATTCGGGGTAGAGGAATTGCGCGGTAGGCTGCTCATCCACAATCGCAATGCATTTCAGCGGTGCATCACCCCGCACCAAGCGCCACTCATGGCGAAACATTTCCAAAAAATCAGTTTGAATAGTAATCGCCTGTTGCGGCTCAAGCAGCAAAGTATTCAAAAAAGCGCCGCCGGCATTGGTATTAATTTCGATGAGGTGCGCGCCCTCGGCATTGAGGTGAAAATCGTAGCCATAAAAAACGCCCAAAGCTGCGCCTTGATTAGGTGCAGCCAGTGCTTCTTCCACCGCCGCAATGACGGCGCGCATCTGCGCCACGTGGCTGGCGGCAACTTGCACCGTTGCCTCCGAAAAAAGATGCGCGTGTGCTGGGGTGAGTGCTGCTTGAAATGCCGAACTCTGTTGACGGATCACAGAGGAGAGTGCTGTTGCATCAACCACCCAACAAGCCCTTCTTCAAATCATCTTGCACGGGTTTAGTGCCTAGCCATACTTTTAGTAAGGCGCGATTAAACGCAGCGCCTGCAATCGTGCCGCGCGCCACCCCATTCACACTCACCGTTGTGCCGTTGCTTGGCTGGTAGTCGAGCGTAATAAGGTCGCCTTTATTCACCTCTTTTACCGCATCAAATAGTTGCGCCATTTGCTTTAACTGCGGTGCAATCGCCACCATTTCATCATGACTATGATTCGCCTCAATCGCTTCGCTGAATGCGCCATACAGTTTGTCACTATCCAAGGTGCGCAACATGTGTAATGCAATGCGATGCGCTACTTCCTCCGCAATAACCGCCTCACCCGACTTTTGTTTTTGCGGTAGATACAGCGCGGCAACGTAAATTTTGAAGAAGTATTTAGTGCGCAAGCCCGCGCCGTTTAAGTGCAAACTCGTCGCGCCTACGCTCACCTCTGGCACAGGCGTTACGCCGGCCACTTCTATTGCCTGCACATTCCAGCTCAACAACAAGCCGCATAATCCTAACGATAGTTTGTTCAAATCTGCACCCTCAAAGTAATTATTAATTCAAGCCTAGCATGTCTTTTTTGAGACTTTTCTCAACTGGGTTTTCGCCCAACCAAATTTTCAACAAGGCACGATTCACGTCCGCGCCCTCTACTACGCCACGCTCTTTACCGTTGATGATGACCTTGGTGCCAATCGCAGGTAAGTAATCAAGGAAGATGGTATCGCCAGGACTAACGCCAGATACCGAATCGAAAATGGCGAAGAATTTTTTCATCCCCCCATCCAACGCAGCCAATTCTGCCGCACTGTGATTTTCTTCAAGCCCTTTCTTAAACGCATCGAGTAGCTTGGCTGATTTCATGCCGTACAGCATGTGCAACGCCACACGCTTCACCCCCTTATCCGCCAACACCGCCTCCGCGCTGGTCATTCTCGATTCTAAATACAGCGCCCCCACATACACATCAATAATCACTTTGGTGCGCGTACCCGCCCCGTTCAACTGCAAGCTATGTCCACTCACCTGTGCCGCTTCGGCTACGCGCACATCCGCCACATCGCGTGCATTTGCATTCAAGCTCAATAGCAAGCCGCATACTGCCCATAAAATTTTATTCATTGCGATTCCCTTCGATTAAAGTGCTTCAAAGACCCCTGCCGCCCCCATGCCAGTGCCGATACACATCGTCACCATGCCGTATTTCTGCTTTCGGCGACGTAAACCATGGAGCAAGGTCGCCGTACGAATCGCACCAGTTGCACCGAGAGGATGCCCCAATGCGATGGCGCCGCCCAGTGGATTGACGATCTCGGGGTTCAATCCCAGATCACCGATGACCGCCAACGACTGTGCAGCGAACGCTTCGTTGAGCTCGATCCAATCCATCTGATTCAAACTCAACCCAGCCACCTTCAAGGCACGAGGGATCGCCTCTTTCGGACCAATACCCATAATCTCGGGCGGCACACCCGCCACGCTGAAGCTGTGGAACTTGCCGATAGGAGTGAGGTTGTAACGCTTCAACGCCGCTTCGCTACACAGCAACACCGCGCCCGCACCATCCGACATCTGCGAACTATTGCCCGCCGTCACCGAGCCTTTTTGCGCGAACACCGTCTTCAATTTACCCAATGCTTCCAAGGTCGTATCCGCACGCGGGCCTTCGTCTTGCACCACATCACGCGCCTTGATCCTCACCTCACGCGTAGCCATATCAGGCACATGATCAGCGATCTGGTACGGGGTGATCTCATCTTTGAACTCGCCATTATTGAATGCCGCGATAGCACGCTGGTGACTCTGCAAAGCAAAGGCATCCTGTGCCTCGCGCAAAACCTTCCACCGCTCTGCCACCTTCTCCGCCGTCAGCCCCATGCCATAAGCGATGCCGTAGTGCTCGTTCTTGGCAAAGATGGCGGGATTGAACGCGATCTTGTTACCCATCATCGGCACCATGCTCATGCTCTCCACACCCGCCGCGATCATCACATCCGCCTCACCCAGACGGATACGATCCGCCGCCAGCGCCACTGCCTGCACACCGGAAGAACAGAAACGGTTGATCGTCATCCCCGGCACCGTGTTGGGCAACCCCGCCAACAACAACGAGATACGCGCCACGTTCATCCCCTGCTCCGCCTCCGGCATCGCACAACCGACGATCACATCACCGATGCTAGCTGGGTCGAGGCCTGGCGCTTGCGCCATCACTGCCTTCAACACATGTGCCAGCAGATCATCGGGGCGAGTGTTGCGGAACATGCCGCGTGGCGCTTTACCGACGGGTGTGCGCGTAGCGGCGACGATGTAGGCTTCTTGGACTTGTTTGCTCATGGCACTTTCCTCTCGATCAAAACGTGGTACGTCTTAATGGCTAAAAAACATTGTGATGCAGCCCCCATATCACTTGAGCCTGAAACCTTTTTACTGGCACTCCCCCTGATATCTACACCGAATTGCCAAAAATCGTGGGAATTTCCACACAACTGGATACTGCATCTGAATTTCCGGTTGAGGCATAGGCTCAGAAACTATCTCAACCTGAAACCCGACATCAGCCAGCCTCTTGGTATAAAAAGATAATGGCCTATGAAAATGGGTGGTAGTTCCAATCGGAGCTAAATCATTTGAAATTTTAAAAGGTGCCTCTATTGTTTGCTCTTCGCTGTAATTGAACCAAGACTCTTGGTCATACCCCCAATAAGTTGGCCAGAACCAAGGATGAGTAATCGTTGCTACCAATACTGAATGGATACGGCACCTACTTGCGATTGAAGCCAAGCAAGCACTGAGGTCCGCCGAATCCTGTAACACCATATTCGCCACCACCAACGAAAAACGATCATTGGTGTTAGCCAAATAATCCTCAACAGTGTTGGAAAAATACCGTACGTTTGGGGGACATGATTTGCTGGCTTTAGCGATAGAAACACTTACACCACTCATGTCCACGCCAGTGACTTGCTTTGCCCTTGAAGCCAACAACTCCGCCAATACGCCGGTACCACAACCCACATCTAATACGGAACTAAAATCTGCGTCTTGAATTAAATCGAGTATCGTCGGCTTCAACACAAACTCAAAACTCACATCTCTTCCGGAACGAAGCTGTATGTCACGCTCCACGGCAATGCGATCCCACTGTGCACGAATTTCCTCAATAGAGCAGCGTTCTATTCGCCTTATTTGGCTAGTCATTTGGCCACCCTAGAAGTACATTCAAGCAGTGAAATGAAATCTTTAGCCAAATCTACCACTTCAACATCATCGTCCCCATAGTGCTTAATAAAATGCTTCCCATCTGACGGAATACCAACCATAACGCGCGTTCTACCCGCCCTGTAATCTAATACAGTAAACCTTGATTTTGGGGTAAACCCTTTTTTCTTTTGTCCACCATACGCACGCACATCCGCACCTTTAAGCCTCAATTTAGTTGTAATTGGCAATTCATCTTCAACAAAAATTATCAGTTCTTTTGCTTCCGATTTTTTTAGCAATAACGCTTCCGCATCTCCGCCTTCTTTTACCCAAGTTAAATCTTTAGAGAAAATCACCACGCTGCCTGAAGACCTCAATTGTTGAACTAGATATTTTGCAATTTCACTTTTTCCTGCATCACTTGTTCTATTAAATGATCGGGTTCTATGTGTGAAAACTCTTACCCCATCTAAAAAAAGAAAGGCTGTTGAATAACCAACTACTGCGAGCAAAAAAACATTTCCCCATACACTATATTTTTCAAAATCAACTAAAAAATATGAAGTAACGAGAGTTCCTAGCGAACCGACCATTCTATACAGCGCTTGTTCCATAAGTTACCTTAACTCTATTTTTGTAAAACATCTTGCGTAGCCACGCGACAAGCCAAAGCAACACACAAGCAGTCGAATCAATTCCTCAACGGCTTCCCACTCTTCAACATGTATTCGATACGCGCCTGCGTCTTCTCCGTCGCCAGCAGCTCCATGAAATTCTTGCGCTCCAAATCGAGGAGCCATGTCTCATCCACCAAGCTCCCTGCCTCCACATCACCACCGCACATACTCTCTGCCACGCGGCAGCCGATGTTGTAATCGTGTTCGGAGATGAAGCCGCCTTCGAGCATGTTCAACATGGATGCTTTGAAGGTCGCGATGCTGGTGCGGCCAGCCACGGGGATCTGATGTTGATGCAAGGGCGGACGGTAGGCCGTGGCATTGAGTGCTTTGGCCTCTTCTTTGGCGATGTGGATCAACTCGAATTTGTCGAGAACGATGCGATCGGACGCACGTAGATAACCCATCTCGCGCGCCATCTCTGCACTCTTGGCGACTTCGCCCATAGCGATCTGTTGGAA
>JABFSI010000017.1 GCA_013140695.1 Sideroxydans sp. | reverse complement strand
GTTGTGCGGTTGCCAAACCTGCTGGACCCGAACCCACCACCGCGACTTTTTTGCCCGTCTTTTTCTTGGCGGGTTTGGGTACCACCCAACCGTTCTCGCCCGCTTTGTCGATGATGGCATGCTCGATGGATTTGATACCCACCGCGTCAATGTTGATGTTGAGCGTACACGCCGCTTCGCAAGGCGCAGGACAGATGCGCCCCGTCACTTCAGGGAAGTTATTCGTCGAGTGCAACACTTCAATCGCTTGCTCCCAGTTACCGCGATACACCAAGTCGTTCCAATCAGGAATGATGTTGTTCACTGGGCAACCGTTGTTGCAGAACGGGATGCCGCAATCCATGCAGCGTGCACCCTGTTGTTTGGCGTCCGCATCCGACAGATGACCGACGAACTCTTGATAGTGTTTCAAACGTTGCTCAACAGGCGCGTAGCCCTCGTTCAAACGCTTGAATTCCATGAACCCAGTTGGCTTACCCATTATGCGGCCTCCACTTCTTTACTCTTTTGTTGCGCCGCAATCTCTAGCAACGCACGACGATATTCGGTCGGCATGACCTTAACGAATTTTGGCAAGTAGGCGCTCCAGTTATCCAAAATTTGTTTGGCGCGCGCACTGCCTGTGTGACGTAAATGTTTCTCAATTTTGCCGCGAATCACCGCCTCATCGGCTTTGTTGAGATGGTTGAAATGTACACGACCGTGGGTATCCACTTCGCCTGTATCACTTGCCGCGACTTCTTCAGGCACCGCTTCCAATTGCACCATAGACATGTTGCAGCGTTGCGGGAACGTGCCGTCTTCATCCAACACGTACGCCACACCACCCGACATACCTGCGGCGAAGTTACGGCCCGTTTGACCCAGCACAATGACCACGCCCCCCGTCATATATTCACAACCGTGATCGCCCAAGCCTTCAACCACTGCTGTTGCGCCCGAGTTGCGCACTGCAAAGCGTTCGCCTGCCACGCCGTTGAAGAAACATTCACCTGCCGTCGCACCGTACAACACGGTGTTACCCACGATGATGTTGTCAGCAGCCGTTAATTTACTGTCCGCAGAAGGCTTGACGATGATGCGCCCCCCACACAGGCCTTTACCCACGTAGTCGTTGCCTTCGCCTTCCAACTGCAACGTCACCCCGTGCGCCAAAAATGCGCCAAAACTTTGGCCGGCTGTGCCTAACAATTTCACACGAATCGTGTCATCAGGCAGACCCGCATTGCCATGACGCTTCGCTACTTCATGCGACAACATCGTGCCCACGCTACGATTGACGTTACACACCGCCGTCTCAATGGTGACGGTGCGTTTAGCATCTAGCGCTTCTTTAGATTGTGCGATGAGGTCGTTATCCAGCGCCGCTTCCAAGCCATGATCTTGCGTTTCTAAATGACGACGCGCCACGCTTGCAGGCATGTTGGGCTGATGGAACACCTTGCTGAAATTCAGCCCCTTGGCTTTCCAATGCTCGATGCCATCACGCATATCTAACAGATCGCTGCGACCAATCAAGTCTTCAAATTTGCGGATGCCCATCTGCGCCATCAACTCACGCACCTCTTCAGCAACGAAGAAGAAGTAGTTCACGACGTGTTCTGGCTGGCCTGTAAATTTCTTGCGCAATGCGGGGTCTTGTGTCGCCACGCCCACAGGACAAGTATTGAGGTGACACTTACGCATCATGATGCAACCCTCAACCACCAGCGGTGCAGTAGCAAAACCGAATTCGTCCGCGCCGAGCAGTGCACCAATCAACACGTCGCGGCCAGTCTTCAACTGACCATCGACTTGCAGACCGACGCGACCACGCAACTTGTTCAACACCAAGGTCTGTTGTGCTTCGGATAAGCCCAACTCCCACGGCGTACCTGCATGCTTGATGGAGGACTGTGGTGATGCGCCGGTGCCGCCGTCGTAACCAGAGATGACGATGTGATCGGCTTTGGCTTTGGACACACCTGCCGCAACCGTACCCACGCCCACTTCCGACACCAACTTCACGGAGATGGAGGCGGATGGATTGGAGTTCTTCAGGTCATGGATGAGCTGTGCCAAGTCTTCGATGGAATAAATATCGTGATGCGGTGGTGGAGAAATCAACCCCACACCCGGCACCGAGTGACGCAACTTGCCGATGTACTCGGACACCTTGCCGCCTGGCAACTGACCGCCTTCACCTGGCTTCGCACCCTGCGCCATCTTGATCTGAATCTGGTCAGCGCTACTCAAATACTCTGCCGTCACACCGAAACGACCCGACGCGACTTGTTTGATGCGCGAACGCAAAGAGTCGCCCGCCTTCATCGTTTGATCCGCTTCGATGCGGTTCTTGCCGATAATTTCAGACAGCTTTTCACCACCATGCAAAATCTTGAAACGGTTTGGATCTTCGCCGCCTTCACCTGTATTGGATTTGCCACCGATACGGTTCATCGCAATGGCCAACGTGGTATGTGCTTCCGTGGAAATCGAACCCAACGACATCGCGCCGGTAACGAAACGCTTAACGATTTCTTTCGCAGATTCCACTTCATCCAACGCAACGGATTTTCCCAGCGGCTTAATCTCAAACAACCCACGCAAGGTCATCTGACGTTGCGTCTGGTCATTGATGAGCTTGGCGTATTCTTTGTAGGTATTGAAATTGTTGGAACGCGTTGCGTGTTGTAGCTTAGCGATGGAGTCAGGCGTCCATGTGTGGTCTTCGCCGCGTGTGCGGTAAGCATAGTCACCGCCCGCTTCTAGCATATTTTCCAACACGGGGTCATTGCCGAACGCGGCTGTGTGCATACGCAGCGCCTCTTCAGCGACCTCTTGCAGACCAATGCCTTCCACTTGTGTCGCTGTGCCCGTGAAATACGTTTTCACGAACGAAGCGTTGAGGCCAATCGCTTCAAAAATCTGCGAGCCACAATACGATTGGTAAGTCGAAATACCCATCTTCGACATCACTTTGAGCAAGCCCTTGTTGATACCTTTGATGAAGCGTTTCTGACCATCTTTAGCGCTCACACCGGCAGGCAATTCGAATTGCTCGATGCTATCGAACGCCAACCAAGGGCAAACCGCCTCTGCGCCGTAGCCAGCCAACAAAGCGAAGTGATGCACTTCGCGTGCCGAACCTGTTTCCACCACCAAACCGGTGCTGGTACGCAGACCTGCTTTAACGAGATGGTGATGCACAGCTGCGGTTGCCAACAACGCAGGAATGGCGACACGTTTTTCACTCACCGCACGATCAGACAAAATCAGCACATTCACGCCTGCCGCAACGGCTTTGTTTGCCGCTTTGCACAAATCAGCAATGGCTTGTTCGCAGCCTGCTGCGCCATTCTTGGCAGCATAGGTCAGGTCCAGCACTTGCGATTTGTATTGACCCTTGGTGAGCTTGTCGATGCCATGCAACTTCGCCATGTCTTCCAGCGACAAGATGGGTTGATGCACTTCCAAACGCAATGCAGGTTTTGTTTCGTCGATGCCCAGCAGGTTCGGCTTAGGGCCGATAAAGGAAGTCAGCGACATCACGATCTCTTCGCGGATCGGATCGATCGGCGGATTGGTCACCTGCGCGAACAATTGCTTGAAGTAGTTGTAGAGCACCTTGTTCTTGCTGGACAGGATAGGCAATGCAGCATCGTTACCCATTGAACCCGTCGCTTCTTCACCTGCACTCGCCAATGGCAGCATGATGAACTTGAGGTCTTCTTGCGTGTAACCGAATGCCTGTTGCGAATCTAATAGGCTAATCTGCGCTTCGCTCTTGTCAGCCACTTTTGGCATGTCGTCGAGGAAGTAGCGCGATTGTTCGATCCACTTGCGATAGGGTTTCGCGGTAGCGATCTGTTTCTTCAGTTCTGCGTCATCGACGATGCGGCCTTGCTCCATGTCGATAAGGAACATCTTGCCTGGTTGCAAACGCCATTTCTTCACGATCTTGCTTTGCGCGATTGGCAATACGCCCATCTCGGAAGCCATCAACACGACATCATCGTCGGTGATGAGATAGCGCGC
>JABFSI010000047.1 GCA_013140695.1 Sideroxydans sp. | reverse complement strand
TACCAATCACATGGCGCGCTGCTTCATCAGTGGGCACGGTCAGTCCCAAATCGCGACAGGCAGATTGAATCGAGGTGGCGATAATCGCCGTGGAATCCATCACCGTGCCGTCCCAGTCGAACACGATTAGGTCATAACGTTTATTCATTTCAACATCCAAAAATTGGGGGGGCGCAGTTTAACACTGCATAGATGCGTAACGGCTATCACCCTAGATAGGCGGCCAGCACGCGTTGGTTTTGATTGAGTTCAGCGGGGGTCCCTTCTACCGCAATATTGCCGTGTTCCATCACGTAAGCATAGTCAGCCACTTCCAATGCGCTCTTGGCAAATTGCTCGACTAACAACAAGGTGATGCCGGCTTCTTTAAGACGGCGGATGGTGTTGAATACTTCCTGCACGATGACGGGTGCTAATCCCATCGAGGGCTCATCCAGCAAGATGACTTTTGGTTTCGCCATCAGTGCGCGTCCAATGGCTAACATTTGTTGCTCGCCGCCTGACAAGGTACCTGCGGCTTGTCCTTTGCGTTCGCGCAAGCGTGGAAATAATTCGTACACGCGTTCCAATTCAATTTCGGCCTTGGCACGAAAGCCAAAAAAACGCGGCAGATGATTGAACGCGCCCAGCAATAAATTATCTTCCACTGACAACGGGCCAAATACTTTGCGACCTTCCGGCGAATGCGCCAACCCCAAACGGGCAATGCGCGCCGCACCATGACCTTGTACGGGCTGACCATCCAACATCACCGCCCCTCGGGTGGGGCGAATCATTCCCGAAATAGCGCGCATGGTGGTCGTTTTGCCCGCCCCATTCGCGCCAATAAGTGCCACCACACTGCCTTGCTTCACTTGCAATGAAGCGCCCATCAGCACTTCGCTGTTGCCGTAACCTGCATGTAAATTATCAACGATTAACATGATTATCCTTATCCATTAACACGACGTTCGCATAGCGATTCGCCCGCCCCCTCTCCCCGCGGGTGAAGGAAACGGGCTTGCCCGTTAAGCGGGTTGAGGCATCGCATCGGGCAACCCTGCCTCGCTCTCCACACCCAGGTAGGCCTTAATCACTTTGGGATTGCGCTTCACCTCACTCGGCGTGCCTTCTGCAATCACTTGACCACCATCCAACACCGTCACCACATCACACAATTCACTCACCACATCCATGTGGTGCTCAATCAAAATCACCGTCATGCCGCATTCGCGAATCGACTTGATGATGTTCACCAGCACCGTCACATCGGGATGCGCCAAGCCTGCGGCGGGTTCATCCAAAATCAGCAACGCGGGTTTGCGCGCCAGTGCGCGGGCAATTTCTAAAAAGCGTTGCGCGCCGTAGGTTAAATCTTTAGCACGAGAACGCGCTTGCGCTTCTAGCCCCACCAACTTGAGCAAGGCCAATGCATCGGCTTGCGCGCGTTGCTCTTCTTTACCCGCCAGTCCTAACAACACCAAGGGCAGTGGCGTGTGATACACCTCACGCAAGGCGACCATCACATTCTCCAGCGCGGTAAGCTCGGCAAATAATTGTAGGTTTTGAAAAGTACGCGCCACGCCCACACGGGCCACTTTGAACAAGCTGCCTTGCGGCAATGCTTTGCCTTGCAGCAATATCTCGCCTGAAGTCGGCGCATATAAGCCCGAGATAACATTCACAGCGGTACTTTTGCCCGAACCATTGGGACCGATGAGACCATGTATCTGCCCCGCACGAACTTTCATCGACACCCCGTCCACGGCTTTCACACCACCGAAGTAGCGCTTCAAGTTTTGCAGTTCCAATAGGGTGTTGCCGCTGTGCTGGCGCGTTGGTAGCGCATCTTCCAATTTGGATGCGGGCGGTAATTCACTCGGGCTGATGCGGAATAATTGGCTCAAGAAACGCGCCGCAAAACCCATCACACCATCGGGCAGTCCCACCACCACCGAGAACAACATCAAGGCAAAAATTGCTTTGCGCCAATTTTCGGTGTTCTCCACCAGATAACCGCCCACCACCAAAATGCCCATCGCAATGATGGGGGCGACGGCTTGAAAAGTCAGGCGCTTGCTGGATGACCAGCCGCGCCACGCAGCGGCGATTGCGACGAGTAATCCGCCTGCCGAAATCAATTCAAATAGCAAACGATTGGACAGCAAATTAGGCAGCAACACGATGAGACATGCGCCAAAAAATGCGCCCCACAAACTCTTGCGCCCGCCTAACACCACACCCAACAACAAAATCACCATTAAGTCGTAGGTGAAACTTTGCGGTTGCAAATACTGAAAGTTGAACGCATATAAGCCACCTGCTAACCCACCCAGCGCCGAGCCTAACGCGAAGCCCGCCACCTTATGCCGATACGTGCCGACACCCATTGCGTCGGTCGCGATGGCGCTGTCGCGTAGTGCTTCAAATGCCCGTCCCCACTGCGATGCCAGCAAATTGCGCATCAGCAACCACACCAGTGCGAGGAAGATAAAGCACAGCCAATAAAACGCTTTCGCATCCATCAATATGCCGAATAACAGAGGACGATCTAGCGATAAACCTTGTGCGCCGCCAGTCAGTCCCTCCCACTCATTCAGCACGGTAGTGGCGAGTGCCGAGAAACTTAAAGTAGCCAAGGCAAACTGCGGGCCGTCCAATCTCAAGGCCGGAAAAGCAAGCAGGCCGCCGAGCAAAAGTCCTACCAACAAACTCACACCGAGCGCGCTCAACATGCCCAATCCAAAGGTGGTGACGCAGATGCCCGCCGCATACGCCCCCAAGCCGAGGAAGGCAGCCTGCGCCAGATTCACTTGCCCCAGATAACCCACCGTGACATCCAGCCCAATGAGCAAGATGCCGTAAATCGCCAACAAAGTGAGCAGACCCAACGCATAGGAATTGCTCACGAACAAAGGAATAGAAGCCAGTGATAGCAACGCAATTATTTCTGCACCACGAATGAAGAGGAATCGTTTCAACATGTCATAAATCCCCATTCCATATTTTGAAAAATCCGTCATTCCGGCGTAGGCCGGAATCCAGACAATTAAATAAGTCCCATGTAAGTGGAACGAAAACTTGGTTTTGTCCGCTTCGCGGAATTGTTTTTGTCGCTGGATTCCGGCTTGTGCTGGAATGACAAAATCCACCTTCCCAACGCCTCCAAAAACCCTTACACCTTACGCATAGTTGATTTACCAAACACACCGTTGGGACGCACTGCGAGTGCCAATATCAACAGCACCAATCCCGGCGCTTCACGCCAGCCACTGCCCAAATAAAAACTGGTGAGGCTTTCCAATGCGCCCAAGAAAATGCCAATCAGCACCACCCCAAAACCCGAGTCCAAGCCCGCCACCACCGCCACCGCGAAAGCCTTAAGAATAAGCGCAGAAGCCATTGTCGGCCCCACGGTGGTAATCGGCGAAATAAGAATACCTGCCATCGCCGCCACCATGCCCGACAAGCCATACGACAACATAATGGTGCGCGTGGCGGATATCCCCATCAGCTCGGCCGCATCGCGGTCAGCCGATACCGCTTCAAAGGCTTTACCCATCAACGTTTTGCGCTTGAATAATTCCACCGCGCCCATCACTAAAAATACGCCAATGGCGACAGAAATTTCTAACGGTGTGATGTTGATACCGAACACATGCAGGGCATCCGCCGAGATGGGGGTGGGAAATGGACGGTCGTCACGGCCCCAGATATTTTCTGCAGCTGAAAACCCCAATAGACCGAGAATAATGGTGAGCAGAATCCAACCCTCACTTTTTTGTTCCAGTGCCAAGCGCACACCCGCACGCTCAACCACCAAGCCCAATGCGGCGCCAAACAACAGTCCACCCGGCACCATCAACCAATACGGCAATCCCAGATTGAGCAAAGTGAGACTAAAAAAAGCCGACAGCATGACCAATTCGCCTTGCCCAAAATTGATGCTCTTGCTGGTAGCAAATGTGAGTTGAAAGCCGTAAGCGATAAGGGCATACACCAAGCCCATAAAAGCGCCGCTTACCACCATTTGAAGGATGATTGAAGTATCCATAGGGAACACCAAAATTAAGTAAACAAATGGCGGGACAGCCCCGCCATTTATTCAACATACAAAAAATATTTGTCCTCGAAAGACATGAATCATCACGAATAAATTAAACCCAGATAGTTCATTAGGGCATCTCTGATTAAGTCGGCACACCGGCGCAGGCCGGTGTCCAGTCAAAAAACATGCCGTGCAACAGACTGATGGAACGGCATGCTTAATTAAACCCACTGGATTCCAGCTTGCACCGGGATGACGATTGTGGATTTAATCAGAAATTCCTTAACCTAAAGTGCAATTTGAACACTTTGATTTCGTGGGAACCCGACTGAACGTGTGGTGTTGGGGCGCTAGCCCCTTACAGCCACGGCCTTCCCCTTGCGGGTGCATCGGGCGATAGATATTTTTAAGCAACTATCGCCCGATAAATCGGCCTCCTACAAGGGATGGCGCTCTAATGGGTAATCTAGATTTAATCAAAACTTCGTGCTGTTACTTGGCGCTTTTTTTATCACCCTGTTTAGCGCCTTTTTTTTCGTCTTTCTTTTCTTCTTTGGCTTCGCGTTTCATGTCGGCTTTGTCCGCAAACACCACGCGACCATCACTCACCATCCCCATCACGGCATTCTCACGACGGAACGCTTCGTGGGTTTGTACATTCGCGGGGTCCCACTTGCTAAACGGATGTTTCCAAGTGGCAATCACGCCTTTAACGGGTTCTTGTAAATCTTCCAGTGCCTCTTTAATTTTGACGGTGTTGGTGCTCTTGGCTTGCTTCACCGCAGCGGCAAATAAATACACTGCGTCATATCCTTGCGCAGCGGAAACAGGTGATGGAATACGCGTCACGTTGTAAGTTTTGTAGTAGCCGTTTATGAAGCTTTTCGCGCGGGTGGATGCGGCTTCTTCAATAAAGGTTTGTGGCATCAATGCGCCGTTACCATTCTTGCCTGCGTTGTCGATAAAGTTAGACATGGACAATGTCCAGCCGCCAATCAGCGGCGTTTTCATTTCCACTTTAGCTAAACCGTTTGCCACCGCAGCCAGCTCGGGGCCAATCCCCCAAATCAAAATTGCTTGTGCGCCTGCGGCTTTAGCACTCAACAATTGCGCGGTCATATCTTTATCGCCTACGTTGAATTTTTCCGTGGCCACTACATGCAACTTGTCGCCTTGCGCTTTAATTTGCGCAAGCAAATCGTCACGCCCCGACACACCATAGTTCGTCGCGTCATGCAGGATGGCCACCTTGGTGAATTTTTGCTTGATGGCGCTTTCCACCACCATCGCCGCTTGAATACCGTCATGGGCAGCGAAACGGAAAATAGACAAATTAGGCACGCCTGGCTTATCCGCTTTATTTGCCCACTGCGTCATCGACGCCGACCCCGCTGCGGGGGTGATGATTTTAGTGATGCCTTTCTCTTGCAGATGTTTATCCCCTGACAAGGCGATGCCGGTATTCACCGTGCCAATCACGCCCGACAAATCTTCCATCGACGCTAATTCTTGCGCCACCAACGCGCCGCGTTCATTCTTGCCTTCGTCATCGCGTTCGATAATTTCGATAGGCATTTTCTTGCCCGCTACGTCAATGCCGCCTGCCGCATTGATTTCCGCAATCGCTAATTTCGCGCCATCGCGCATCGACGTCCCCATCGGCGCAGAGCCCCCACTGAACGGGCCCGTCAACGCAATCTTCACCACATCCGCCGCAAAACTCGGCGCAGCAAACAAACCCAACACCAACGTAGCTAGTAAAGTCTTTTTCATTTGATGGTTCTCCCTCTAATTGATAAAACGAGTGAAGCGGATGGACGCTCAAGCAGGCTGCTTGAGCCGTGCGCAGTGTATAGCGAAAACAAACTCTAATTCCAGCAAAATGGGGCGCATACAAGGCATTCCCATAATTCACAAAAGGACTAAAGCGGAGCGCTATCTGACCCGTATAATGCGCGGCCGTTTGATGCCTAATTCCGCCCCCTTCCAAACCATGAGCCTGATTTACATCCTTGATCTATGCGCGGTTGGCGTGTGTGCCATCACCGCCACGCTGGAAGCCCAACGCCGCGAGCTTGATTTGTTTGGCGTGGCGACCATCGCGGTGATCGCGGGCATTGGCGGCGGCACGGTGCGTGATATTTTGCTAGGGCGCTTGCCTGTGTATTGGATTCACGACCCTATCTATGTCGTGGTGGGCATTGCTGCGGCCATGCTGACTTTTTATCTCGAAAAGAAAATCCGCATTCCCAAGAACTTCTTCCTGTTGCCCGATGCGGTCGGCCTCGCCCTATTCACCGTCATCGGCACCAGCGTGGCGATGAGTTTGCAGGTACATTGGTTTATCGCGGCCTTGATGGGGGTCATCACAGGCGTGTTCGGTGGCGTCATCCGCGACATTCTATGCAACGAAGTTCCGCTCATTTTTCGCACCGATATCTATGCCACTGCGGCACTAGTCGGCGCGCTGCTGTTCATTGCACTTGACCATTTCGGTATGGCTCACAACCTAGCTTTAATCGCCGCGATGCTAGTCATCGTTATCATCCGTCTAGCGGCTATCCGCTGGCATATCCACTTACCAAGATTCCGCGCCTACCCATGATTGATCCCACCCTCCCCGCTTGGCTCATTTACTGCCGCCCTGGCTTTGAACGCGACTGTATCGAAGAGACTCAAGCCAAAGTCATAGAAGCTGATGAAAACAGCGGCTTTCTGGTGCTGCAAGGCAAGGCAAAACTGACCTACAAACAGCTCACTTTCGTACGCCAGTTGTTAACCTTCCACAGCGAGGTGGCTGACCTGCCGGAGCGTGACCGTCTGAGCCCCCTACTCGCCGCAATTCCTGATGTGCCCGAAAAATTTAGCGCGCTCTATCTGGAAGTGCCCGACACCAACGATGGCAAAACGCTATCGGGCTTTACCAAGCGTTTTCAACCCTTGCTGGAAGAGGCACTGCGCGAGACAGCACGTTTAGTTGATGACCCTAGCTTGCCGCGCTTGCACATCTTTTTCCCCAATGAGCAACGCGCATTCATCGCCACCAGCAATCCAGACAACAGCAACAGCGCACTCAATGGCATCCAGCGCGTGAGCATGGTGAACGACGCGCCCAGCCGTTCGTATTTGAAACTGGCTGAAGCATTTGAAGTATTTTTGGATAAAAAAGAACAAGCGCTGTGGCTTAAGCCACACATGACCGCCGTCGATTTAGGCGCAGCGCCCGGTGGTTGGACATGGCAATTGGTACAACGTGGCTTGAATGTGACTGCGGTAGATAACGGCCCGCTCAAAGGCGCTGCTGCCACACACCCGAATATCAAACATCTACGTCAAGACGGCTTCAAATTCCGCCCCCCCAAAACGGTAGATTGGATGGTATGTGACATGGTGGAGCAACCGCAACGCGTAGCGACATTGGTGACCGAGTGGTTCATAGGTGGGCACACCATGCACGCCATCTTCAATCTAAAGCTACCCATGAAGAAGCGTGTCGAAGCATTGCAAGTCGCACTGGGTTCGATACGCACCGCGCTCAACGCAAAGGGAGTGCGCTATCGCTTGGAAACCAAGCAGCTCTACCACGACCGTGAAGAAGTAACCGTATTTCTGACTCGGGCGAAAAAATAATTCAGGCTTTTTCGTCGACATGTTCGACGGCATGCCCACCCAGAAGATCATGATGGCGCCTATCCACACCGGATCGTAATTCGATCAGCACTTTTTGATTGTGAATACGGCGACAGGCTTTGCGCCTGTCTTCCACGGGCAATCTTGTTACAGGCTGTTTATCCGTCTCTACCGACTCTTTAGGATGATTATGATGCAGTGAGGTGACTAAAAAGACCGCCTGCTCACGAGAATGGATCGGTTTCACCGCATGCACGGATGACAAGCTAGGCACGAGGCTGGAATTCGCCCCCGTTACCACTGGCTTTACATCCGATACATAGCGCATGACACCCTCCTCACATTCATTACAACTGAACTATCGGCAAGCACTCGGAAAAGATTAGCGACTTATTTGGGCGTGACGTCCGGCAGATTAGGATGAGCGTCGTGCATCACGATGCGAGAAACGAACCAGATAGCGATGATGTTGGCGACGATGGCGACATATCCGACGTTCTCATATCCGATGATGTTCCCCGAAGCATCCTGTGTGATGATGAATCCGCTCAAGGTGGCTGCCAATCCCATCGCCAGCGACTGCACCGTGCCGTTGAGTGACATAAATGTGCCGCGCAGTTTTGGCTGTGCCGCCGAAGTGATGATCGCCATCGCGGGGATGAACCGCCCAGAGATGAGCACGAAGAACAAGGTCGTGCAGACCAGCCACCACCCCAATGAAGCGGTTTCGATCTGCGTCACCGCCAACAGCGGGACCATCGCAGCCAATGCGACAATGCGGTAGACACGAACTTTGCCTGCCACATCCGCCCAATGCCCGATGAGACGTGCCGTCACCAAGGTGGCCGCCCCGCCCACCAGGTAAATGTAAGCGATGTCGTGCTGACTGATAGCGATGTTGTTCACCGCATACACCGTGATGTAAGGGATGACGGTAAAGCCAGAGAAGATGATGAGCGCCGACAACATCATCGCGCGCCAATGGTTAGCATCCCGCATCACCGCGAATAGCGCTGAAAACGGATGGGCCTGCTTCTCTTGACTCAAGTGATGACGCAGCTCTGGCAAGACACGCACCGCGACCACCATGAAGATAGCGACCAAGACTACGATGAAGATGAAAGGCGCACGCCATTGAAAGTGACTCGCCAACCATAAAGAGAGCGGCACACCCGCCACCGTAGAGAAAGAAAAGGCGGCAGACACCGTTCCACTTGCCTTGGCTCGACGTGCGAACGGGATGGTATCGCCAATGATGGTCTGTACCAATGCCCCCAATACCCCGCCGAACGCCCCCGCCAACCCGCGCGCGATGATGAGCGTGGCGTAACTAGGCGCTAGGCCACACGCCAGCGTCGCCAATCCAAATAATAAGAACACAACGAGTATGAGTCGCTTGCGCTCGAACCGATCAACGAACGTTGCTGCCAACAATCCCGACACAGCGGCGCTAAAACTATACGACGCAACCAGCAATCCGAATTCGTGAGTGGTGATTCCCAACTCCCGCATCAGCATCGGCCCCAATGGCATCATGATCATGAAATCGAGAATGTGACTGAACTGGATGCCCGCAAGGGTGAGCAGTAAGGCGCGTTCGGAATAGGCAGATTGTGCGTTTTTTGGGTGCGCCATAAGGTGAAGTGCGAATTATTAAAGGCGATGTCCTGCTCAATACAGCGACAAAAGAGAATCTATTTCAAATTGAGATCAAGCACCTGCGGCTTCAACTTTGCTTTGACCGCTAATTTCCCAAACCTCTTATCGAAGGTTGCCAGCGCAAGACAGCCCGTCGAGCTGGCATGGTGTAGCGCATCAGCGAAATCAAAACCAGTCTGATAAAGAAGAAGCGCTTGCTGAATATCCGCCTGCCTCTCATAGCTGATATTGCGCACCGACAGCAACGCTTCGAATGACTTAACAATGGCCGGCTTCTCCAATGTATATGCACCGCGCAAAACCCACTCCAACTCCAGCATCACCGTAAGCGGCACAAATAAAGCATCGCCCGCATCAATCAGCTCAACGACTTGCCGAGTCTGACGCGGGTCATCATTGGTTACTAGCCTAGCCAGAATGTTGGTGTCGAGCGCAATCATGGCTTGTTCGCGAATTTTGCCGCATCCATTTCCTCAATCGAAATCGCCTTGCCCGTATAGCACGCAATGCCAACACAATCCGCCGCACTCTTTGTTTTTCTAGCGTCATCCACCAATGCTCTAAATCCGCTCGCATCGGGCAATACATTCAAGCGCGTACCTGGCGTAATGCCCAGCAACCTGCGTATTTCAGCGGGGATAACCAACTGACCTTTTTCGGACACGGTGACAATCATGATTGACTCCTGAATAACGTTTAGGTATTTGAATGGTTTTGATAGTAGCACAACGACTTACACTAGTAAGTCAAAAAATACGCAGGACAAGTTTAGCGATTACTGCACGTCCAATCTATCCAGATATTTCTGCAACTCTGGCGCCAACGGTGCGGTGATGCTCAAGGGCTCGCCCGTCAAAGGATGATTGAAGGCGATAGTATGGGCGTGTAGGAACATGCGCTTAAGCCCTTGCTTCATCAACTCTTTGTTGCGAGCGAAGTCGCCGTATTTGTCGTCGCCCGCAATGGGAAATCCTAGATGAGAGGTATGCACGCGGATCTGGTGAGTACGCCCGGTCTTGAGTTGCGCTTCTAGCAAGGTGCTTTCTGCATAGCTCTTAATAATGGTGAAGATGGTGTGAGATGCCTGTCCATCCTCGCGCACCATCACACGCTTCTCACCTTGTGGGGTGTCGAATTTGTGCAGCGGCAGCTTGACGTGCTGCTTGGCATTCTTCCATTGCCCCAAGACCAGGGTCAGGTAACGCTTGTCGCTGTTCCCTTCTCGCATGATTTCATGCATGGCAACCAAAGCCGAACGCTTCTTGGCAATCAGCAATACGCCCGATGTCTCGCGGTCTAGCCGGTGAACCAACTCTAGGAACTTGGCTTGCGGACGTGCGCTGCGCATTTGCTCGATCACGCCAAAGCTCACCCCGCTACCGCCATGCACCGCTGTTCCGGCCGGTTTGTTGATGGCAATGAGTGCTTCGTCCTCAAACAAAATAGGGAATTCGGTGGCGGGGACGTACTCCGCCTCGGGCTTTTCAGCCACTCGTATGGGCGGGATGCGTAACAAATCGCCCATCTGGAGACGATAGGTCTGGTCGATACGTTTCTTGTTGACCCGCACTTCACCACGCAAGATCCGGTAGATATGACTTTTGGGAACGCCTTTCAGGTGCTTGAAAAGGAAATTGTCGATGCGCTGACCTTCGCTTCCTTCATCTATTTCGACCCAAGTGACGGATTCTTTGCTCAAACCACTCATTTTGAATATACTCCGCGCCTCGCGTGTGCGCCTTCGTTAAACGGGATGTTAATTTTTCCCCGTCCAACCTAGGGCAGGCAATCAAGCCGCCTACGAAGCAGCCCCGCTCGGTTAACTCACTCACCGAAAACAAGCAGTGATGGTAATTGATTTGCGCGCTCGAAGCATCAAGCAGAAAAAATTTTAACGTGTTGCCCTGTTTTTTTGGCAACACGTAGATACAACAAGCTAATAACGAGAATAATCACTTGGACAATCGTAGGCCTCACAACCCAAACATCCTATTTCTCGCGCGCTAAACGGCGCGTAGCTTTGCCTTGCCCGTGTCAGAGCGCGGGAGAATAAAAATGAAACGCATGTTATTTAATGCGACGCAGCCAGAAGAACTTCGCGTCGCCATTGTGGATGGTCAAAAACTAGTTGACCTCGACATTGAAACCGCTGGTAAAGAACAACGCAAAAGCAACATCTACAAAGCCATCATCACCCGCATCGAGCCTAGTCTCGAAGCGTGTTTCGTCGAATACGGTGGCACCCGCCACGGTTTCCTTCCTTTCAAAGAAGTCGCTCCCCAGTATTACCAATCAGGCGCTAATAGCCGCTCCTCTATCAAGGAAGCGCTAAAAGAAGGCCAAGAACTCCTGGTTCAAGTGGAGAAGGACGAACGCGGCAACAAAGGCGCAGCCCTTACCACCTACATCAGCTTGGCGGGTCGCTACATCGTTTTGATGCCCAATAATCCCAACGGTGGCGGCGTGTCACGTCGCATCGAAGGCGAAGATCGCAACGAATTGCGTGATGTTTTGTCGCAACTCGACGTGCCGAAAGGCATGAGCATCATCGCGCGTACCGCAGGTATCGGTCGCAATGCGGAAGAATTGCAATGGGACTTGAACTACCTCAATCAACTGTGGGATGCAATTGATGGTGCGTCCAAGTCTGAAAAAGCGCCGTCACTGATTTATCTGGAAAGCAGCTTGGTGGTACGCGCCATCCGCGATTACTTCAACCCAGAAATCGGCGAAATCCTCATCGACACCGACGATATTTTTGAACAAGCGCAGGCCTTCATGGGTACGGTGATGCCGGATCACGTGGATCGCATTAAGCGTTATCACGACGATGTGCCGCTGTTTTCACGCTTCCAAATTGAGCATCAAATCGAGTCTGCGCATGCACGTCAGGTGAATCTGCCTTCCGGCGGATCTATCGTGATTGACCATACCGAAGCGCTCACCGCCATCGACATCAACTCTGCGCGTTCTACACGCGGTAGCGACATTGAATCAACCGCGTTGAATACCAACTTGGAAGCCGCAGATGAAATCGCGCGTCAATTGCGCTTGCGCGACTTAGGTGGACTGGTTGTCATCGACTTCATCGACATGGAAGCGACCAAAAACCAACGCGCCGTGGAAGACCGTCTGCGCGATGCCTTGCACTTTGACCGTGCACGCATCCAGACCGCGAAGATTTCTCGCTTCGGTTTGTTGGAGCTATCGCGTCAACGTTTGGCACCTAGCTTGGAAGAAGGCAACCACACGACCTGCCCACGCTGTAACGGTATTGGGCATATTCGTGGCACCGAATCTTCTGCATTAAACATCTTACGCATCATCCAAGAAGAAGCCATGAAGGACAGTAGCGCGGCCATCCACGCCCAAGTGCCTGTTGATGTTGCCACTTTCTTGTTGAACGAAAAACGCGCCGACATCCATCGCATCGAATCACGCTTTAAGGTGAGCGTCGTGTTGATTCCTAATCCGCACATGGAGACACCGCATTACACGGTGAACCGTTTGCGCATGGACGACATCACCGCTGACCACCTGCAAGCCAGCTACAAGCTGGTCGAGAAGCCAGAAGAAAAAGTCGTGACCGCAACTGCGCAAGATGCAAAAACTGCACCGCGCGCACAAGCCGCCGTAAAAGGCATCACGCCTGCACAAGCTGCGCCCAAACACGTCGTTAAAGAAGAAGAGAAGACTTCCCTCATCAGTAGCTTGGTGGGATGGTTCAAATCTTTGGGCGGCGCAAGCGAGCCAACCAAACCTGCCACACCCGCGAAAGGCAATCGAAACAGTCGCGACCGTGGCAATCGTGAACGTGGCGAAAAGAGTGAGCGTAGCGAAGGTGGTAATCGCCAACGTCGTGAACGCGGTGAAGGTGGCAAGCAACGCCGCGATCGTGATGACGCGCCCAAAGCGGACAACGCAAACAAAGACACACAACAACCTGCTACTCGTAACGAACGTCCCCCCCGTCCGCCGCGTGAACCTCGTGAGCCACGTGAACCCAAGCCCGCACTGGAAACAGTGAAGCCAGTTATCGCAGGCGAGCAAGGTGAAGAAGCGAATCGTGAAGGCAGTGGTCGTAAGCGTGGCCGTCGCGGCGGTCGTCGTGAACGGGAACGTAACGATTCCAAAGCGACGACAGGTAACGAAAATGGCGGAGTGGATTCGCTCTTGTCGACGGACAACGTTGCTGCACCCACTATTGAAACAGCACGTCCCAAAACAGTGCGCCCCTCTGAATACGTGGCCTATCCTGACTCTATGAAGCGTGTCAGCCCTAGAGAGGTCGTGTGCTATCCAGACAGCATGTCACCCGTGACTGAAGTCGCTGCCCCCGTAGTTAAAGCAGTCGTCAAAGCAGTGGCTACCGAAACGCCTGTAGATTTGAGCAGTGCGGGTTTGACCATGATTGAAACTGATCCTAGCAAAGCAGTTGCTGTGGTTTCAGCTATACCAGAAACACGTGAGCGCAACTCACGTCGTCGTTCACGCCCACGCGAAATCTACACAGCGGAAAGCACTGAACCACTGGAGATGATTGAAACGCATAAGTAAGGTTAGAGATTTAGTTTAGGAAAGGTCTGATTAAGTCTCACTCTGTCATTCCCGCGAAAGCGGGAATCCAGTCAACAAAATAAATTTCCTTGCAAAGCAAGGACAAAGCCTTCTTGATAAAAACGCTGGATTCCCGCTTTCGCGGGAATGACAACTTAATCAGACCTTCTTTAGTCATAAAAAAACGCACGGCTTGTCCGTGCGTTTTTTTTATTGTCTGTACTTAAGTAGATTACTGCGCGACCACAATCAACTGCGGCCCATACGCTGCCCCCGCTTCACTGCTGTAAAACTCAAATGCATCTAGTGAGATTTGATAGGGGAACGACACATCATTGATGCCCATTGAAAAACCGTTATTCGGCCACGCACCACTCACCCAATTGCGAACCGTGTTAGTCACATCAATGTTGTAGATTTGTCCCACAGAGGTGGGTGGATTCCAATTGGACGCAGAGGCCACATAATAAGTACTCGGCGCATTTTTCCAAGTCACTGAAGTGCCAGACCAAGGAGCCGCCAAGGCATGCACATACCAACTGCGCGGCACAGTCCCCACGCCCGTCACGCCGGTGGTGAGCTTGAGGGTAGCGCTCATCACTGTTTTGCCAGCAAGCGCGCTCACATCAAATTTCACCAAACTTTGCGCGCAGCTGTATTCCTGAACTTGCATTTGGGCTATCGGGTTGTACATCAAGTACCAATAGCACCCCACCGCAATCGAATTATTGTGGAAAGCATTAACCGCATAGGTAGTCGTCTTCCAATCCGCATGCAGACTGCTATCCGAGATAGTGTTGTCCCACACCAACGGTTGTGCTGCGGTGCTTTGCATAGGTGCAGAAGCAGGGACTGTCACCGTCATCGTTGGGAGGCTAATGATGGGATTTGCCGCAGGCAGTAGCGCGTTGACCGAAATGGTTGCCGTTCCACCTGCTACTCCCGTCACTAGGCCTGAATTGGAAACCACGGTAGCAACTCCTAGGTTATTGGATGACCAAGTCAGGGTGTTTGTAATGTCTTTTTGTGAGCCGTCTTGGAACGTACCTGTGGCGGACAATTGCAGGCTTGTTCCAGCCGCGAGTGAAACCGTGGCAGGCGCAATTTGGATAGATAGCAAATACGGAATCGCCACGGTCAGCGTGGCAGGTGCCGAACTGATTGCACCCGAATGCGCGGTAATCGTGCAAGTGCCAAACGCATTTCCCACCACCAGACCCGTGGCATCTATTGATGCTGCATTAGCGGGTGTACAGGCAGAGATGGTTAATGCGGCAGGATAAGGACTCGTGCCTGTTCCATTCGCAAAGTTGCCGCTAACCCAAGTGGTGGGGCTGGTGCGCTGCCCCATATATACAAAAGGCTGCCCAGCTGCAATCACCAAGGCTGTCAAGGCGTCGGCAGGTGCGGTGACATTAAGAGTGCTAGTCGCACTTGTCCCCCCCATACTCGCCGTCACGCTTACAGAATTGCCTACCGCCACGGCATTCACTAGCCCACTGCTATTCACTGCCGCCAGTGTCGAATTCGACGACACCCACGTCACACTCGACGTCAAATCGGCGGTCGTGTTGTCTGTGTACTTTCCCGTCGCAGTTAATTGCTGGGTTGTGCCTGTATTGATGCTGGCTGCTGCGGGGGTCACGCTGATGGAAGCCAATTGTTTAGTCGCCGTCGCCGTCACCGTGAGTGCGGCACTGCCCGACACGCCACTCGCGGCGGCCGTAATTGCTGTCGAACCCGCCGCGACCGAAGTGGCTTGACCTGTCGCCAACACGGTTGCCACCGCTGGTGTGCCAGCACTCCAGCTGGCTGTAGCCGTCAGATTTTGCGTCGTGC
>JABFSI010000046.1 GCA_013140695.1 Sideroxydans sp. | reverse complement strand
GATTCCCGCCTACGCGGGAATGACAAAATCAAATTGATTGGAGATTCACTGCATATGTTCGAAGTCATCGTATTAGCCATCGCACTCAGCATGGATGCATTCGCCGTTTCCATCGGACTCGGCTCCAAAGGCAACATCAAAGGACTGGGATTGAAAGCCGGGCTTTACTTCGGCACATTCCAAGCCTTGATGCCCTTCATCGGCTACCTCGGTGGTCGAGGCGTGCTGGGATGGGTCGATGCCTACGCGCACTGGATCGCCTTTGGATTACTGGCTTTGATCGGCGCAAAGATGATCTACGAAGGCATGCAAGAAGGTATCGAAGAAGACATCTCCGCTATCACCCACAAGATGATGCTCGTCCTCGCCGTTGCCACCAGTATCGACGCCATGGCCGCTGGCTTCAGCCTGACGTTGCTTGACGTGGAAGCATGGCTTGCCTGTCTCATCATCGGAGTGACGACATTCGCATTCAGTTGGGCAGGTGTACTGATCGGCAAACGCAGCGGCACGTGGCTGGAAAGTAAGGCGGAAATTTTTGGCGGCATCGTGCTGGTTTTAATTGGGCTAAAAATGCTTTTTATATAAGGCACGCTACTACTTCCGATTACAGCAGCAGCGCTTCACCTCAATTCAATGTCTACCCGCGCAAAGCTAAAAAGGTAAAATGCGCGGTTCACAGGAGGCATTGATTTGGACAACCCCTACAACATTCTTGGCGTTTCACCCAACGCCACCACGGAAGACATCAAGAAGGCGTTTCGCGCCTTGGCGATGCGTCACCATCCCGACCGCAATCCCAGCGCCAGTGCGGCGCTACGCTTCCATGCCATTCAGCAGGCTTATGAAGTGTTGTCCGATCCGGCCAAACGTGCGGCGTATCACAGCAGCTTGAACAACCGCATCGTGCTGGATTCCGCAGTGGAGGCGGAGGCATTGTGGACGGCATTGTTTATTCGTTGCGGCATCAGCATCACTCACTAATTTATTAAAGAAGAAAGCACCATGAAAAATATCCATCCTGAATTTGCTTATCAATCGCGCGAACTGGGCGTGCAAATTGAAGACACCTTGGGCGAACCGCCTGATCGTAAAAATTACGAGCGCGTGATTAAGTCGTTATTGAGCGAGTACGCCAACGGCGCAGAGTATGACGATGTCAATTTACTGGCGTTTGCCTTGGTCGAAAAATTAAAATTCAACGACCCCGCTGGATTATTTGCGCAGTGTGCAAACTATGAAGAAGGCGACGCGGCAGCCCTTATCAAAATGGTGGCGGGCACCAGCGCGGAAGCGATCAACGCGTTGGCGGCGGTTGAAGCCAGCAATCCACAACTGGCACGTAAAGCCATCCTCACCGCGTTTTTGTTTAACAACCGTAATCGCTGGAAAGACGACGACCACTCACTCGACGCGCTACAAAAAGATGAAGACAGCGACAACGATGAGGAAGATGAAGATCAATTTGATACCAGCGAAGAAGTGGAAGGCTTGTTTGATTCACGCGGAGACGGCGATGAGTGAATCAAGCAATCTGCCCGCCATCCGCCTTCAAGTGACTGAGTTGGTGCTGGCAGGTTCGACCGAGCATGCGGAAGAAGCCATCAGCGAAACCGCCGAGAAATTAGGCGACCTAGCGGTGGTCGAAGTATTGAGCACCTTAGAGCCGCATGTGGCATCGCTACATCTATCCGCATTTGATGGCGGAAAAATGTCTTTAGCCACCCTGCTTATCCCCGCCAAAGCTTGGGCAGATAGCTTGGCGTATTTCGCCGCCATGTGGGATGACGACAGCATTGAAGACGAACCAGAAGTATTGGCAGAATCTTTGTTCGCGCACATTCACGGCATGATTTTTGCCACCGACGATGCCGACCGCCGCGCAGAATTGTTGCATGAAGCGCTGGCGACCGATTGGGGCACAACGGCTTTCGCGGTATTGTTCTCCACCGCCGTGGAAGAAATCATCGAGATTGCGAATGACATTCACAACCTCGGCGCGCACCGCAGCGGACAAACCACCTCCGACCATGACGTGATTCCACTGGTGATGGAAATCGCCAACACCGATGAAGAAGCGTGGGATCGCGTGCTGTTTGAAATTTTCCCCGACTGGCAACCTGGCACCAATCAATTGATGGCCAAAGTGGAAGAAATTAGCAACGATGAAGAAATGGATAACGAAGACGAAGATAGAGAGCACGAATACGCAATGGGTCGCACCACTAAAGAATTGCTGATTCGCCTGCGCAAGCAAGTCCCTAGCAAAGCCATTAGCACCGCACCGAAAAAACGCAGTCGCCCCAGTTTGGGCGAAGACATTTTCTCGTGAACCGCACGTGAATCCTTCAACCCCTATGCAAATTAGCCAGTTCAGCGCGCGCACCCCGCAATTAGTGCAAGCGCTGAATGCACTCGCCCTACGCTCGCAACACGGCGAGCAAGCCGCAGAGTTGTTCGATGAACTATGCGGCATCACCCTACTGGTCGCCAAAAAATTTACCAACGAGCGCACCGCCGACGGACTGCAAGAAGCGTTTTATCTCACCCTAGGTTGCATTTCGCTAGGCATCAGCCAAGCGCAAATTGCACCCAGTGACGCGGCTAAATTGGATTTTCTTTTGCTGCACGGCGCCGAACACATTTTTCAGCAAGGCTTCCGCCACATCAAAGAACTGTCCGTGCTGCCCTACGTCACCTTCGTGTCAGATTTTGAAAACGATGCCTTCATTCAGCAACGCAATTTGAAAACTTTGTTCGTTGAGCTATGTCGTGCCGACCCCGCTGCAAACTGGACGGGCGATAACGTGTTTAACAACGAGTGGCTAGACCGTCAACACAATCAACAAGTCATTCAGTGTGCGCTGTGGCTACGCAAACACAATTCCGAAGCCGTTATCAAAGACACCGAATTGGACGCCAGCGCGGTCATCACCATCGCCGTGATATTTGGCATCGCAGGCGATGGCCGCATCGTGGCGCGACTCGGGCAAAAAGAGGTGGAAGCCTTGGTGAAACGGGTGCGTGAATTGCAACCCGATGTAGAAAAAAGCTGGGCAAAATTACTCAAAAAAGTTCCCGCCGAATTTCACCCCATCATGCAAGAACGCATGACGCAATTACAGCCCACCATCATCAAAAAAATACTCGGCAAAACGCGAGTTAAAACCATCGTCGCCGAAATGCAGGATTTTTACGCGGGGAATGAACAGGATATTGAGTATCCATAACGCGACATACGCAGCTGGGCCTACACCGCTGTCACGTTACTTCAACCCCAGTACGTCCTGCATGTCATACATCCCCGCCTTGTTGGCTTTGAGGAAGCGTGCGGCGCGTAATGCGCCTAACGCGAAGGTGGCACGGCTGCTGGCTTTGTGAGTGATTTCGATGCGTTCGCCAATGCCTGCGTAGAGCACGGTGTGGTCGCCGACGATGTCGCCACCGCGCACGGTGGCGAAGCCGATGGTGGAGGGATCGCGTTCGCCGGTGACACCTTCGCGGCCGTATACCGCCACTTTGGAAAGGTCGCGCCCCAATGTCTTGGCGACGACTTCACCCAAGCCCAATGCGGTGCCCGAGGGCGCATCTACCTTATGACGGTGATGCGCTTCGATGATCTCGATGTCGTAGCCCTTGTCGAGAACGCGCGAGGCGGTCTCCAGCAATTTGAAGATGAGGTTCACACCGACGCTCATGTTGGGCGCAAACATAATGCCGATTTCTTGCGCGCCTGCGCCGAGTTGGGCTTTTTGTTGCGCGTCCAAACCTGTCGTGCCAACCACCATGTTCACCTTGTGTTTACGGCAGATAGCGAGGTGATGCATGGTGCCTTCTGGGCGGGTGAAGTCGATGAGCACATCCGCGCCTTGCAATGCGGTTTCGATGTCGGCACTGATTTTCACGCTATCGCTGACGACGTTACCCAACAAGGCACTACCTGCATGTTCCAGTGCGGCGTGTAACACCAAGTCATCCGCCGCCGCCACGCATTCCAACAAAACCTTGCCCATGCGTCCGCCGCATCCCGCGATGACCACTTTGAGTTTTGCCATTATTTTTTCTCCTGCGTTGTCACAGCGGATGTCGCCAAGGGCGTGGCATCGTCGATACGCGACAACACGCCTTGTTCAAAATACAAAGTCAGGCGCTGCTCATCACGCACAACGCCTTTCTTCTCGAAGCGGTACAAATAATCCCAACGATTAGCGTGATACACATCGTTGATAAGCGGTGCACCAAGTGCCGCTTTTACTTGCGCTTGTGTCATGCCCACTTTGATGCGGTCGCGCATGTCTTGTGTAATGAGATTGCCTTGGCGAATCTCAATTTTATAGGGCGTGAAGGTAGGCAAGTAATTGGAAAAATTGCTGCACGAAGCGAGCAACACGGAAACACAGAGGATGAGGGGGCGCATAGCTTAATTAAATTCCAAAAAACAGTTGTCCACGAAATTCACGAAAAAACACAAAGAAAACAAAATTCCATAAATGAACTCACGGCTCGAAGCAGCTGATTTTATTTCGTGGACTTCGTGATTTTCGTGGATAAATTGCCTTTATCAGGTTTAGGTAATTCAGGCACTTCAAAAACAGGCGGCATCATACCTTAAGCGACGAAGCCTAATAACTCGGCAGCATGTTTGCGCGTGGTATCAGTGAGGGTGACCCCACCTAACATGCGGGCGATTTCCTCGACACGTTGCACACCTTTCAACACTTGGATATGACTGAGCGTAACGCCTGCCTCCACCGCCTTGCTCACCTGCCATTGATGATTCGCTTGCGCGGCGACTTGCGGCAAATGGGTGACGCACAGCACTTGATGGCGCGTGCCTAATTGCTTGAGCAGGCTACCGACAATCTCCGCTACGCGCCCGCCGATGCCGCTATCCACCTCGTCGAATATCAAGGTAGGCACGCTGGCGGCACTGCTGGCCGCCACTTGAATCGCTAAGCTGATACGCGACAATTCACCGCCCGAGGCAACTTTTGCCAAACTGCGTAAAGGTGAACCTTGATTGGCGGCAACTTGCAATTCCACTGCCTCCAAACCGTGCGCGCCGCCTTCGTCTAAAGGCAACAAGGCCACCGCAAATTGACCGCCTTGCATGGCCAGCGTTTGCATGGCGGTGGTGATGTCAGCGGATAGTTTTTGTGCGGCTTTGTTACGCGCGCTGCTCAATTTTTTGGCGAGACTTAAATACGCTTCGTGTGCGACGGCTTCTTGTTTTGCCAACTCATTCAAATCGGCATCGCCGCCCAACTCATCCAAGCGCGCGACCATTGTGTGTAGCGCCTGCGGCAATTGCTCTGGCTTGACGCGATATTTACGTGCAGCCTCCATGACATCCGCAATGCGCCGCTCTTGTTCGCGCAACTGCTGCGGATCGGCATCCAATTTCTCTTGGTAATGGCGCAAGGCATACACCGCTTCTTGCAATTCATTCTGCGAACTTTCCAGTAGCGTCAGCGTATCTTGCAGCCCCGCATCAAATTCCAATCCCGCGCGCAGGCGTGTCACCAGTGCATTCAACTGTGCCAAACACGCCGTGTCAGATTCACTTAACACTTCAATGCCGAACTGGGCGCTCTCTAACAAACTGGCCGCATGCGACAGGCGCGAATAATCAGCCTGCACACTCTCCCACTCCGTTTCCACAAAATTGAGAGACTCTAATTCGCGCCGCTGAAATGCCAGTAACTCACGCTCCGCAGCCACCGCCTCGGCATTTTGTGCTAACTGGGTGCGCCGCCGATGCAACGTTTGCCAGGTCTTAAAACTTGCGCCCACCGCCGCCGTTTGCTGCGTCAAGCCCGCGTGGGTATCCAGCAAATCACGCTGCGCGTCAGACTTTAGCAACGATTGATGTGCGTGCTGCCCGTGTATGTCGAGTAGATAGCTGCCTGCTTCGCGCATTTGTTGTTGTGTCGCAGCGATGCCATTGATAAATCCACGCGAACGACCGCTGACATCCAAGGTGCGCCGCAACATGCATACGCCCTCATCTCCTTGCAATTCCTGTTCACGCAACCACGCCTCTAATTGCGGTAGCGCACGGGTATCAAATTCTGCTGCAATGTCAGCGCGCTCACAGCCTGCACGCACCATGCCTGCATCGCCACGTTCGCCTAAAGCCAGTGACAACGCATCAATCAAAATTGATTTTCCCGCCCCTGTTTCACCTGTGAGGGCAGTGAAACCTGTGGAGAAATCAAGCGCTAAAGATTCGACAATGACGAAGTCGCGGATAGAAAGAAATTTGAGCATGGAATTAAAGCGTCTGATTCCAGAGCAGCTTTTCGCGTAGCGTGTGGTAGTAGCTGTGTCCTTCGGGGTGCAGAAGGCACACAGGTTTTTCAAAGCGGGTAATGATGAGCTTGTCGTGCAATTCCAAATCGTAATTGGTGTGGCTGTCATAACGCACGCAGTTGTCGCCCGTGCGGTGCATGAGCAGCTCAATTTCTGATGTGCCTTTAACCACGATGGGGCGGTTGCTCAATGAATGTGGGCACACAGGCACGAGCTGCAACACATCCAAACTAGGATGCAAAATCGGCCCGCCAGCCGACATGGCATACGCGGTCGATCCTGTGGGAGTAGAAATAATCAGACCATCGGCGCGTTGGTTGTACACATATTCACCATCAATACGCACTTCAAACTCCACCATGCTGCTGATGTTGTGACGGTGCACCACCACTTCGTTAAACGCCAAGCCACTGAACACTTTTTGCTCATTGCGCCACACACTGGCACATAACAACAAACGCTGCTCGGTGACAAACTGTCCGTCCAACATCGCGCCAATCCCGTCCAGCATCGTGCCCATCGACAAATCAGTGAGAAAACCCAAGCGACCTTTATTCACTCCTGCAATAGGTACGCCATGCGGTGCCAAGGTGCGCGCAATGTTGAGCAGTGTTCCGTCTCCGCCAATAACCACCGCCAAATCCACCGCGCGTGCAATTTCGTCCAAGCTCATGGCTTCAAAACGATGCCCTTTTAGATGCTCCGCCGACAGTCCATCCACCACCACGCGCACGCCGCGCGCAGACAAATAATCACCCAGCAACAGCATGGGTGCAGCGACTTCGGCAGTCTTCTGCTTGCCAATAATGGCGACGGTTTGGAAGGGAAATTTCATAGGGCGCGATTAAACCATAACGGGGGTTTGCCTGCCATGCGAATGGCGCTGCGGCGCGTGCGGAAAGGACAGAGGGTGATGATAGAATCCGCCGCCATGCTCAACGACCGCGCGCAAATCCTCCTCAAAACCTTGGTAGAACGCTACATCAGCGACGGCCAACCTGTCGGCTCGCGCGCCTTGCAGCAATTTTCAGGATTAGAAGTCAGCCCTGCCACCATCCGCAACGTGATGGCCGATCTGGAAGCGATGGGCTTGGTCGCCAGCCCCCACACTTCGGCTGGACGCATCCCCACCGCATTAGGTTACCGCTTGTTCATCGACACCTTGATGGTTGTGCAGCCACTTTCCGATGCGCGCGTGTCGCAGATGGAGACGCAGTTGCAACCGGACAACCCTTCGCGCCTGCTGACCCAAGCCTCGAATGTCCTTTCTGAATTGACACAATTCGCTGGTGTGGTCGCCACGCCCAAGCGTGCCGCCATCACAGTGCGCCAGATCGAGTTCTTGCGATTGTCCGAGCGACGCGTGTTGCTCATCATCGTGATGCCAGATGGCGAGGTAGAGAACCGCGTGTTGGTGACACACAAGGATTACACGCAATCGCAACTCACCGAGGCAGGCAATTTCTTGAGCCAGCATTACGCGGGTATCGGCTTTGGCGACATCCACCAGCGCATGCAAAACGAACTGCGCCAGTTGCAACACGACATGACCGCGTTGATGTCCGCTGCGATGGCCGCGAGTGACGAAGCCATCGCACGCAAGAACGAGGACTACGTCATCAGCGGTGAACGCAACCTACTGCACATCAACGACCTTTCCGCCAACATGAACCAGTTGCGCAACCTGTTCAACGTGTTCGAACAGAAGACAGAGTTGTTGCAACTCTTGGATGCAAGCCGCCATGCTGAAGGCGTTCACATCTTCGTAGGCAACGAATCTGGTTTATTGGGATTGGATGAATGCAGCGTGGTCAGCGCCCCATACACTGCTGACGGCAAGATCGTCGGCACACTCGCCGTGGTCGGCCCTAAACGCATGAACTACGAGCGCGTGGTGCCCATCGTGGACATCACCGCAAAACTTTTGAGCAACGCACTTTCACAACATTAGATGATTTATAACCAAACCGTTCGTCCCGAGTGCCGCACGCAGTGCGGTGTATCGAGGGATTCCAGCACGTACCGTGCTGGATGGTTCGATATGGCCTACTGCCTACTCACAACGAACGGCCAAATTGACTATCCGAGATAAAAATAAATGGCCTTTAACATCGAACCCAGTTTCACCCACGGCACCCCAGAAAAGACCGGCATCTTGCTGGTCAATCTCGGCACGCCTGACGCGCCAACAGCACAAGCCGTGCGCCCTTATCTCAAAGAATTCTTGAGCGACCCGCGCGTGGTGGAGATCCCTAAACCCATCTGGTGGTTAATCTTGAACGGCATCATCCTCAATGTACGCCCCAAGAAATCAGCAGCGAAATACGCCAGTGTGTGGTTGCCAGAAGGCTCGCCACTGCGCGTCTATACGGCGAAGCAAGCCACTTTGCTAGAAGGCTATCTAAGTGAGCGCACCAAAGCGCCTTTCGTGGTGGACTACGCGATGAGCTACGGTAATCCTTCCATCGCTAGCGTTATGCAAAAACTCAAAGCGCAGAACTGCACTCGCATCTTGGTGGTGCCGCTGTATCCGCAGTACGCCGCCAGTTCCACGGCCACCGTGTTCGATCGCGTATTCGCCGCTGTGCAAACCATGCGCAATACACCTGCGGTCCGCACCATCAAACATTTCCACGATGACGCGGGATACATTAAAGCCTTGGCTGCGAACGTGAATGAATACTGGATGAAAAACGGTCGCCCTGAAAAACTGGTGATGAGTTTCCACGGCGTGCCGCAATACACGCTCGAAAAAGGTGACCCTTACCATTGTGAATGTCTGAAGACAGGTCGATTACTCGCAGAAGAACTCGGGCTGAGCAAAGAACAATATGTGGTGAGTTTTCAGTCTCGCTTCGGCAAAGCGGAATGGGTGAAGCCTTACACCACAGCGACTTTGCTGGAACTAGGCAAACAAAAGACCAAGCGCGTGGATGTAGTCTGTCCGGGTTTTGTCGCAGATTGTTTGGAGACGCTGGAAGAGATCGCGATGGAAGGCAAGGAAGACTTCCAACACGCAGGCGGTGGTGAATACAACTACATCCCCTGCCTCAATGATCGCAACGATTGGATGCACGCGTTCACTGATCTGGTGATGGATAATCTGCAAGGCTGGTTGGTCGAACCGAATGCTGGTGAACTGGAACAAAGCAAAGTGCGCGCATCAGCGCTTGGTGCGAAGCAGTAATTTGGATTTGACCCGCGCTTATTTTTAACCTTAAAATTCGCGCGCTTTATCTTCCCCTCTCACGCTATCTCTTCATAAAGGAAAATCATGAAACTTTGGAAATTCGCTGCACTTTCACTGCTGTTTGTCTCCTCAATGGCCTGTGCTGAAACGATCCCGTATAAACAAGCTCAAAAAAATGGCATCGTGACTTGTCTACCTGCGGTTAAAAACATTTCTGAATTTCTGATTGGCGACCATTCCAATTACGGCGCCTCTAGCTCTTGGGCAACCAACGATACCGACAAACAAATGTTCATTTCGCGCATTGAAAAAACCTACAAAGATGGCGATTCAGAACTGATGACCATGTATGTTGCACCGACTACTTCGGGCCTCTGCGCATCGGCTTACGAAAAAGTTACCTACTGGCCAAGTAGCTGCATGAAAGTGGCTAAAGAAACTTTTTCCACCTTTGAATACAAAGGCGAGCTGAATGAAGTCATCACTCACTTGGCTAAAGATGGCGATCCTCTATTCCTGATGAAAGCAGGCAATGGCTGCGTTTCCATCAAACAAGAACGCGTCAACAACGGCAACAATCCTTAAGCCACGCACTACATCTGCAAAATAATTCAGCCAAAAATGGCGCTCAATTGAGCGCCATTTTTTTGCCTCACAACATACTTTCACAGAGACATGATTAAGCCCAGCCCTTCATTAAAACCGGACTCCCTTGTGGAAGTCGATTTATCGGGCGATCGTTATTTCAAAATACCTATCGCCCGATAAATCGGCCTCCTACAAAATCAACAGGCTGAAAGTCCATTTTTTCTAATGGATACCTGGGTTAAAACAAACTTTGCTGCCCGTTCAGGTTCGGCCTGATGAACTTCGTCGTATCGAGGGATACCCGTTCACCCTGATTCAATCCCAGCCGCTCGCAAGCCAACTTGAATCGCTTCACCAACAACTCCGCGAACAAGCCGTTACCACGGAAGCGTGAGCCGAACTCCGAATCGTTCTCTTTGCCACCACGCATCTCGCGCAAGCGGCTCATCACATGCTCCGCCTTCAGCGGGTAATGTACGTTGAGCCAATCCTTGAAGAGGTCTTTCAGCTCATACGGCAGACGCAGCAAGGTGTAACCCGCCGTGCGCGCACCGTATTCATACGCGGCTTGCAGCACGTTCTCCATCTCTGCATCGGTGAGGAAAGGGATGATGGGCGCGACCATCACCCCACATGGCACGCCCGCCTCGTTCAACGCGCGGATGGTGCGCAGCCTGCGTTGCGGCGAAGCGGCACGTGGCTCTAGCTTGCGCGCCACATCGGCATCCAGCGTGGTGACGGTGATGAACACCTGCACCAAGTCGTCGCGCGCCATCTGCACAAGCAAGTCGAGGTCGCGTTCGATGAGCGCAGACTTGGTGACGATGGAGAACGGATGTTTACACTCCGCAAGCACTTCCAATATCTGCCGCGTGATCTTCCACTCGCGCTCGATGGGTTGATAGTGGTCGGTGTTCGCACCCAGTGCGATGGGCGAACAACGATAGGCAGGTTTCGCCATTTCTGCACGCAACAACTTCGCCGCATCTGGCTTGGCGAACAACTTGGACTCGAAGTCGAGCCCCGGCGAAAGATTCATGTACGCATGCGAAGGCCGCGCGTAACAATAGATGCAACCATGCTCGCAACCGCGATAGGCGTTCAGCGTGTAATCGAACGGCAGGTCTGGTGAATCGTGGCGCACGATGATGCTTTTCGCACTCTCCACCGTCACCGTCGTCTTGAAGGGAGGCAACTCATCCTCTGCCGCACTCCAACCATCATCCACACGTTCGCGCGCCACCGCCTCGAAGCGCCCCTCGATCTGCAAGGTCGCACCACGGCCTTTTCTCACTTCGTATTTCATTTCATCGCACCAAGAACGTTCGTTCTGTGCGACTATAGGGCGCGGGTGGCGCGGCTGTCAAACCAACACCGCGAAGTTGCACTCGCCAAGGTGAGTGTTTAGAGTGAGCCACCCCATCAGCCAAGGCCGCCACATGAACATGTTGCACACGCTGCTACCGGAAAGGATCAGAGAAAGCCTCTGGTTGCGCCTGTTCGGCCTCGCCAAGATACCGCTGCTGTTCTACGTCGGCGTCTCCATCGTCGAGCTGTCACCCGAACGCATGGTGATCAAAATTCCGCTGCGCCGCCGCAACAAGAACCACCTCGGCTCCATGTACTTCGGCGCGCTCTGCATCGGCGCGGATGTCGCCCCCGGTGCCTACACCATGTACCTCATCCGCAAACAACCCGCGCGCATCGCCATGGTGTTCAAAGACTTTCAGGCAGAATTCCTCAAACGCGCCGAGGGCGATGTGTATTTCACCTGCGAGCAAGGCAAAGCAATTGCAGAACTGGTGGCACAAGCTGCGGCATCGGGTGAACGGGTGGAAAAACAACTGGACGTGATCGCCACCGTGCCGTCGTTGAGTGATGAACCGGTGGCGAGGTTCAAGCTGACGATTTCGTTGAAGCGGCGGGCATGAAACCAATCAACTCTGGTACATTTACACAATGGCTGCAATCGGCCAATAAGAGACGTCCGCCAGCTACTCGTATTATTATGCACATGCAGATAAGTTATTTTACGAGGTTGCAAATGAATCAATTGGTTATTGATAGTTTTCGCGCAACACTATTTTTAATAGTACGGGCCGGTGCTTCCATTTAATAACTGCAAGGCAGGATAAGTCCATGGCGCTAACACCTGAAACTCGTCAGGCATCCGATGAACTTACGAAGCACTTCTTAGTTCCATTTTCGCTAGAGCAAGAAGCTAAGGCCATTCGAGATTGTCTACCTCTGTTGCCCGATTCATTCCGCGGCATTGCAGAAACGTTCACAGATCGTCTCAGTGCTACGATCCAAACGACCGCAGCACCTTTTCTTCTGGCAAATCAAGCGGCGCATGACAAGCAGTATCAGCGTTTCTCTATGGCCGAGCGAATTCGAGCAGGTTCAATAGAAAAGGAACCCAACGAAAGCGAAGATGAACTAGAGGTTCGCCGCAACCAAGCAGCCCAGATAATTGCTAATTCAAAAATGGATACGTTTTGCAAATCCGAGGAGGGCATTGATTCACTGGTTGCAGAAACATCAAGATTTCTACTGCATCTGAATAACACTCCTGTGATTCAATCTGTCGCACGCGAAATTTTGCTGCAAGGCACGGTGGCAACGTGGTCTGCTTTGGAAATGCTTGTTAGTGACGAACTCACTTTGCTTTTGGATAATCGACCAGACCTTGTGGCCAAGTTGCTGTCGGACCCAATTGCCAAGCGTAAATTCGAGCTGCCAAAACTCAACGTCGACGATCTCGCTTTGCGAGGATTTGATCTTTCTAAGCAAATGGGGCATTTATTGTTTGAGGAGCGCGACCTGAGCAGCCTCCCAACGCTCAAGTGCGCCTGTGAGGCACTCATTGACGCCGCAAGCCTTCGCGAGAAATTGGCAGCCCCATCGGCTTGGCACCTCAATCAGAATCGTCACCTAATTGTTCATCGCCGAGGCATTGTGGATGAGGAATATCTACGAAAGACAGGAGCCAAACTAAGCGTCGGAGATCAACTCGTAGTTTCGCCAGATGCATTCGAAGAGCTTTTGCTGCACGCTCTCTCTATTGGAAGTGAGTTCTTGGCTGGGCTAGTGTCACTTGTAATGTCTAACCCATCCATCAACACGAACGCTACTCGATGAAGCCGCGCAACGCCGGTTATGTCAGACATCATTGGGAATCGCGAGCGTCTCAAATGGGTTAGTAACAGCCCTACAGCGTTCTTTATCCAATCTCACTTAACACCCCATCCGCAAATACCAATGCAGATTTGACCGCCTTGCCTGCATACACCGACTGCATCGCCACCTGATATTCCCTCATCTGCTCTTGGTAACGCACGGCACCTTCGCTATCACCTAGCTTGTAATCCAGCACCCATACTTCGTCGTCGAACTCCACCAGTCGGTCGATACGTTTCAGCTCGCCCTTCGCATTGATGTAGGGCATCTCGTTGTGGGCGCTGCGGTATTGCACCGCGTCGAAGAAGCGCGCGAGGTGGGGGGCGGTGAGGATGTGTTGGGCTTGTTGCCAGAGTGATTCCATTTCAGCAGAAGGGATGGAGAGGCGGTGTTGCAAAACCTCCCTCTCCCGCGCTGCCGGGCTTCCCTCTCCCGCAGGCGGGAGAGGGGTTAGGGGAGAGGGTGATGTTAAATCTTGCAGGAGGGCGTGCAGCCAAATGCCGCGTTGTTGTTGGGCGGTGTTGCGGGTGGTGCGCTTGCCGGTGGGGAGAATGGGGGGCAATACAATCTCACCGCCTTCGTCATTCCGGCGCAGGCCGGAATCCAGTTGATTGAAAGTTTCTCGCGCAGCGAGTAAAGGACTTGTCCGCTGCGCGGAATTTTCTTCTTGCTGGATTCCGGCCTGCGCGGGAATGACGGCGGTGGCTGCCGCGATACGTCCGTACCAAGTGATCTGTTTGGTCTCTTTCGCGCCTTGGTTGCCGCTGACGATGAGTGCTTGTTGTGCGCGGGTCATGGCGACGTAGAGCAGGTTCATCTCTTCGCGCGCTTGTTGTGCGGCATCCAACTCGAACAGCGGCGCGCGTTTCTTACCGCGCGAAGCTTGGTCTGTGTAGAGAGAGAAATGCAAAGGGTGCGGCTCGTGCGTCGGCCAATCCAATATCACGTCGTTGCCGTCTCTGTTCTTCTTTTCTGCGTTCGCATCCAACAGCCAGACGATGGGGGCTTCCAGCCCTTTGGATTCATGCACGGTGTAGATGCGCACGGCATCACCTGCTGTGCCGAGCTTGCCTTCGTCTGGCGCATCGTCGTTGCTGTCGCGCAATTCGCTCAACTCTTGCAGGAAGCGCGGCAGGCTGGGGTATCGCCCTGCATCGACACTCAACGCGATTTCCATGAAGGCATGCAGGTTGGCAGTGACCTTGGAGCGCATCTCATTTGGCAGCACGGCGCTGTAACGTGCGATGACATCGCCTTCGAAATAAATTCGGTCGAGCAGGTCATGCACAGGAAGCTTGTCGGCGAGTGCGAGCCAGTGTTGCAGGAGTTCGAGCGCACGTTGCAAGGTGGATGAAGGTTCAGATAGTTGTTGCAGACGTTGCCACCAACTTGTCTTTTCACCTGTCGCCAGAATCATCAAGTCGGCATCACTGCACGCAAAGATAGGCGTGCGCAACACTTGCGCCAATGCGAGATCAGCGAAGGGGGTGATGAGAAACATCAGCAGCGCCTGCACGTCTTCCGCTTCCAAGGTGTCGAGCAAGCCACCGCGACGCGAACTGATGAAAGGGATGTGCTTGGCGCGCAATGCTTCTTCGTACACCGCAAGGTGGGTGCGACTGCGCACCAACACCATGATGTCGCCATAGGTGGCGCGGCGGGTGATACCTTCATCGTTCACCGACCAATCGCTGACGATGGTCTTTAGTTGGTCGGCGAATTGAACTGCTTCGATGTGGCGCGCACCATCCTCGGCTTCCGCACGTGGTGTGGTCAGTGGGTCGCGCAGTGTGAGTGCCCCATCCTCTTCCATTGCCGCTTCACTCTGCTCAGCCACCGCGAGTGGCAACACCAACACATGCCCCGGCAATGTTGTTTGATGGGTCTGATGCTCGACGAACTCGAAGCCATCTGGCTGTTCGCGGAAAACGGCATTCACCGCATCGACGATCGGCTGTGAGTTACGACGCGTGAGGCTGTTGCCCAAGGTCTCGGCGTTGAAATGTTCTTGCAGGTATTCGCGCGCCACACCGAACAACCGCGCGTCGGCTCGGCGGAAGCGGTAGATGGATTGCTTTGGGTCACCCACCACGAACACGGTGGGTTGCGATTCCACCGCCACCGCCGCATCGAACCACGCACGCAATATCTGCCATTGCAGCGGGTTGGTGTCTTGGAACTCATCCAGCAACACATGGCGATAACGGCTATCGAGTTTGTATTGCATGGTCTCGGCGTGTTCGCTCTGCTGCAACAAGCGGCACAGTTGCCATTCCAGATCGGAGAAATCCATCTGCTGCTTCTGCGATTTCAATGCTTGGTATCGCTCAAGGAAAGCCACACCACAATGCAGCACGGCTTGGTTCAAACGATAGGCTTGTTGCTCGGCTTGTGTGTCGCGCACTGCTTGCAGCGTATCAAACAGCGCTGCAGAGGTGATGAGGAAAACATCTTTATCTTGCTTCTTGGTCGGCTTGAAACTGCGCGTCTCACCCGCTTGGGTGAACAGCAAAGGTAGCACGGCATCGAAACGAGCCTCTGGTTCAGCATCCGTCCATGCGCGCTCCAACTC
>JABFSI010000022.1 GCA_013140695.1 Sideroxydans sp. | reverse complement strand
GGATGCCTGCAACGACCACGATGATGACCAGCGCGTTGATGGCATAGCTACGCCACTTGCTTGAACGCGCTTTGTTGTCGAGCTGATCAGTCATTTACTCAAAATCGCCCCATGGACTTTTGGATGTGCCCTTGGTTTTGGTCTCAAATTTTTCGATGTCGCGCCTATCTCGCTTAGTGGGGCGACCTTTGAACGTAGGGAGAGGAAGTGCTTTGTTCTGCTCGGCGATGACAGCACGGCGTGCTTTGCTCTCGTCCGTCTCGCGGTAGAGCTTCTGCGCTTCGGGCGCGCCGCCACGTTTGTTGGAAAGGCCCAACACTTCCACGTCATAGTAGATCTGTCCTTGGCGAACGAGCAACCTATCCCCTACACCGATGGTCTTGGCGGGCTTGATGCGCGCTTCGTTCATCGTGACTTTGCCGCTCTCAACGGCATCGGCAGAGATGCTGCGCGTCTTGTAAAAGCGCGCAGCCCATAGCCATTTGTCGACACGGAGTTTGTCAGTGGAGTCCGTCATCCTTTTGATTCCCGTCATTCCCGCCTTCGCGAGAATGACCCATCATTTTTATTTTACGCAGTCCACATAGTAGAAGCGCGCCCCCTCACGATTCTCTGCAACGAGCCCGTGGATGTCGGTCTCGAAGCCAGGGAACTTCTTGTTGAAGTCACGCGCGAATTTGAGGTAATCCATGATGGTCTTGTTGAAGCGCTCACCTGGGATAAGCAGAGGGATACCAGGCGGATAAGGCGTGAGCAACACCGCTGTAATGCGCCCTTCCAAATCGTCAATCGCCACGCGCTCGATCTCGCCGTGCGCCATCTTGGCGAAAGCATCCGATGGCTTCATCGCCGGAACCATATCGGACAGATACATCTCGGTGGTCAGCTTCGCCACATCATTGGCTTTGTAAATGCCGTGTATTTGGTCGCACAGGTCACGCAGGCCGATCTTCTCGTAGCGCGGATTCTTAGCGATGAACTCAGGCAACACACGCCATAACGGCTGGTTCTTGTCGTAGTCGTCTTTGAACTGTTGCAACTCGGTCACCATGCTGTTCCAGCGACCTTTGGTGATACCGATAGTGAACATGATGAAGAAGGAATACAGACCGCACTTCTCCACTACCACGCCATGTTCAGACAGATATTTGGTGACGATGCTGGCGGGAATACCGCTGTCCGCGAAGTCGCCGTCCACATCCAAGCCTGGCGTAACGACCGTCGCCTTGATCGGGTCGAGCATATTGAAACCTTCGGCCAGATTGCCGAAACCATGCCAACGATCGTCCGCACGCAACACCCAATCCTCGCGGTCGGCCATACCGTCTTCAGACAGGTAATCAGGCCCCCAAACTTTGAACCACCAATCTGCACCCCACTCCTCATCTACCTTGCGCATGGCGCGGCGGAAGTCGAGTGCTTCGGCGATGCTCTCCTCCACTAGCGCTGTACCGCCAGGAGGTTCCATCATCGCGGCCGCTACGTCGCACGAGGCGATGATGGCGTATTGCGGCGAGGTGGACGTGTGCATCAGATAGGCTTCGTTAAAGCAGTCGCGATCGAGCTTGCGTGTCTCACTATCGCGCACCAAGATCTGCGACGCTTGCGACAACCCTGCCAACAATTTGTGCGTGGATTGTGTGGCGAAGATCATCGACTCTTTTGCACGCGGACGGTCTTTACCGATGGCGTGCATGTCTTTGTAGAAATCATGGAAGGCCGCATGCGGCAACCATGCTTCATCGAAGTGCAGCGTATCGATCTTGCCGTCGAGCAATTTCTTCAGCGTCTCCACGTTGTACAACACGCCATCGTAAGTGCTTTGGGTGATGGTCAACACGCGTGGTTTGCGTGTCTTATCTTTGATGAACGGATTCGCATCGATCTTGCGCTGGATCTCTTCCGGTTGGAATTCGCTCAATGGGATAGGGCCGATGATGCCGAAGTTGTTACGCGTCGGACGCAAAAAGACTGGCACCGCACCGGTCATCATGATCGCGTGCAGGATGGACTTGTGACAGTTTCGATCCACCACCACGATGTCATCCGGCGCGACCGTGGAGTGCCACACGATCTTGTTCGAAGTGGACGTACCGTTGGTGACGAAATACAGATGGTCGGCATTGAAGATACGCGCCGCGTTGCGCTCGGAGGCCGCGACCGGACCTGTGTGGTCAAGCAACTGGCCTAGCTCATCCACCGCGTTACACACGTCGGCACGCAACATGTTCTCGCCAAAGAATTGGTGAAACATACGCCCGACTGGTGACTTCAGGAACGCTACGCCGCCTGAGTGACCAGGACAGTGCCACGAGTACGAACCATCTTGCGCGTAATCCACCAATGCGCGGAAGAAAGGGGGGGCGAGCGAATCCATGTAGGACTTGGCTTCGCGGATGATGTGACGTGCCACGAATTCCGGCGTGTCCTCATGCATGTGGATGAAACCATGCAGTTCGCGCAGGATGTCGTTGGGGATGTGGCGCGAAGTGCGCGTCTCACCGTACAGATAGATGGGAATATCGGCGTTCTTGTAGCGGATCTCTTCCACGAAGGCACGCAGCGTACGTAGCGCGACTTCGGTCTCTTCTGCACTGCCTGCTCCGAACTCCTCATCGTCGATGGACAACACGAAGGCCGAAGCGCGACTTTGTTGTTGCGCGAACGAAGTCAGATCGCCATAGCTTGTCATACCGACCACTTCGATACCTTCTTTCTCCAGCGCGTCCGCCAGATCACGGATACCGTGACCGCTGGCGTTCTCCGAACGGTAGTCTTCGTCGATGATGATGATGGGGAAATTGAATTTCATGTGCGACTCCCTAGGGGATATTACAAATTAAGAATGGTGCGAATCTTCGCAGTCTAGCGGTAGATTGTTACAAGGAATGACTATTCCTGTGGTGGATACGAACTCTCGAGATTGTTCATCAGCTCAATGAATACCGCACGTACCTGCTTCTCATCGCAGCCCATGAGGACAGCATCTTCCAGCGCATCTTGGCAGACTTGGCGTATCTCGACGAGGTTCTCTTGCAAGACTTTGTTCTTCTCCACGCAAGCGATGACATCGCCAGTGGGAGAACGCCAGACGATTTGCTTACGGTGCGGCATTAATTGAATATCTCCAAACCGTTCGTGGTGTACCCGCAAGTGGTAGGCCGTAGCTGTAAGGGGCTAAAGCCCCAACAGCACACGCACAGTAGGCCGCAGGCCATATCGAACCATCCGGCGCCGAAAGCGCCGGAATCCCTCGATACACCGCGCCGTGCGCGGCACTCGGGACGAACGGGAGTGTGTAATTTTGCGGACAAAGCTTAAATCTTGGGCAGGGTGACACCGACCTGGCCTTGATACTTACCACCACGGTCTTTGTAGGATGTCTCGCACACTTCGTCGCTCTCGAAGAACAGCACCTGCGCCACGCCTTCGTTGGCATAGATCTTCGCGGGGAGCGGCGTGGTGTTGGAGAACTCCAGCGTCACGTAGCCTTCCCACTCCGGCTCGAACGGGGTGACGTTGACGATGATGCCGCAACGCGCATAGGTGGATTTACCCAGACACACGGTCAACACACTGCGTGGGATGCGGAAGTATTCGACGGTACGTGCCAGCGCGAAGGAGTTGGGCGGGATGATGCAGTAATCAGCTTCGACGTTCACAAAGGAACTCGGATCGAAGTTCTTGGGATCGACGATGGTGCTGTTGATGTTGGTGAATAGTTTGAATTCACGCGAGCAGCGTATGTCGTAGCCATAGCTGGACGTGCCGTAGGACACGATCTTCTGACCGTTCACTTCCTTCACTTGGTTCGGCTCGAACGGCTCGATCATGCCGTGCTGTTCGCACATGCGGCGTATCCACTTGTCTGACTTGATGCTCATGCTGATTCCTTGAGGGGTTTGTGCGGGCGCGATTTTACCCAAAATACTCGGCGGTGCGTGGGTTTTGCTACAATCGCGCCTCGTTAAAGGAAGCCTGCTAAATGACCCGCAAGATACTAGTGACATCCGCCCTGCCTTACGCCAATGGCAGCATCCACCTCGGCCACCTCGTT
>JABFSI010000021.1 GCA_013140695.1 Sideroxydans sp. | reverse complement strand
CATCAAAAGCACCGCGCTACCCAGCAACAGATGCAACGCCGAGCCAGTCGCTATCCCCTTGATGTGATAACCAACCGCACCTGCCACACCCCCTAAACTGGAATAGGCCACCAAACGACCAAGTGAAAGTGGTAACAAGATGCGCCACGATTGCTTCATGCCACCATCACTGGCTAAGAACACTGGGGCAAGAAAGGGTGCGCAACTGATAAGACATGGCCCCATGCCGTAGGCGAAACCCAAAGTCGCAGCCATGGGCAAGCCCACCACCATGTTCACATCAATCACGCGGGCACCAAACTTTGCTCCGCCTCAAATTCATTGCGCGCCAAGATAGCCGCGCCGAATGCAGTAGTGGTTTGTGGATGCTCGGGAATGACCAACTCGCGTCCCAATTCATCTTGCAAGGCCGCGACCAACCCTTTGTTCAGCGCAGGGCCACCATCGAAATACACACGATCCTCGATACCAACGCGCTTTGCCAAACGTACCGTGCGCGACGCAATGGAGTAATGAATGCCCGCGATAATCTCAGCCTTGCCATGACCGTTCGCCAGTAGGCCGATGATTTCGGATTCCGCAAACACGGTGCAGGTGCTGTTAATGTTGAGCGGTGCGACTTCGGATTTAAAGTGATACTCACCCAACTCTTCCAAATCCAAATCCAGATTGCGCGCCGCCACATCCAAAAAACGTCCCGTCCCTGCCGCACATTTATCGTTCATGGCAAAGTTGACAACGTTTCCTGTGTCGTCAATCTGAATGGCTTTGGAATCTTGTCCACCAATGTTGATGATGGTGCGCACACCGCCAAATGCCTTGCCCGCTTCGAAAGCGCCGATGGCATTGGCCGTGATTTCACTGATGGAATCGTCCGCCTCTTTGAACAACTTGCGACCGTAGCCTGTGGCAATGAGGTAACGTATGTCAGTTCGCTTGAGACCAAGATTGGACAGAAGCATATTGAGCGCTTCAAGTGAATTTTTGTGAAACAAGCTGCCTGACGCAGTGACATGCACGCCTGCAATATCACCTGTTTCATTTACCACCGCCACTTTGATCGCGGTCGAACCTACGTCTATGCCTGCAAAATAGTTCATTTAACTTCCTCACTATGCCGTCATACCAGCGCAGGTTGGTATGACGGCTCGATTAGTTTTATTGATTAACCCAACGCCCGCTGTTTTTGTTTTTTGCGATTCTTCATCGATTCCAAGAAAGCCTCGATGCGAGTCGATAACTGTCCCTTGTCGTCCGGGCTGTAATCCGTTTCAACATACAACATCGGGATACCTGCTTGGTTGAATGCCTCCGCCACACTACGGTATTCCATCTCGTACACTTGGCAACCAGAGAAGGCCTGATACACCACTCCGTCAGCATCGAATGATTTCACCAAATCGAGCAAGCGCCGTTTGCGGTCTTCGTTCTTGGTGAAGATGGGGCAGGTGCAAGGCTTGAGGTATTTATCGGCAAGGCTATCCACCATGTCGTTCACCATCCACTCGTCCACCGCCGTCATGTCGTACAACATGCGGTTGGCGGAACAGGATTCATCCGCCACCACCACTCCGCCCGCTTCTTCAATCAGAAGCGGTAACTTGAGATTGGGGAATATCGGCGGCGAACCCGTGAACAACACGCGCGGCGCTTTGCTTTGCACCGCTTTGAAGCCCGCTTGTTTGCGCGCCTCCAACTCCACATTCAATGCTTCAACTTTTTCCGTCCAACGCGTGATGTCGTCAAAGAAATAAGCGTTGGTCACCAGAAAAATATCTTTGCCTAAAATGATTGAAGGCGACAGCAAGCGATAACTGTGCAATTTTCGGAATGCGGCCTGTGCCCTACCAGTCTTGTTGAAAGCGGCCTGCAAACCCTTCTTGGTCAACTTGCGCCCAGTCAATTGTCGCAGTTCAGTTGCAAACTGACGCACCGAGCGCTGCCAATATTGACGCGAAGCTTCGCTCTCTTTGACATTGGGGAACTCCAAGTCGTACACCTTGTAACCCATGTCGCCCATCATCGAGCTCGACTTCTTTTTTTGATCACAGGTCGTCGGATTGACGATCATGTCCGGCTTGCCGATCTTGGGGATGACGTTGTCCGAATTGAGCATGCCTAGTGTCGCCTTGACCAGCGAGCACGATTTGGACGGCATGAACTCCGCCCCCTTCTGGTCGTAGTGATAAGAGCCATTGCACAAGCGCATGGGCGTTGCACCAAAGGCATAGATCAATTCCTCAGGCGCTTGAATACAGGTCGTGCCGACCAACATACCCTCGTGCTTAATCTCGTCACCGTGGCAATACACGCTACGAAACAGGTCGTAGAAATACTGCATTGATTCTGGATTGTCCTGGAAATCGTCAATGATGTGATCCAGCACGTCCTGCGATTCACCTGCCTGTCTTGAACGGCTATAGGAAACGGGTTGGATGGGAATTACCTTGGAAGTTTCATTTGTCATCCGTACGCCCCTTGTTCATGCGTTTGATAAATCCTGCTTCCGTCGCCTCAAAAATCGGAATCCCAGCAAATGTCGCCTTTAATGCACCGGGTTCCGGGCACGCTGCCACACATTTCAGACACATGATGCAATCGTCTGTCATGATGTTCTTGTTCTGTATGTCGTCTGCAATCTCCTTGATCTGCAAATCGCACACGCGGTAACAATCGCCGCAACGGGTGCATTTCGCTCCCTCTTTGTTCAGCCTCAACAGCGCGGCTTTGGAGAACAGATAATGCAACGCCCCCATCGGGCAGTAGAAACAGAAGAAGCGCTTTTTCACGAAAGCCCCGATGAAAAACAGGCCTGTCACCAATAAACCAAGGCTGGTCATGATCATGTTGGTGCGACTGGAAAAGTCGATGCTCCACTGTGATACATCCAACCCGAACAGAGGAACGACTGTGCGTCCTGGACAGATCATGCAGAAGGGTGACTTAAGGTCATGAGTGAACCAGCCGCCTCCGATACCCAGCGGGATCAGAAACATTAATGCCAGCAACACCCATTTAATGATGCCTAGGCCCTTGTATTGTCCTTCCGAGTATCGCGAATAGCGTATGCCAGTCCAACGCCGCAAAGAAGTGATCCAGTCCTGAATCGTCCCTACTGGACAGGCGAAACCGCACCAACCACGGTTGAGCGCGATGAACCAAAGAAAAAAAATGGCGAAACCGTACAGAATGGTCAGTGCCGCTGCACTGAACAGCTTTTCCCACGGCCATTCCATCCAATGCTGCAAAGGCATGAGGAAGCACATCCCACCGCGCAGCTCCTTGTTGTACCCGCAGGCGAATGTAGGCAGATGCTTGCCCAATTCGATGCCCAGATAGCCGCCATACACCAGCAACGCAAAGAAGAATATCTGCAACCAAAAACGAAAGCGGTTGAACTGGACGTTATTGACTGCAGTGCGGATGTGCTCAAGATTTGTCATCGACGCGCACCTCTTTGTACGGTTTCAGGCGGCGACGGCGATACAGATACACGGCAAGCCCACCGAATACGATGACGAAAAAGCTGATGCCGAGGCCCCACGCATAGGAGCGATAATCATGGGGCGATGGGCGGTATTTTCCCGGCAGTGTTGCCTCATACCGAACCGAGCTGTAAGACTGCCCATTCAGCGCCCCAGATTCATTTTTCTCCATCACTGCACTGACCAAGAACACGTCAGTGTGATATTTCTTGAACTCAAGCCAGTTTGGAAAATACTCGCGGATCATGGTGAAGGCTACAGTGCCGCTCGCATCACTCGTCTGTGTGTTGCGCCATCCTTCCTGAGTCACCATTGACACAGGAATGCCAGCGACTGGTTTGCCGTAACTCAGCACTTGAAAATTCACCACATCACCAGAAACAATACGGTTCATGCAACCTTCATCTTCTTTGTGGATGCGTACCAGTTCCAAGGCCACCGCCTCGTTGACGATGGGCTTTGCCACTGCCTCTTCATCAATCTCTTTGGGTTGGCAGGAAGCCCATAACAACTCGATCTTCGGCAACTCGACCAGTAAGCGCCCCTCTTTCACCGAACGCTGCTCCAAATAGGCTTCATAAAATCCGACTTCCGGCATTTCCGCCTTAAGGGTGAACAGACCATTCTCTTGACCGGCTTCCACAACAGATTTTTTTCCTGCTTGGTCTATCAAAGTGAGTGAAGGATCGCCTCCATCCAGATCGGAGAAGGGGGATTTCTTGATGTCATCCCCTCGACGCAACCACACCTGCTTGCTGGGTCTGTGATCCTTGCCGGGCGTTTCGTCCAACACAATCATGCCGGTATGGTCATGCTTGCCGGAGTCGCTCGTAGCCGTTTTAGAAACCGCTGAAGTTGACGAGTGCATAGCATGATGATGCGCGGCATGATCTGCAACTTGAGACGCACTAGCTTTCGGTGGCGCTGTCTCGGTCAACCACAAGACATCGGCATTAGCTGCACTCATTGATGTGACCAAAGACAAACTCAACGCTGCAATCACAATAAACACTCTGTTCATACTCCCCCCTCTTACGTCATCAAGGCAAAAAAACACAAAGCCGAATAATCTATTCGGCTTTGCTTTTACCACTTCAACTCTTAGAAACTGCCAGCCAATTCCAAGGTCGTTGTGCGACCAGGCATGCGGTAGTAATCGTAGTAGAGCTTGTCTCCCAAGTTATCAACCGCAAGACTTGCCTTCAGGTTATGTGTCAGGCGATAACTAGTCTTCAAATTAAAAAGGGAGTATTTCGAATAGCCAGCCCAAACACCTTTTACGACATCTGAGTTGTCTGAATTGGTGAACTGTTCACCAACATATCGTGCAGACAGTACGCCAGACCAGTCACCGAATTCAGCATCGAGCGCGACAGATGCCATATCCTTTGGAACGTTGATCATTCGCTTACCTTCGCTTGTCGGATTGAGCGGGTCTGAAACGATTTTTGCGTCTGTATATGCGTATGTACCGCTGATTACCAGCCAATTCAGCAGGGGATACTCGCCTGAAAGCTCTACACCTTTAGCCAGCGCTTTCGCAGTGTTTTTCTTTTGTGATATCTGCGAAATTGTCTGGTTTGATATCGGATCTAGATAGGGCGTTACTGGAGTAATGGTGCTATATACCAAGTCCTTTGTTTCTGTAACGTAGGTAGCGACCTTGATATTCCCACCATCATCAAACAGATACTCCGTCCCCAAATCCAATGATGTCGCTTTCTCTGGCTTGAGGTCTGGATTGGGATTGCTCATTGATGTACCAGACCAAGCGGGATTATTGAAGAGATCGTAATTCGATGGCGCATTAAAAGCTTGTCCGAGCGAGCTTTTAATCGAAAAACCCTCACTGACTTTATATACCGCCGAGATTTTTGGACTAAATGCAGATGAGCTACGTTCAGAATAATGTATAGCTTGTTCATTGCTCGCAGCCACAGCTGCAACGGCAGGTGATGTCGTTGTACCAGCAACAGCGGCAGAAGCAGCCACAGCAGGTTTATACGAGTCAGCGCTGGCCTTCCATGCATCAAAACGCCCGCCAACGTAAAGAGTCAGCGCATCACCTATTGCCACCTGATCTTGCAAGAACAGAGAATTGTTCATGCTTTTTGCATCCAACTGATCGATAAGCTTGCGCGATGAGTCCTTATTCGTCCAATTCGAAAGAAAATATTTTCTTTGAGCGAATTCGGATAGTTCAGTCGAAAAGCCAATCACAAGCAATTGGCTGTCACTCAGCGGACGAGTCAACTGTGCCATCAAGTTAGAAGTGATACTTTTGGGAGAATATGTCTGCGTACCGACACCAGTTGTCGCTGTTGCTGAAGCACTAGCAGACGTTGTCCAATTCTGACGTTTAATCGATCCGACATTTACGTTCAGCTTATTGTCGCCCAACACATCAGTCTCATAACCCGCAAATGCTCTTAATGCATTATTGCCGCTAGGAAGACCGGAGTAAAAGTCTCCTTCTTTGACCGTTGATTTAAGGCCGTTAATATTTATATTAGTTGCAGCAACGTTCGAAAGGGGTATTTCTTGGCCTGTAGCAGCATTTGTTAAATAGCTCTTTCCGTTCGAAAATATGCTATTGCCCTCAGTGTAAAAAATTCCCCCATTAATTTTTGAGGTTGGTGTCAAATCGTAAAACACCTTTACATTGATATTCTGAACCTTGTAACCATTCTTACCCTTCTCGCCCACAATATAGGTAGGCACCCCTTTTGTTGTCGTTGTTGGTATCGCTCCGGCCACTGGAATCGCATTCGCAGGCATAGGGCTGGCAGTTGTAGGATTTGTCGGGGTCTTTGTTACATACTCAAAGGCATAACCATCACGACTTTCTTGTCCAACTCCAAAAGAAACGCCAAGACCATTCTCGAATTTATTGCGATATTGCGCGTTGGAATATTGCCCTGCAGCATCACCAAAACCGAAACCTTCTTTAAAGGTGATTTCCTTCTTGGTAGGTGATTTAGTTGTGATATTGATCACACCTGCTGTTGCACCAGCTCCATACAAAGACGACCCAGCACCAGGAACTACTTCTATACGTCCTACATCTTCAATGGAGACCATTGACCAGTTGATGGCTCCCGAATATGCATCTGCCATATTCATTCCATCGACTAAGACAGCAGCTCCTCCATTCTGACCACGAAGTGATGTGATAGCTGTCGTACCAGGTCTGCCGCTACCCAATGCCCCGCCACGCATAAACAAGCCAGGAACTTTCGCAAGCAATGCATCACCCACACGCGGGCTGTTAGTTTTTTCGAGCTTTTTTGCGGTGAACACGCCTACGTTCGCGGGTGCATCAACGGATGATTGAGAAATCTTAGATGCACTCACAACCACATCGCTCAATGTCTGGTGTGCATTAGGTTTAGTCACTTCTGATGAAACTTCTACCTTGGGGGTAACAGCCTCAACAGCAACTGTTGAATCGGAAGTTGCGGCAGGGGCAACAATTGGTGCCTCTTCCGCATAAGATACGCCAGCAATTGGCATAGACAACACAAGCGACACCGCGCTCATGGAAACGAGCTTTTTGTTCATAACACTCCCCTGAAGTTAGATGATGGTTTTCAAAATCGGGGCGCATGTTAAAGCCGCAAAGAACTTATGGGAATGTGACATGATGTCGCACGTGACAATTTGTCGCAGCCGTCAATCAGCAGATACGCTGCCGACGAATATCACTCGGTTTTCCTTTTCACAAAATCGTCGTGACACGTCTTACACGCTTTTTGTACTTTGCCAAACTGTTCTTTAATGAGATTGAAGTCGCCGCCTTTCGCCACTTCGGCGAGTTTGGCAGCTTCACTTTCAAGTCGATCGTTATCTTCTTTGAAGAGTTCTGTCTTTGTCCAAATCTCTGGCTTTGCTTTGGTGTCGCCTGTTTCTGTTCCGGCAATGAATCCATCTTTCGGTAACTTGCTCAAGAATGCGACACGCTCTGCATCACGTAAGAACGCCGCTTGATCATATGGATTGATACCCTTGATGACCCGATGCATTGAACCGTAGTACCACCCCAACACGCTGTAACTGCTTTTGCGAAACTTGATGGCATATTCCTCGCGCGTCATTTCGGCTTGTGCAACACCTACGAAACCAAGTAACAATAAAAACACACATGCGAAGCGCCAAGATTGACGAACCATAGATTTCCCCTATGTAAATGAAGACTACAACTAATGCGAATGCTTACCCTGCTGCGCAAAATCTTTAAGTATCTCGATCATCGCCGCTTTGATCTGCGCTTGATGTTCATGGGGCAATACCGCGATGCGTTCGATGCGCCCATCCGGCATGACACGTGCACAACCGATAGCTTGGCCTTTTGTATTTATGGCAATTGCGTGACGTGCCGATTCATCTTGCTCGTCCGCCAGCGCTTCCAAATGACTGATGGCTCGCATCTGACTTGCCGCCACACGCACTTCGTTCAATATCGGTGCACATGCTTCCCATGGAACACAATGAACAGTTAATGCGTTTCGCATATTGCCCTCCAGATTGTAGGTGACGCTTCGTGATGGGTAAGTTTGCATAGGTAGGTCGCCAAGCCAGCGTTTGTACAAAGCAGCATTTCTGGGAGGAGACGTACTGGCTTGCTGACTTGGCGATGCGCAATGTAATTCGGTTTATTGGGAAATGGAATGCGACATGATGTCGCACCCTTGGTGCTTAGATTTGGCGCATGCCTTCCATGCAGCCCACAAAACGAAACAGCTGGCATCAGCCAGCTGTTTCGTTTGAATCGCACTAGACTTACTTCAAAGTCAGGATGTACTTCGCCATCAATTCGATCTCTTCTGGCTTTGCACCGGCCCCTTTAGGAGGCATGTTGCCGTTCTTCCAGCCGAAAGCGCCACCTTTAGTGATGTTGGCGATCAATGTTTTTTCAGCATCTGCCTTGCCCGCATATTTTGCAGCCACATCTTTGAACGCGGGGCCGACAACTTTTTTCTCCACCGCGTGGCAAGCGCCACACTTTGCTTTACCTTCTTTTGGCATATCCGCAGCCATTGCACTTCCTGCGAACAACAAACCTGCAACTGCGAAACCTGTAACGATTGCTTTCATGTTTTCTCCTAATTAATAAATGCTCAAGGCCTCATCGCTTTCACCCAACTCGACGGCACTATTTTGCGGGGCGCATTATTGTAAATATCCTCAGACAATGGAATGCGACATGATGTCGCATCCAAGCCATCCGCTATAATCCGCGCATGCCTTCCATCCAACTCCTCCCCGACCTCCTCATCAACCAGATCGCCGCTGGCGAAGTCATCGAACGTCCTGCTTCCGCTCTCAAAGAACTGCTAGAGAACAGCCTAGATGCGGGCGCAACCGACATCGCGGTGACCTTGGAGAACGGCGGCATCAAGCTGCTGCGCGTGCGCGATAACGGCGGCGGCATCGCCCAAGCGCAGCTGCCTCTTGCACTGATGCGCCACGCGACGAGTAAGATCGCCTCACTCGATGATCTACAGAAAGTCGCCAGCATGGGTTTCCGTGGTGAGGCCTTGGCGAGTATGGCGGCGGTGGCGCAAGTCACCCTCACTAGCCGCACACCAAATGCGGCACACGCATGGAAGATAGATGCGATGGATGGCACGCAAAGCGATGCCGTGCCCGCCGCCCATGCTCATGGCACCAGCATCGAGATGCGCGAGCTGTATTTCAACACCCCAGCACGGCGCAAATTCCTGAAGAGTGAGAACACCGAATACGCGTGGTGCGAAGAGACGTTCAAACGTATTGCCTTGTCGCGGCCGGATGTGGCGCTCTCATTGCAACACAATGGACGTAACGCTTGGCAACTGCCCAAGCATGATTTGGCGCAACGCATCACCGCCATCTTGGGTGCAGAGTTCGGTCAGCACGCCGTCGTCGTTGAACGCCAGATCGCCAACTTGCACCTGTACGGCATTGCCGCCCTGCCCGCCTACTCCCGCTCCACGCGCGATGAACAATATTTCTTCATCAATGGACGCTTCGTGCGCGACAAAGTATTGATGCATGCTGTGCGTCAGGCCTACCAGGACATCCTGCACCACCAACGCCACCCAGCCTTCGTACTGTTCCTAGAGATGCCTCCCGAGTTGGTGGATGTGAACGTGCACCCCGCCAAGAGTGAAGTGCGCTTCCGTGAGAGCCAAGGCATCCACCAGTTCGTGTTCCATGCGCTGCAAGATGCATTGAGTGCGACGATGAAATCGGCGTCACCTGATTCTTCCGATTCGTCATTCCCGCGTAGGCGGGAATCCATGGAATCTCCAAATGAACTAGATTCCCGCCTACGCGGGAATGACGGTGCATTTAATTTTGAGCAACAACGCATGCGCTTCGGCGCAGCCGAACAACAAGCGACCTATCGCGTATGGGAATCGCAAAGTCAGGCGTTAGGCGCTAGGACTGAAGATCGAGTAAGCAACAGCAATGAACCTCGCGGCTCTGCTCAATCCTCGATCCACAATCCTCAATCCCCACAAGAGCACCCGCTGGGCTTCGCGCTCGGCCAACTCTCCGGCATCTACATCCTCGCGCAGAACCAACAAGGCCTCATCGTGGTGGACATGCACGCCGCACATGAACGCATCGTGTACGAACGACTCAAGACCGCCTTCGACGCGCAACAGATGCCGACACAACCGCTACTCATCCCAGTGAGCTTCGCGGCTGACACCTTGGATGTCGCCACCGTGGAAGACGAACAAGATGCGTTGCTGAGACTCGGCTTCGACATCGCTCCGCTCTCACCCACCACACTGGCCGTGCGCTCCATGCCCGCCATGTTGAAGCAATCCAAAGCCGAAGCCGCCGCAAAAGAAGTACTACACGAACTGCGCGACTTCGGTGCTAGCTGCGCCCTCACCGAACGCCGCAACGAACTGCTCGCCACCCTCGCCTGCCATTCCGCCGTGCGCGCCAACCAGCAACTCAGCCTCCCCGAGATGAACGCCATCCTGCGCGAGATGGAGCAGACCGAACGCGCCGACCAGTGCAACCATGGACGACCGACTTGGTTCCAGATCACGGTTGACGAGTTGGATGCGATGTTCATGCGGGGGAAGTGATTGGGTTTCACACGTCTCTCAAACCATTCACCCGCGCCTTGGATATAATCCATCCGACCCATACAGCAAACCCATTAAACAATGCGTCCATCACTTGCACTGCAAACGCACCGACTAGCGATTCGCGAAATCGCCGCACGTCATCGCGTGCTCAATGTGCGTGTATTTGGCTCTACCTTGCACGGTGACGACACTGAAGACAGCGACCTAGACCTGCTGGTCGAACCAACAGCAGAAACCACGCTGATGGACATCGCAAAGATTCAGGTCGAAGTGGCGCGCCTGCTCCATGTCGGCGTGGATGTTTTAACGCCTAACGCCCTGCCCGATAAATTTCGCGCCCAAGTGATGGCGGAAGCCGTCGCGGTATGAGCAAAGCGGACACCCTGCGCATACCGGACTATCTCGGCCACATCGTCGAGGCCATCGAACGTATCCACGAATATGTTGCAGATATGGAAGAAGTCGCCTTCCTAGAAGACAGAAAGACACAGGACGCAGTCATCCGCAATTTCGAAATCCTCGGCGAAGCCGCCCGCAACATCGAACGCCATCACCCCCAGTTCGCCGCAGCCCACCCAGAAGTGCCGTGGTCAGTCATCTACACCATGCGCAACCGCGTATCGCATGGCTACTTCAAGGTTGACTTAGAGATCGTCTGGAAAACCATCCACACCGACTTGAACGAGTTGCATGCGCAAATTCGCGAATTGCTCAACCAAGCGGGATAAACCGCTGTGAACCATTCCGCCGTGCGCGTCAACCAGCCACTCAGCATCTCCGAGATGAACGCTATCCTGCGCGAGATGGAACGACGCGCCGACCAGTGCAACCACGGTAGACCGACGTGGTTCCAGGTCACGCCGGAGAAGTTGGATGCGATGTTTGTGCGCGAAAAATATCAACCTAAATTCAACGCCTCTTTTAAGGGAAATTGCCATGAATGACAAAGATGCATCACTTTTGGAAGCTGCAAAAAAGGGCGATAACCAACGTATAGAAGACCTTCTTGAACAAGGTGCGAATGTCAACGTAGTTGATTCAAGTGGCATGACTGCACTGCTATATGCGATAGGTCATTGGTGGCTTGGAAGCACAGTCGAGCTTTTGGTCGCAAAGGGTGCGGATATAAACGTTACGACAGACACAGGAAGTACTCCGTTACACATTGCTTCGACGATTTCAAAAACGGAATTAGTTGAATTTTTGATAGCGCATGGGGCTAATGTCTCTGCAAAAGATAAGAATGGGTTAACTCCTCTGGCTCTGGCCAGAAACAAAGAAAATGCCATCGTGCTAATTACCAACGGGGCGGACGTAAACGAGAGAAGTTTAAATGGATATACCTTGTTTCATACGGCGGCGCATTGGGGAAGTAAAGAACTTGCCGAGCTGTTGCTTACAAAGGGTTTCAGTGGTGACATTGACATAAAACAGAATACGGGCGAGACCCCCTTGTATATTGCTGTAACTCAAGGACACAAAGAAATGGTCGAATTCTTGATCGCGAAGGGTGCCAATGTAAATACAGTCGAATTCTTGATCGCGAAGGGTGCCAATGTAAATACAAAAGACCAAGCAGAAGGGCACACCCTCTTGCACAGTGCGGCGCGCGACGGTCGTACCGAAATGGCAGAAATATTGATAGCGCAAGGGGCAGATGTCAAAGCAAGAAGTCTGGATGGCAACACACCTTTGCACTGGGCAACTACATGCGCATTTCCACGCTATCAAGCGATAGTTAAGTTATTGCTGGCAAATGGCGCAGATGTAAATGCCCTCAACAACAATGGCAGAACTCCGATACGCGGGGCTGTTGCAACCAGCAACAAGGGGCTAATCAGCTTGTTGTGTAAACATGGCGCTGACATCAATGTGATAGAGAAGTCAGGACAAAATTTGCTCCTTCATGCAGCGATGGAAAATGTCTTGGGATCAGTCAATTATTTGATTAAAGCTGGCATTGACATCAACTCAAAAGATAATAATGGATTAACTGCATTGCACTGGGCGGTTGCTAGAGGTAATCGAAAAATGACCGAAGCACTTCTTTCTCAAGGCGCAGATGCCAATGTAAAAGACAAAAAAGGTGTAACTCCACTGCATAAAGCTGCATACCAAGGATATGGTGGGATTGTTGAAATTCTGCTTGCACAGGAAGGCGCAAACATCAATGTGACGGACAACGATGGTGCGACTCCCTTGCATCTGCTGGTAAAAAAGGTGGAGTACCTTAGTGCTGAAGAAACAGAACGCCTCGATGAGAAGTGTGAAGGAATCGTCGAAGATTTTAACCGACGTGCAAAGGGAAAAAGAAAAGTAATCGCCCTATTGATTGCGAACGGGGCAGATGTCAATGCGAAGGATAAAAGCGGAGATACGGCACTGAGCATCGCAATAAAAGAAAAGAAAAAAGATATTGCCATGCTGTTAAAAGCACATGGGGCTAAAAAATAATCGGGGGCAACCGATCAACCCTCCATGCATAACAAATGAACCCTTCCACCACCCGCATCGCCTTCGCCTCCTTCATCGGCACCGCCATCGAGTTCTACGATTTCTACATCTACGGCCTTGCCGTGGCGATGGTGATCGGGCCGATCTTTTTTCCCAACAGTGATCCGACTGCGCAGGCGTTGAATGCCTTCCTCACTTTTGGCATCGCCTTTGTGGCGCGCCCCTTCGGCGCATTCTTGTTCGGCCATTTCGGTGATCGCATCGGGCGCAAGACGACGCTGGTGGCCTCGTTGCTGGTGATGGGTATCTCTACGATGTTGATCGGCTTGTTACCCAGTTACGAGATGGTGGGCTGGCTAGCCCCTGCGTTGCTGTGTCTGTTGCGCTTCGGCCAAGGCATCGGCCTCGGCGGTGAATGGGGTGGTGCGGCCTTGTTGGCGACAGAGCATGCGCCCAAAGGTCGGCGCGGTTGGTTCGGCATGTTCCCGCAGTTGGGGCCACCTATCGGTTTCTTGTTCGCGGTGGGTAGTTTTCTACTGCTGTCGCAATGGCTGGACGATGCTGAATTCCGCGAATGGGGTTGGCGCATCCCCTTCCTCGCCAGTGCATTGCTGGTGATGGTGGGGCTTTATGTTCGGCTGAAATTGACAGAGACGCCGGTGTTCGCCCATGCCATGCAGACACAGCAACGCGTGAAGCTGCCGATGTCTCTCGTCTTCACCCGTCATGCAAAACCCTTGGTATTGGGCGCATTGGTGATGGTGGTGTGTTACGCACTGTTCTATATCTCTACTGTGTTCTCGTTGAGTTACGGCGTGAGCACGCTACACATTCCGCGCCCCGAGTTTCTTCAGATGTTGTGTGTCGCGGTGTTATTCATGGCGGCGGCCACGCCACTGTCTGCATGGGCGGGCGACCGTTTTGGTCGTCGCCCGGTGTTGATCGTGGCGGGGTGCGCGGCCTTGCTATCGGGCTTTTTGATGGAGCCGATGTTGGGTAGCGGTTCGCCTGTGCTCATCACGGCATTCCTCTCGCTCGAACTATTCTTGATGGGGGCGACCTTCGCGCCGATGGGCGCGTTGCTACCAGAACTCTTCCCCACCGCCGTGCGCTACACAGGGGCAGGTGCGGCTTACAACTTGGGCGGCATCCTCGGCGCATCGCTCGCCCCTTTCATCGCGCAGAAGCTGGTGTTGATGGGCGGCTTGGCATGGGTGGGCGGCTACATCTCCGTCGCGGCGGCAATCAGCGTGATGGCCGTGTTGATGTTGCATGAGACACGTGACAAGGAATTGGAATGAGTAAGTTACCCCCCGCCATCTTTCTCATGGGCCCCACCGCCAGCGGTAAAACGGGCGTGGCAGTCGAACTGGTGCAACGTATGCCCGTAGAACTCATCAGTGTGGATTCCGCGCTGGTGTTCCGCGATATGGACATTGGCACAGCTAAGCCGGATGCCGCCACACTCACCCGCGCGCCACATCACCTCATCGACATCATCGACCCAACCGAAGCGTATTCCGCTGCGGCTTTCCGCAAAGACGCACTTCGCTTGATGGCGGACATCACCGCGCGCGGCAAGATACCCCTGCTGGTGGGCGGCACGATGTTGTATTTCAAAGCGCTGCGCGAAGGGCTGAGTCCCTTGCCGCAATCAGATGCGGCTTTGCGCGAACAATTAGATGCCGAAATCGCACAACACGGCATCGAACATCTACATGCCAAGTTGGCACAGGTGGATGCGGAGACAGCGGCACGTTTGCACCCAACCGACACACAGCGGGTGCAACGGGCGATGGAGATATTCCTTGTCTCGGGCAAGCCGATGTCGGAACTCATCAAGCATCAAGAACAAAATCCACTGCCCTACGCCCTCACCCCCATCGCCCTCATCCCATCCGACCGCGCGGTGTTGCACCAACGCATCGCGGTGCGCTTCGAGCAGATGCTGAAAGATGGATTGGTGGACGAGTTACGTGGCCTGCGCGACAAGTACGCCTTGCATCGCGACATGACTTCGATGCGCTGCGTGGGCTATCGTCAAGCGTGGGAATTCATGGAAGGTGAGATATCAAAAGCAGAGTTGTCCGAGAAAGGCATCGCCGCCACACGCCAATTGGCTAAACGCCAACTCACTTGGTTAAGGTCCATGCCGGATAGCATAGCGCTCGACTGCTTATCGCCTGATCTGACAGGACAGGTTGCTCGCCTCATCGAAACCAAGTAAATTAGCACTCTCTAATACTTCTCAGGAGCCCACCATGAGCATCAATTTCAAACGCGAAATCTCAGACACTTTTGACAATGCCATCGACCGCGCCACCAAGGCTTTGGCGGCACAGGGTTTTGGTGTGCTGACGCGCATCGACATGCACACACGCATCAAAGATAAGACGGGCAAAGAAATTGTTCCGACAGTCATTCTGGGCGCATGCAACCCAGTGTTGGCTTACGAGGCAGTTACCGCAAACAGTGATGTGACGAGTTTGCTGCCATGCAATGCCGTGATTCGCGAAATTGCGCCGGGCAAACAATCTATCGAGTTCGCCAAACCCACGGGCATGATGAAGGTGTTGGGTGATGCAAAATTGGCGGCGTTGGCTGTTGAAGCTGATGCCAAGATTGAGCGGGCCTTGCTCAACGTTTAACGCGTTTATTCATCCCAAATACGCGTAACAAGCCAGGTGCAGCGACGGCGATAGCCATTGCTGCCAAGCCCATCTGAAATGAGTTGGTGTCAATAAAATCATGCGGGGTACGCAACAGCATCCACCCCGCAATGAGCAGCAGCAACAAGCTAATGGCGCGTTGCGCATAAGCATGCAAGCCCACGCGCCAGCGCAGACCTATCCACTGC
>JABFSI010000134.1 GCA_013140695.1 Sideroxydans sp. | reverse complement strand
CCCTAGCCCTCCCCCTGCAAGGGGGAGGGGATGTGAACAACCCCATCTCACTCACCTGTGCATGCAACTGCTGATGCAACTCATGCCATTCGCGCAAACGGATAGGCGACAAGAACTTCTCGCGGCATTCCTGTGCCCATAGCTTGTTGGTCTTCTTATGTTTCACTGCATCTTGGAACCACGCCCACAACTTGATGTAGGCGAGGAAATCCGAGCGCTCGTCGTTGAAGCGTTGATGCGCAGCATCTGCTGCTTCGCGTTTATCTGCAGGGCGGTCACGCGGGTCTTGCAAGGCCAAAGCACTGGCGATGATGAGTATCTCGTTCAGGCAGTGATGTTGCCGTCCCGCCAGCAGCAAGCGCGCCACCTTAGGGTCGAGCGGCAACTTGGCGAGTTCGTGGCCAAGTGGCGTGAGCTGGCGTTTATCGTCGATGGCATTCAACTCTTGCAACAACTGATAACCATCGGCAATCGCGCGCGAACCCGGCGGCTCGATGAACGGGAATTCTTCCACCTCGCCCAGCCCCAGCGCGCTCATACGCAAGATGACCGTCGCCAGCGACACACGGAATATCTCGGCATCGGTGAATTCGGGACGCAGTAAGAAATCCGCCTCTTCGTAAAGACGGATGCAGATACCACTCATCACACGACCGCAACGCCCTGCACGTTGGTTAGCGGCGGCACGCGCGATGTTCTCGATGCGCAACTGCTCCACCTTCTGCCGCACGCTGTAGCGGTTGATGCGCGCCAAGCCGCTGTCGATGACGTAGCCGATGTTGGGCACGGTGAGAGAAGTCTCCGCCACGTTGGTGGCCAGCACCACGCGGCGCATGCCCGAAGGCGCTTTGAACACACGGTCTTGTTCCGCGATGGAAAGACGTGAATACAGCGGCAGGATCTCGATACCTTTGTGTTGATGCTTACGCAATGCCTCGGCGGTATCGCGTATCTCGCGTTCGCCCGGCAGAAACACCAGCACATCGCCACGCAAACCGCCGATCGTCAATTCGTCCAACGCACTGCATATCGCCTGCGGCACGTCTTGCGTATCGCCCTCATCATTCTGCTGCGGCGGCCGGTAGCGCACCTCGACCGGATAGGTGCGGCCGGAGACTTGCAGCACGGGCGCATTCAAAAAATGTTTGGAGAATCGCTCCGCATCGATGGTCGCCGAGGTGATGATGACCTTCAGATCGGGACGGCGCGGCAGCAGTTGGCGTAGATAGCCCAGCAGAAAGTCGATGTTGAGTGAGCGCTCGTGCGCCTCGTCGATGATGATCGTGTCGTAGTTCTTCAGCAGCGGATCGTGGTGTATCTCGGCCAGCAAGATACCGTCGGTCATCAGCTTGACGCAGGTGTCGGGCGACACCTTGTCGTTGAAGCGCACCTTGTAGCCGACCAGCCCGCCCAACTCAGATTTCAATTCTTGCGCGATACGCGCTGCCACCGAACGTGCCGCCACACGGCGTGGTTGGGTGTGGCCGATGACACCCAACACCCCGCGCCCCAAGCTCAGGCATATCTTGGGCAACTGCGTGGTCTTACCCGACCCCGTCTCACCACACACGATGACGACCTGATGTTTCTCGATAGCATGTGCAATGTCCTCACGCCGCGCCACCACAGGCAGGTCGGCTGGATATTCGATAGCAGAGAGTTGCTGGATACGCGCCAGACGACGCTGGGCGATAGAGGATAGTGCTGGATTCATGGCGCGCGATTCTACCTGTCACGGCTTTTGCACGCACAAAAAAACAGGGGAGACCGAAGTCTCCCCTGTTCATTTACTGCTTAGCTTTTGTTTGATGAGTTCGCTTGCGCTAATTCATCCTACGTGAGCTTTAACTTACCAAGCTGCTTCCAACATGCCCAAGAACTCGGAAGTTTTCGCTTGTGGCACACCAGCACCGTTAACACGATTTGCTTCAGTGCCACCGTAGGAAGAATAGTTAGCGTGCAAAGCAACGTTTTGAGTCAAGTCATACACAGCAGTCAAAGTCAATGCCTTATCTGTGTAGGAAGTTTTACCGCCTGTTACTGTCGCGCGACCTGTTTTAGCATCGCGGTATGCAGCACCAACAGTCAGAACGTGAGGAATCACAGAAACTTCGCCGCCGATGGATAAAGCAGTACGATCCAATGTACCAGTGTTATGTGCACAATTTGCTGCTGCTGCAACGGTACATGCTGGAGCGTTTGCGTATTGAGCGTAAATACCAGTTTCCATATCTGCGATAGTGGTGTGAACTTGAACGTCAGCAAAAGTCTGCTTAGTTTCAACTTCTGCACCTGCACCAACACCTTGGAAATTGGAATATGAAGAACCGCTTTCAGATGCCACACCAGCTACGATGTCCATGCCAGCGATGCTTGGAGTTGCCGCTACGCGAACATAGGTTTGACCGTAGTTTGTCGATTCAACGCCGCCGCCGTTAGCACCTGGAGCGAAAGAAGAAGAGAATTTAGTGAAGTTGATGAAACCCATGTCGTTTTGCACAACGAAGGCTGTACCAGCTGCTGCACCACCATCAGCGCCACGGTCAGCGTTGTACTGGATAGCAGAAACCCCACGACGGTTTTCAGCCCAACGGTTAGCACGCATCACGCCACCAGAAGACAACTCGAAACCGTAAGCTACGCCCAAAGCGTCAGTTGTGAACGGAACGACTACAGCTTTAGCAGCACCCATATCAACGGTGATTGGCAAACGCAGACCAGCAATACCGCCAGTAACCATATTGTTTTCGTTCAAGAAACCGATTGTAAAGTGTTCTGTTTCAGCGATACGGCCGCCGAAGAACAAGCTAGCTTCGTCGCCCATTTGCCACATGCCATCGTACTCTGATGTAGGAGCAGTTTTGCCAGCTCCAACAGTTTTAGCATCAATGCCATTGATTGCGGAACGTTGGAACTGCTGGAAGCGATATTTGAACAGGATAGAACCGTTCAACACTGCAGGGATAGACAAATGTTCGCCTTCAACTTTTTCTTGAGCGCCCATCATGGTGTAGCCAGCAGCCTTAAATGCGCGACCGAAACCATTCAAAACTGGGAACTTCATGTAGTGGCAAGAAGAACAAGCCATGCCTGTTTGACGTGCGAAAGATGGAATAGCGGATGCTTCTGGTGCGAAGGCTGCTGCAGCCAATACGCCTGCCAGAGAGAGAGCGATTTTCTTCATTATTTCTCCTCGAGATTATTTGTGGAATTTCTTAATTTCAATGGTTGTTTCGGTTCTGCCTACCAACCACCGGAGCGCACCTTATAGAAAGTGCATAAGGGGTGTCAAAAGGTTTGTCTTGAGTGTTGCAGTTTTGCAACACGTCGTCATAACCCTTAATTATTAGGGCTATAGATCACCCCTGTAGGAGGCCGATACATCGGGCGATAGGCTCCTCCCAATTCCTTCGCGCGCTTTTGTAGGAGGCCGATTCATCGGGCGATGGGCTCCTCCCAACTCCCTTCGCGCGATGAATCGCGCTCCTACAGGGGCGGCTTTACATTAAAAGTTAGATGCACAAAAAAGAGGGGGATGTGTGGGAGCCCGATTCATCGGGCGATGGGCTCTCTACAATTTTCGCGCTGCTGACGAGGCTCCGCGTTCGTGGGGCTTTTTATTTCGCCAACGGTTTGAATTCGAATCGGACTGCGCCCGCCTGATTGTTTTTTAGTCGCAGTGCGTAGCCCAGTTGTTGCGCCCAGCGGGCGGCTTGATAAAGGCCTACGCCTAGTCCGTCTTCAGAGGTGACGACGGTGCGCAGTAAGTCGCCGGCGATGTGGGGCGGTACGGCGCTGCCCGTGTCGATGACTTCAATGGATAAAGGGGCGGCGCTTAAACGTGCGGTGATGTGTATGCCAGGTTCGCGCAGGCGTTTGTTGCAGGCGTTTTCGAGGAGATTGTCGAGTACACAGTCAAACAGGGGGGCGGGAATGAGGTGGGAGTGGGTGACGTGTAGAGGGGAGTGTTCGCTCAAGGCTTCGCTCTGCGTTGAAAGCGATTCCCCCACCCCAGCCCTCACCCGTTTGGAGAGGGAGTGAGAGTTGAGGGATGCAGGGTTTAGTCCCTCTCCCAACGGGGGAGGGATTAGGG
>JABFSI010000072.1 GCA_013140695.1 Sideroxydans sp. | reverse complement strand
GTGGCTGGCGAACAAGCCCGAGAGGAAGTCGCTTTGTTGACCTTGGCTTAAGCGCACAAACGTCTCTTGTAAGGTGACGGCGGCGCGCAAATCGTAGCCCGCCCGCTTCATATAAATCATGCCGTAACGATCAGATTCAGATTCATTGTCGCGCCCGTATTTAGTCGAGATAAGTTGCGAGCTTAATTGCGCCGCGCCTACCGCCAAATTGGCGTAGCTCTTGTCTTGCGTGTAGATGCCGGTGGCGAGTACTGCACCTTGCAACAACATGCCCGACTCCATGCCTTGCGCGCCGTGGCGTGCGGCAGCGTGCACGATTTCATGGCTCAACACAGCAGCGAGTTCTGCTTCGCTGTTTAGCTCATACAGTAGGCCGCGATTGAAAGCGATTTTGCCTCCGGGCATCGCCCATGCGTTCGGCACGGAGTCGTTCAGCACCACGAATTCATAGGGGAGTTTGCGGTCGGCGACGGCAGCGAGTTTGTTGCCCACGCTTTGCACATAGGCGGTTAACTCGGGGTCGATGATGTAATCGCCGCCTTGTTGTTGGCGTGCAGGGGCGTAGTTTTGTTGGCCGATACTAATTTCTTCAGACTCGGAAACGAACTGAAGTTCTTTCTTGCCCGTAACGGGATTGGTGCCGCAGGCAGTTAATAATTGACTGAACAGAACCGCTAGAAAAATTGACCGCAACATAATTCGTCTCCTATCAATGGCGCGGCCAATTAGCCCGCGAGTTTTTGTTTCAACACCTCATTAAGTTGAGCTGGGTTGGCTTTGCCTTGGCTGGCTTTCATCGCCGCACCGACGAAGAAGCCGAACAACTTGTCCTTGCCGCTACGGTATTCCGCTACTTTCTCTGCATTGGCCGCCATCACGCTATCCACAATCGCTTCGATAGCGCCGCTGTCGGACACTTGCTTCAAGCCCTTGGCTTCGATGATGGCATCCGCATCGCCACCTTCAGTCCACATCGTGCGGAATACTTCTTTCGCGCCAGAGTTGGAAATGGTGTTGTCTGCGATGCGCTTCAATATGCCGCCTAACTGTTGCGCGGTGATGGGGGATTGCGACATATCGAGGCCGTCGCGATTCAACTGCGCATTGACCTCGCCCATGATCCAGTTCGCACACATCTTGGCGTCGTTCGGCACGGCAGCAAGCACAGTCTCGAAGAAGTCGGCCATCTCGCGCGACGAAGTAAGCATGCTTGCGTCATACGCCGACAGCCCCAGTTCATTTACATAGCGTGCTTGTTTGGTGTGCGGCAACTCGGGCAACGTCGCGCGTACTTGTTCAATCCACTCGGGTGAAATTTCTAGCGGCAACAAATCGGGGTCAGGGAAATAGCGATAGTCGTGCGCATCTTCCTTGCTGCGCATGGCTCGTGTCTCGCCCGTATCGGGATTAAACAGAATGGTGGCTTGCTGTACTTTGCCGCCATTTTCGATCGTGTCGATTTGCCATTGCACTTCGTAGTCGATGGCTTGCTGCATGAACTTGAACGAGTTCAGGTTCTTGATCTCGCGGCGCGTGCCGAGTGGCGCACCAGGTTTGCGCACCGACACGTTCACGTCGCAACGGAACGAACCTTCTTGCATGTTGCCGTCGCAGATGCCAATCCAGCGCACCAGCGTGTGCAGTGCTTTTGCATAGGCAACCGCTTCAGCAGCGGAACACATGTCGGGCTCGGAAACGATTTCTAACAGTGGCGTTCCCGCACGATTCAAGTCAACGCCGGTCATGCCTTGCGCTGCACCATGCACTGATTTACCTGCATCTTCTTCCAAATGGGCGCGTGTGATGCGCACCGTTTTTTCGTAAGGCTTGGCATTGCCTGAAAGTGGTTCAACCAAAATCGTCAGAGAGCCTCGGCCTACAACAGGCAAGTCCATCTGGCTAATTTGATAGCCCTTAGGTAAGTCAGGATAGAAATAATTTTTGCGCGCAAACACTGAATGCGCAGCAATGTGCGAACCCGTTGCCAAGCCGAACTTGATAGCGCGTTCCACTGCCCCTTTGTTCAGCACAGGCAACACGCCAGGCAAGGCCAAGCTCACGGCATCCGCTTGTGTGTTGGGTTCCGCGCCGAACGCAGTCGATGCGCCGGAGAAAATTTTAGTATTGGTCGAGAGCTGGGTGTGTACTTCCAGTCCGATGACGATTTCCCAAGTCATGTTCAGATCCCCTGTGGCGCGCGGCTGTGCCAGTCGGTCGCCAGTTGATATTGGTGCGCCACGTTCAGCATGCGCGCTTCGTCGAAATAGTTGCCGATGATCTGCAAGCCGACCGGCATGTTGTTCGCGCCGAATCCACAAGGGATAGACATGCCGGGCAAGCCTGCCAAATTCACTGCGATGGTGTAAATGTCAGACAGATACATCTGCACGGGATCGTCGCCTTTTTCACCCAGCTTGAAAGCGGTGGACGGTGAAGTGGGGCCCATGATGACGTCGCAATGTTTGTAAGCTTCCACGAAATCTTGTGCGATGAGGCGGCGGATTTTTTGTGCTTGCAGGTAGTAAGCGTCGTAGTAGCCGTGGCTTAAAACGTAAGTGCCAATCATGATGCGTCGCTTCACTTCTGCGCCAAAACCTTGCGCGCGACTCTTCTGGTACATGTCGGTAAGATCGCTATATTCAGGCGCGCGGTAACCGTAACGTACGCCATCGAAACGCGACAGATTGCTTGAAGCCTCTGCGGGAGCAAGCACGTAATAAACAGGGATGGACAGTCGTGTGTTGGGTAGGCTGATGTTGACCAAGGTTGCGCCTAATTTTTGATATTCGGCAATGGCCGCTTGCACGGCATGCTCCACGTCAATATCAAGTCCTTCCGCAAAAAATTCTTTGGGGATGCCGATGCGCAAGCCATGCAACGGCTTGTCCGCGCCTACTTGTTTATTGATCTCGCGTGCGTAATCTTCTTTGTTGCGTTGCAACGAAGTGGAATCGCGCTCATCGAATCCCGCCATCGTGTTCAGCATCAACGCCAGATCTTCGGCGTTGCGTCCCATCGGACCTGCTTGGTCGAGGCTGGAAGCGAAGGCAATCATGCCGTAGCGCGACACCACGCCGTAGGTAGGCTTCAGGCCGGAGATGCCGCACAGTGAGGCGGGTTGGCGGATGGAGCCGCCGGTATCGGTGCCGGTCGCTGCCGCACACAGACGCGCCGCGATGGCAGAAGCCGTGCCACCGGAAGAGCCACCGGGTACGCGCGCCTTGTCCCACGGGTTCTTCACGATGCCGTAATGCGAGGTCTCGTTGGACGAACCCATGGCGAACTCGTCCATGTTGGTCTTACCCAGATTCACCGCACCCGCGTTGTTGAATTGAGAGATGACGTGCGCATCGTAGGGCGACACGAAGTTATGCAACATCTTGGAGCCGCAGGTGGTGAGCCAGTCCTTGGCGCAGAAGATGTCCTTCTGTCCAAAGGGGATGCCGGTCAGCGCTTCGGCAGTGCCTGCTGCGATACGGGCATCAGCTGCGCGCGCCTGCGCTATTGAAGCTTCAGGGCGCACTGTGATGTAGGCGTTTAACTGTGGATTTTGTTGAGCGATGCGGTCGAGGTAGAGCTGGGTCAATTCGACACTGGAGATTTTTTTAGCGCGCAAGGCTGCGCCCATTTGGGAGAGGCTAGATTCGATCATTTTGCTTACTCGATGACTTGTGGAACGAGGTAAAGACCGCCTTCCACTTGTGGGGCGATAGCTTGAAAAGCCTCGCGCTGATTGGATTCACTGACCACATCGGCACGTAAGCGCTGCGCCAAATCTTGGCTGTGCGACATTGGGGTCACTCCGCCGGTGTCCACGGCTTGCATTTCGGCGATGAGTCCAAAAATCCCCGAGAGTTGCGAACGGGCGACTTCGATTTCGGTGGGGGTCATGGCGAGGCGGGCTAAACGCGCTACTTTTTCAACATCAGAGGTACTTAAAGACATAGCAAATTCTTTATTCAAATAAGGACGATAGGTTATCATACGCGGCCTTCTAGCGGCACTCCAATTCAGATTACAGGACACGACATGTTTAAGTTTTTCGATAGTTATTTCTCCAACGACCTTGCAATTGACCTAGGCACAGCCAACACCCTCATCTGGTTGCGCGGCCAGGGCATCGTGCTCAATGAGCCATCCGTGGTGGCAATTCGTCTAGAAGGCGGCCCGAATGGTAAAAAAGTGATTCAGCAAGTGGGCTTGGCTGCGAAGCAGATGTTGGGCCGTACACCGGGCAACATCACTGCGATTCGTCCGATGAAGGATGGCGTGATTGCGGACTTCACGGTGACCGAGCAGATGCTCAAGCAATTTATCCGTCGCGTACATAAATCCAGTATTTTCACGCCGAGTCCGCGCATCGTCATTTGCGTACCGTGCGGCTCAACTCAAGTTGAGCGTCGCGCGATTCGTGAGTCTGCTTATGGTGCGGGTGCGCGTCGCGTAGAGCTGATTGAAGAGCCCATGGCGGCCGCGATTGGTGCAGATTTGCCAGTGGAAGAAGCAACCGGTTCGATGGTGGTGGACATCGGCGGCGGCACCACCGAGGTCGGCGTCATTTCTTTGGGCGGCGCGGTCTACTCGGGATCGGTGCGCGTTGGTGGCGATAAATTCGACGACGCTATCATCAATTACATCCGCCGCAACTACGGCATGTTGATTGGTGAAACGACCGCTGAACAAATCAAAAAACAAATCGGCTCTGCCTTCCCTGGCAGCGAAGTGCGTGAAATGGAAGTGAATGGTCGTAACTTGGCTGAAGGCGTGCCGCGTAGCTTCACCATCTCCAGCAACGAGATCCTCGAAGCGTTGACTGACCCATTGAACAGCATCGTAAGTGCGGTGAAAACGGCATTGGAACAAACGCCGCCTGAATTGGGTGCGGACATTGCCAGCAAAGGCATGGTACTGACTGGCGGTGGCGCGCTGCTGCGTGACCTCGACCGCCTGCTGATGGAAGAAACAGGTCTACCTGTGGTTATCGCTGATGATCCTTTGACTTGCGTCGTGCGCGGTTCGGGCAAAGCGCTCGACAGCATGGATAAATACAGCAACATCTTCACTAGCGATTAAGTAGTTCCTCCTTGGAAGACACCAGAACGCTTCGTTTTTTTAATCGCGGCCCGAGTGCGGTCGCGAGGTTGGTGTTCTTTTCGGTTTTGTCTCTGTTCTTGTTATTTGTAGACGCGCGTTTTAAGTATCTCGAATCAACGCGACAGGTCATCGCCGTGATTATTTACCCCCTGCAAAAATTAACCTCCCTGCCCGGTGAGGTGTGGAATGGCGCGGGGGCGTATATCTCGCTGCAACGCTATCTAGTTGCAGACAATGCGCAACTGCATCAACAGCATGATTCTGATGCGGCGCAACTTCAGCAATTGCAAGTTGTTCAAGCCGAGAACGCACAGTTGCGCGCGCTGCTGGAAGTGAAGCAGCGTGATACTTACGGCGTGCAGATGGCGCAAATTGCGTACATCGAACGCGACATTTTTAAGCGCAAATTATTGCTGGATAAAGGCACGCAATCCAATGTGCAAGCAGGGCAAGCAGTGGTGGACAACACGGGCGTGGTAGGGCAAGTGACGCGCGTTTATCCGTGGCTGTCGGAAGTGACCTTGGTGACGGATAAAGATATTGCAGTGCCGATTCAGGTGGTGCGCAACGGGCTGCGCGCGGTGGTATTTGGCTCGGGCAATATCAGCGAACTTGATCTGCGTTATCAACCTATCAATGCGGACATTGAAGTGGGTGATGTGTTGGTCACGTCGGGTATGGATGGGACCTATCCGCCCGCGCTGGCTGTCGCTAAAGTAACTTCAATTGATCGTGATCCCGCTTACCCATTTGCGCGCATTGCCTGCTTGCCGCTGGCGGGCGTGGATAGGCATCGGACTTTGTTAATTGTTTCTAGCGTGCCGCCTCTGCCGGAACGTCCTGCTTCTGAAGCCGAAGAGCAAGCGCCTAAACGTCTCAAGAATAAAGCTAAACGGAGTCAGCCTTGAGAGTCGACCTAGAAAAAGATCGTGAATTTATGCTGCCCGCCAGTACGGCATTTATTGCCCTATCATTTTTGGCGGCGGTTACGTTGGCGTGGTTACCCTGGCGCGGGATGGGCTTGGTATTGCGTCCAGACTTTGTGGGCTTGGTATTACTTTATTGGTGTACACATAAGCCGCATCGTGTGGGTATCGGCATGGCGTGGGTGTTAGGTATTTTGGTGGATGTGGCCGATGCGAGCTTGTTCGGACAACATGCGCTGGCTTATACCGTATTGGCGTTTGGGGGGCTGGTGTTAAATCGTCGTGTGCAAATGTTCAACTTGCGTGAGCAATCTTTGCACGTGTTTGCCTTATTGCTAGCAAGCTATGTGGTGTATGCCTTGGTGCATTGGCAGGTGCGCGGCTTTGTGGCATGGGAATATTTTATCGGTGTCGCGACGTCCGCCGCGTTGTGGATTCCACTCACCCATTTACTACAAGCCTTGCGTCATAAGCGTCGCGATCCGAACGAATTATGATGAGCAAGATCGAGCTGAAAGATCATCAGCGCGAAATTTATTTCTTCCGCTTGCGTCTGTTTTTGAGCCTAGGCTTTGTCGGGCTCATGTTGTTCATTTTGCTGCTGCGTTTTTTCTATCTGCAAGTTATTCGGCATGGTCATTTCGAGACCATGGCTGAAAGTAATCGCATTTATGTGGTGCCGACCGTGCCTAATCGCGGTGTGATTACCGACCGTAATGGTGTCGTGTTGGCGCGTAATTACGCAGGCTACACGCTGGAAATTACGCCCGACAAAGTAGCGGATATGCAAGCGACCATTGCCGAAATTGGCAAACTGGTGGAGATTAAGCCGAAAGATTTACGCCGTTTTAAGAAGCTCATGTCCGAGCGCCGCTCCCTGCAAACCCTGCCCATTCGCACACGCTTGAGTGATGATGAAGTGGCGCGCTTTGCTTCCCAGCGCTATCGCTTTCCGGGTGTTGAAATTAAGGCGCGCTTGTTCAGGGAATATCCGCTGACCGATGTCACCTCGCATTTATTGGGCTATATCGGGCGCATCAATCAGCAAGAAATTACGCAACTCGAGAATGACGACAACGCCAATAATTATTTGGGTTCGGAGTACATCGGCAAGACGGGCATCGAGCAATTTTACGAAGATGATTTGCATGGCGTAACGGGTTTTGAGCAAGTGGAGGTGGATGCGGGGGGGCGTGCCGTGCGCATGTTGTCGCACACGCCGCCGCAATCGGGAAAAAATTTGACCCTCACTTTGGATGCCAAATTACAAGAAATTGCGGTGCAAGCGTTTGGCGATTATCGCGGCGCGCTGGTGGCCATTGACCCCAGCAACGGTGAAGTGTTGGCGTTTGTAAGTAAGCCCGGTTACGACCCCAATTTATTTATCGACGGCATTGATACTGAAAATTGGGAAGCGTTGAATAATTCACCTGACGTGCCGCTCAACAATCGTGCCTTGCGTGGTCAATATCCGATGGGTTCAACCATCAAGCCGTTTATGGCGCTGGCTGCGCTGCATTACAAATCGCGTTCTCCCAGCTATTCCATCTCCGATCCAGGTTATTACAAATTAGCGGGTAGTAGCCACCAGTATCGAGATTGGAAGGCTGACGGACATGGGCGTGTAGATATGTTTAAGTCTGTCCAAGTATCGTGTGATACGTATTATTACGGACTCGCCACCGAGCTGGGCATAGATCGCATGCACGACTTTTTAGAGCTGTTCGGATTTGGAAAAAAAACGGGTCTTGATATGGAGGGTGAGGTGTCGGGTTTGTTGCCTTCGACGGCGTGGAAAATGAAACGCTACAACCAAATTTGGTATCCGGGCGATACCGTATCCGCAGGTATTGGGCAGGGCTATCACTTGATTACGCCCTTGCAACTGGCGTTCGCGACAGCCACCTTGGCGAATGATGGCGTGGGTTTTCAGCCGCATTTGGTTAAAGATGTACAAGGTAAAGAAGGTGAGCCGCGCCCAGCCACGCAAGCTATTTTGAATGTAAAAATTCCTGCGGATGATTTGGCTTTAGTTAAGCGTGCCATGGTGGCGGTTACGCAACCGGGGGGTACAGCGGTGGCGGCTAATTATGGCGCCCCTTATTCAGTGGCAGGTAAAACGGGCACGGCACAAGTTATCGGTATGAAGCAAGGCGAAAAATACGATGCCAGCAAGGTATCGGAATACAACCGCGACCATGCATGGTTTATTGCGTATGCCCCTGCCGATAAGCCGCGCATTGCAATGGCCGTCCTTGCTGAAAATGGCGGACACGGTGGGGGGACTGCCGCGCCGATTGCGCGCAAAGTGCTGGATTATTATTTATTGGGTAAAGTGCCAACACCGCTGAAAAAGGCTGATGAAAAGGCGGCTGCGCAGAGCGACTAATGATGAACATTCGACAGTTAAAACAACGCTTCATGTTGCATCTCGACCCTGTGCTGTTGTCTGGGTTGGGAGCATTATTGCTGGTCAGTTTGATTGTGTTGTTTAGTGCTACCGATGGTAGCTGGATGCGCATCCTAGGACAGCTGGTGAACATCTTGGTGGCGTTCACCGCATTGTGGATTGTTGCCAACATGCCGCTGCATTGGTTGATGCGCATTGCTGTTCCCCTGTACTTGCTGGGATTGTTTATGCTCATCGGGGTGGCACTGTTCGGTGAGATTAGCCACGGTGCGCGGCGTTGGCTCAATATCGGTGTGGCGAGTATTCAACCTTCAGAGCTGATGAAAATTGCCGTGCCGCTAATGATGGCGTGGTACTTCGAAAAAAATGAAGCCACGCTTACCTGGCGCAATCATTTTATTGCCGCCATTTTGTTGGTGTTACCGGTCGCGTTAATTTTGCGCCAGCCTGATTTGGGTACGTCCATCCTGATTGCGGCGAGCGGATTTTACGTGCTGTTTTTGGCGGGTTTAAGTTGGCGCTTGATGGGCGCGCTATTCGTTGGCGCCTTAGCCAGTGCGCCCTTCGCGTGGGGTATGTTGCACGATTACCAGCGGCATCGGGTAATGATGTTGTTCGATCCCTCACAAGATGCGCTGGGCAAGGGCTATCACACCATTCAGGGCATGATTGCCGTCGGCTCAGGCGGCTTCTTTGGCAAGGGCTATATGAATGGCACGCAAACGCATTTGGACTTCTTACCCGAACGTAGCACCGACTTTATTTTTGCGGTGTTTTCGGAAGAGTTTGGCTTCTTGGGCAATTTGATTTTGTTAGCGATTTATATTTTCATCATCGGGCGCGGCTTCATCATTACTGCCAATGCCTCTACCTATTTCACACGCTTAATGGCAGGTAGCATCACCCTCACTTTCTTTACTTACACCTTTGTGAATATGGGCATGGTGACGGGTATTTTGCCGGTGGTCGGTGTGCCGTTGCCGTTGTTAAGTTATGGCGGCACGTCCATGCTCACACTCATGCTCGGCTTCGGCGTGCTGATGAGTATCCATACGCACCAACGATTAGTTAAAACTTAAGGATTCGTCATGAACAAAATTTTTATCGGTGTAGTGAGCGTTAGCGTGTTGTTGAGTGCCTGCTCAAGCGTCCCCAAAAAATCTGAAGTACGTCAAGGCGATGCCGCGCCGATTGTAGATATACGTGCTAGCGGCGCGAGTGGTGCGGACAACATGCCCACCCCTACGCCAGTCACTACCACACCTTCAGTCAGTCCCAGTGGTGGCGGTTATTTGACGGGTGACGGCCCAGGTGCCGACACGCCTAGTCATTTGGATTCCATTCCTGATGCTGTGCCGCAAGCCGAGCCTTTGCACAAATACGCCAACCGCCCTTACTCGGCCTTGGGTAAAACTTATACGCCCTTGCAAGCCACAGGCAATTACAAAGAGCGCGGTATTGCTTCGTGGTACGGCAAAAAATTTCACGGCCAAAAAACTTCAATCGGCGAAATCTACGATATGTATGCCATGACTGCCGCGCACCCCACTTTGCCCATTCCTAGTTATGCGCGGGTGACCAATGTGGCAACCGGCAAATCCGTCATCGTGCGCGTGAATGACCGAGGTCCCTTCTTGCATGGCCGCATTATGGATTTGTCCTACGTGGCGGCTTATAAATTGGGTTACATCAACAACGGCAGCACGGAAGTGGAAGTGGAAAGCATCAAAGTGGATGCCAACACGCCAGTGGTAGGCGCGGTAGAAACGCCTATGGTACAGGTCACGCCTATACCTCAAGCCGTCGCTGCGACTCCCGCTATGCCTGTTGAAATAGCAGGCGCGGCAACGGGCAAAATCTATTTGCAACTGGGGGCATTCAAAGCGCAACAAGGTGCAGAAAGTTTTATGACTCGTATCAGCGAGCTGAGTGGCGACAGTGGTAAGTCGCTTGCCCTATATCAAAAATCAGGACTGACGCGCGTTCACCTTGGCCCCTACCCTAATAAAGAAGCGGCGCGCGCCGCTGCCGCCAAGCTGCAATCCAAATTAGGTTTTAAGCCTTTCGTTAGCGTGCATTAAGCACCTACGCAACGCGCCCGCACAGCCATCGCATCCTTTGAGTGGGGGGTTGCGCGCATATTAGTATATGCTAATATGCGCGCCTCATTTATATAAGGAGTCTCACCATGTCTGTATCTCAAATCAAAGAAATCAGCGCCATTGAATTGAATAAATGGCTGGCTGATACCAGTCATTCTTTCCGTGTCATTGATGTGCGCGGCATGGAAGAAATCGCGGGGGGTACGCTTCCTAAAGCGATGGCATTACCCCTGCATACCTTGCCCGCGCGCGTGCAAGACCTCTCCAAAAATGAAAAAACAGTCATCGTTTGTCATAGTGGTGGGCGTTCGGCACAAGCCTGCCTGTTTCTTCAGCAACAAGGGTTTTCAAATTTACACAATTTACGTGGCGGCATGATGGGCTGGGTGCAGGCAGGTTTTGCTCCTCATCCATTAGGCAAGTAAAAGAAAAGTAGTTACCGACAATCACTCACTAAACGAAAATAAAAAATGATAAATACGAAAACACTTTGGATTGCCGCCGCGCTCGTATTGGCGATTGCCGTCATCGCCCCGCAACTCATGGGACAAGCCAGTGCAGCAGAAGTCAGCGTTCAACAAGCGCAAAGCATGAGCCAGCAAGGGGCACTGCTACTCGATGTGCGCGAAGCAGATGAATACGCCGCACTCCATGCTCCGCGCGCTAAACTGATTCCTTTGGGTGAAGTGAGCGCGCGCCTGAAAGAAATTGAAGCCTACAAAACTAAAGACATCGTCGTGGTATGCCGTTCAGGAAGACGTTCAGCTAAAGCCGTTGGGATACTCAAAGATGCGGGCTTCATCCACGTAAGCAATGTGCAAGGCGGCATGATTGCGTGGGACCAAGCTGGGTTGGAAACCATCAAGTAAATTTAAGTTGGGTGCAGGTAAATTTAACTCGCCACCCGCAACACCAAACCTTTCAAATATGCCCCTTCAGGAAAATTCAACAGCACCGGATGATCCGGTGCTGCGTGCAGTTTATTCACGATTTGTGCATCCACTCCCGCATCGAGTGCTGCACCCGCGATGATCTTTTGGAACAGGTCGTCGCTGATGCCGCCAGAGCAAGAGTAGGTGAACAGCAAGCCACCCGGACGCAGCAGTTTGAAGCCGAGCAGGTTGATGTCCTTATACGCACGTGAAGCTTTTTCAGCGAAGGCGGCAGTGGGGGCAAACTTGGGTGGGTCTAAAACAATTAAATCGAACTTGCGGTTTTGGTCGCGCAGCTTGCGCAAAGCCTCGAATACATCGGCGCATTGCCATTCAGCCTTGGCGGCATCGAGCTGATTCAATTCCACGTTTTGCTGTGCGAGTTGTAAAGCCTCTTGTGAGGAGTCGATAGACAGAACAGATTTAGCCCCTCCACGCAGGGCATAGAGCGAGAATCCACCGGTGTAACAGAAGCAATTTAGCACCTCTTTATCGTTTGCTAATAAACCCGTGAAGGCGCGATTGTCGCGCTGGTCGAGGTAGTAGCCCGTTTTTTTGTCCTGCGGCCACATCGACTGCAAAACGCAAACCGTTTTCGACCACTTCAACGTGCGCAGGTAATGCACCGCGCAACACACCGCAATGGGGCGGTAGACCCTCACGCTCGCGGCCATCGGAATCAGAGCGTTCGTAGATGCAAGCGGGCGCACACAATTCTTGCAGAATGTCGGCTAGGGTCTCGCGCCAATGTTCAGCGCCCGCACTTCCTAGCTGCATGACCAAAACGTCACCATATTTATCCACAATCAAGCCGGGCAGCCCGTCGGATTCACCATGAATGATGCGCATGCCATTACCACTTTGATGAGCCATCAAAGTATGGCGTGTGGAAAGTGCATCGGAAATTTTGGTGCGAAAGAATGCCTCGTTGACCACATCTTGCTCACGCCACGACCACACACGCGCAGTGATTTGCGAATCCGCGTTGTAAGCCGCCCATGCTAGAAAATTTCCGGCCACATCTCGTACGGGAACAGTGTCGCCGCGTTGGGGTGTGCCGTCGATGTAGTCAATTGCGCCAGAGAATATCCAAGGATGGCGACGTTGTAGTGATTTCTCTCGACCTTCTCGCAATACGATGAGAGGCTTCGCAGCCGTACTGCCTACGCGCGGTTTGCCAACTGCTGCTTGAGGTGCGTGTGTATCAGCATTGTGCTGCTTGCCATGTTGTACGCGTTTGCGAAAATCCTTGCCGCCTTGTGATTGGCGATGTGGAGTGGAGTGTGATTTGGGTTTGCTTTGGGTCATGGCTTCTTTTTGGCGCGCGGATGCGCGCCGTCGTAAATTTTGGCGAGGTATTGGAAATCAAGATGGGTATAAACCTGCGTGGTGGAGATGCTGGCGTGGCCTAACATCTCTTGCACGGCGCGCAAATCACCAGAAGATTGCAGCACATGCGTGGCAAAAGAGTGGCGCAATAAATGCGGATGTACGCCACTGGCAATACCTTGCGTGATGCCGCGATTTCTTAAGTGCAGTTGCACCGTGCGAGGCGAAATACGCTTACCGTTTTTACCTATGAACAGTGCAGTCTCGGTGGGTTTGGAAAATGAATCGCGTAGTGACAGCCAAGCTTGCAAAGCTTTGATGGCGTGACTTCCCAGTGGCACAAGGCGGGTCTTGTTGCCTTTACCCGTCACGCGTACCGTGGCATCTGAAAAATCCAAGTCAATCGGATCAAGCCGCACCAGCTCTGCCAAACGCAAGCCAGAGGAGTAGAGCAATTCGAACATCGCTTTGTCGCGCACATCCATCGTGCTTTCGATAGGCATCTCGACCAATTTAACCGCCTCATCGGGCGACAGGGCATGGGGCAAAGCCTTGGGGGCTTTGGGTGCGCGCAATCCAACGCAGGGATTACTTTGACAGCCGTGTTGGCGCATCAAATAAGCATAAAAGCCGCGCCACGCAGACAGCACCCGCGCCAGCGAACGTCCGCCCAAACCACTGCCATGTAGCTGTGCAACGAATCGACGAATGTGATGACGTTTCAAATCGGCGAGGGGTGTTGCTCCCGCTAATGTAAACAAGCGACGGATGTCTCGTGCGTAGTTTTCGGCAGTGAGTGGCGAGTATTGGCGCTCGTGATTAAGGTAGGCCAGATAGCCTGCAAGCGCAGTGGGAAGAGGTGTAACCGCTGCGGGCATTTACAGATGCAAACGAAATGCGCTGCCTAAAATTTCAGCGATACGCTGTAAAAACAGCGTGCCCATTTCAGGATAAAAGCGCGCTTTATCTTCGCTAGCAAGAATCAGCATACCGATGGTTTGGCCGTTGGCGCGTAGCGGCAAATAGGCAAAGGAACGTAGATGCTCGCCTGTTTCACCAAACCACGCAGCCGTGTCGAAGGCGGAGTGGTGGGTGCACACGGGCAATTCATGTTGATCAGCAAACGCTAACACTTCCGCGCTAGGCGCATCGTCGCGCCATAAATGCAAAGCGGTGTGGGGAATAGCAAAAATATCACGCAGATTGCCCAACACCAGATTCTGCAAGGTGGCGCGATCATACGAACCAAACAGAGCGCAATTAAATTGATGCACTTTGAGCTGCAAGGCATCGTTCTCCTTCGCATATTCAAGCAGTTCGTGCAGTTTCTTTTCCAACTCTTTGACACGTTCACGTTGCGCCAGAAGTTGCCGCTCGGAAAGAGAGATGGTGCGTCCGCCATGTGGGTGAGGCAGCGTAATTTCAGAGAGTAACTGCGCGTGAGCAGCAAAAAATAAAGGATTCTCTTCTAGGTATTTTGCAACGTCTGCATCTTTCATCATTCACCTTTTACAATTCGTAGTTGCTACCAAACATGACGCAGGGGCGAAAAAATTCACTCACCCTACAAATTAATTTCACCCTCAAACACGCTAATCGCAGGCCCCGTCATCAACACAGGCGAATTAGCGCCTTGCCAAGAAATGGTGAGTGCGCCACCGCGAGTTGCTACTTGAACGGTGTCGTCCAGCAAGCCGCGACGAATTCCAGCCACCACCGCCGCACACGCTCCCGTACCACAAGATAATGTTTCGCCCGAACCCCGTTCAAATACCCGCAACTTAATGTGTGCTCTATCTAGCACTTGTAAGTAGCCCACATTCACGCGTTTAGGAAAGCGCGGGTGATGTTCGATGAGCGGGCCCTGCGTGGTGACAGGCGCCGTTTCAACATCCATCACCACCTGCACGGCGTGTGGATTGCCCATGGACACCGCGCTGATTTGAACGAGGTCGCCCGCGACATCCAATGTTTGAATGGGCGCATCGCTATCGCTCACAAAAGGAATGCGCGCTGGCTCAAGAATCGGCGCGCCCATATTCACCGTCACGCGGCCATCTGCTTCGAGGCGTGGTGAAATAAGCCCACTTTTGGTTTCCACGACAATTTCACGTTTACTGGTGAGTTTATGATCATGCACAAAGCGCACGAAACACCGCGCGCCATTGCCACACTGTTCTACCTCGCCACCATCCGCATTGAAAATTCGATAGCGAAAATCGGCTTCTTTATTTTGTGATTTTTCAACCAGTAAAAGTTGGTCGCAGCCCACACCGAAGTTGCGGTCAGCGATGAAACGGATATTCTCCGGCGACAGGGCGACTTTTTGGCGCACGCCGTCGATCACAACGAAATCGTTGCCAGCGCCGTGCATCTTGGTGAATTTAAGTGCCATGGTTTTTGTTACTCAATTGAGTGCCGTGATTATGTTGAAAAGATAACTGTCCACGAAAAACACGAAATTCACGAAAAAGGTCAACATTAAGCTACACCATGACTTTTGTGTTTCACTGGGTTTTGCTCGGGTCTTTCGTGGACAAATCGTTTTTGAATTATACGGTGTTCATCCTATCAACTGGGCGTGGTCACGATACATGCATCTATCCATGACGACAGTGATACCGGCTTGTTGCGCGCGTAGTGCGGCTTCTTCGTGTATCACACCATCTTGAAGCCACAGGTTCTTGATGCCGAGCTTGATGCAACTGTCGACGATCTCGGGTACGTGTTCGGAAGCGCGGAACACGTCCACGATGTCCGGCACTTCCGGCAGACTCTCTAGGTCAGGGTAGGCTTTCTCGCCTAGCACCTCGTCAATCATGGGTCGCACGGGGATGATGCGGTAGCCGAAACTCTGCAATGCTTTTGCGACGTTGAAGCTGGGGCGCGCAGGCTGTGGGGATAGGCCGACCACGGCCACGTTACGCACTTGGCTCAATAGCGCGCGAATCTGCTCGGTAGTAGGATTGGTGAAGGTCATGTCAGCCTGCTGAAAGTTGGTGTGGCTATAATAAACCATCGCTACGCAAACAATAGAGGCCATAACTTGAGCGCGATCCATCCTTCAGAACTCTCTTTCATCACAAAACATGCGCCGTTCGATCGCATGGAGCTTAATCATGTGTTGTGGATGTTGGAGCGCATGCGTCTTGGTTATTACGCCAAGGATGAGGTGATCATCTCGCCTGAGCAAGGCGTGGTAGATCACTTTCTGATCATCAAGCAGGGAGTGGTACAAGCTGAGCAGAAGGTGGCTGATGCGACGGAGTCAGACACTTGGATGGAGCTGACAGAGGGGGAGTGTTT
>JABFSI010000025.1 GCA_013140695.1 Sideroxydans sp. | reverse complement strand
ATACTTGCCAACAGTTTCATGGCGGATGCCTACCATCATCTGTTGCACATACCCGTCGCTGTCGGCATCGGCAGCTGGTCGTTGAGCATGAGTCTGCACCACTGGGTGAACGATGGTTTGATGGCACTGTTCTTCTTTGTGGTGGGCATGGAGTTGAAGCGGGAGATGCTGGTCGGTGAACTGGCCGATTTACGCCAAGCGGCCTTGCCCATCATCGCCGCCATCGGCGGGATGGCAGTACCCGCGTTGATCTATCTACTCCTGAATCACGATGGCGCTGCGATGCTCGGTTGGGGGATACCGATGGCGACCGATATCGCATTCGCCGTGGGCGCATTGGTGTTGCTGGCTAGCCGCGTACCCAAGGCCTTGATCACTTTCCTCGTGGCGCTGGCGATCGCCGACGACCTCGGTGCTGTCCTAGTGATTGCCGTGTTCTACACACAGCAATTGTCGCTAGGCTGGCTATCAATCTCAGCGTTGCTGGTGCTGGCGTTGGTCGGATTGAACTTCACAGGTGTGCGCAAGGTGTTGCCCTATTTCTGTATCGCGATTCTGCTTTGGTATGCGCTGTTGCAATCGGGTGTGCATTCGACACTAGCTGGTGTGATTGGCGCGTTTACCGTACCTGCCCGCCCGCGATATGACCCACGCCAGTTCAGCACCCGCATGAAAGTTCTGCTCGGGCAATACGATGAGAGCTTGCAGAAAGATGCCAACATCCTCACCAACGAGCAACTCTATTCGGTGGTGCAAACCATGGGCAACCGCTTGCAAGATGTGCAGACCCCAATGCAAAGATTGGAGCATGGATGGCACTTACCGGTAGCCTTCATCGTGATCCCGATCTTCGCTTTGTTCAATGCCGGCATCCCGCTGCAATTGGGTACGTTCGATACGACACTGAGCCATCCCGTATTCTTAGGCGTGCTGCTCGGCTTGCTGCTCGGTAAGTTCATCGGTATCACCGGCGCTTGCTGGATCGCACTCAAACTGGGCGTGGGGCAGCTACCCAGCGGCACACGCTTCAGCCAGATCGCTGCTGTTTCGGTGCTGGGAGGCATCGGCTTCACCATGTCCATCTTCATCGCCGAACTCGCCTTTGCAGGGAAGGATGAATATCTACTGATGGCCAAGACTGGCGTACTCGCTGCTTCTTTGCTGGCGGGTTTGCTGGGATATGCATGGCTGTGGCGGCTGGGGCGTGAACCTAAAAGATAGTCACGTTCACCCGTGTTGAGTAACTACTCGGACTTCGGTTTATTAAAAAATGGATGAGCATGGCGACTCAAAATAAAATCTGCAATGATTTTTAGCCATATGGTCATACCTGCCATTGCGCTCCAAGTTTGATATTCAAAGTAGGCCGTTAATACGCCCACGATGACGATTAGCACTACGACCCCAGCTACCAAATTAATGGCCGCCGCATAGGGTGCAAATTTTGCAGGATTCTCAGGGGGCAATCCCTTCTTTAAAGCCACTTCAGAAAAATCACGTTTGACGGCAATGCGCCACACTCGGCGCAACCAAATGAATGCCATTGGAAATAAAGCAAGAAACAAGATCCACGTCATTGCCACACTGATATCAAAAACCATAGTCACTCCAAGAAAAAACCCCGCCGGGATGCGGCGGGGTTGATGTTACAGGTAAATCAAATTGCTTTAGTGTGCGCCATCCACTGCTTTTGCTCCGCGTGGTGTACGAACGCTTTCAACCAAGTGTTGAATGTGCTCTGGTGGCTCTTTAGTGAACTTATCGACTGTGAAAGCAACGATGAAGTTAACCAATGCACCTACCGCACCAAATGCTTCCGGTGTGATGCCAAAGAATGGGTTTGGTCCGCCGATCAAAGGCAAGAAATCAGTGCCCTTGATGAAGAAGACACCCTTGTGTGCGAACACATAGAACAAAGTGATAGCCAAGCCCGCCAACATACCGGCAATCGCACCTTCCTTGTTCATCTTCTTACTGAAGATACCCATCATGATGGCAGGGAACAGCGAACTAGCCGCAATACCGAACGCCAAGGCCACCGTGCCTGCTGCGAATCCTGGTGGATTCAGACCGAGGTAACCTGCAATCACGATAGAGACAGCCATGGCAATTTTACCTGCCATCAATTCGCCCTTTTCACTGATGTTGGGATTGAACACACCCTTCACCAAGTCATGAGAAATCGCGGAGGAAATCGCCAACAACAAGCCCGCAGCGGTAGACAACGCGGCAGCCAGACCACCCGCAGCAACCAAAGCGATCACCCAGTTAGGCAGCAATGCGATTTCAGGATTGGCCAACACAATAATGTCAGCATTCACTGTCAACTCATTGCCCTTCCAACCGGCAGCTTCAGCCTTAGCCAATACATCTGCATTCTTGGTTTTATCGTTGTAATACTGGATACGACCGTCGCCGTTCTTATCCTCAAACTTCAACAGGCCTGTTTTTTCCCAACGTGCCATCCAGTCTGGTTTTTTTGCAACTTCCAAACTTGAATCAGCCGCGTACAGATCACCATTGGTCGCTACCGCAGTATTTACGGTTGAGATCAAATTGTATTTCGCCATACCTGCAACAGCAGGTGCCGTGGTGTACAGAATCGCGATGAACACCAATGCCCAACCTGCCGATGAACGTGCATCTGCAACTGTTGGAACGGTAAAGAAGCGCATGATGACGTGTGGCAGACCCGCAGTACCAATCATCAAAGACAATGTGTACACAAACATATTCAGGGTGCTACCCGCTGTGGTTGTTGTGTATTGACCGAAGCCCAAGTCGATTGCGATTTGGTCGAGCTTTTGCAACAACGAAATATCCGTACCCACCAAATCAGAGCCCAAACCCAGTTGCGGAATTGGATTGCCGGTCAAGTGCAACGAGATGAATACCGCAGGGACTGTGTAAGCAAAAATCAACACAATGTACTGTGCCACCTGAGTGTAGGTGATGCCTTTCATGCCGCCCATAACCGCGTACACAAACACGATACCCATACCCACATAGATACCCGTTTCACTGGACACGCCTAGGAAGCGTGAAAACGCGACACCCACACCAGTCATTTGACCAATCACGTAAGTGATCGAAGCTGTCAGCAAGCAAACGACTGCCACTGTAGAAGCAGTTTTGGAATAGAAACGATCACCAATGAATTGCGGAACGGTGAACTTGCCGAATTTGCGCAAGTACGGCGCCAACAACAATGCCAGCAATACATAGCCGCCCGTCCAACCCATCAGGAAGAGACCGCCGCCATATCCCATGTTAGAAATCAAACCGGCCATGGAGATAAAGGAAGCGGCAGACATCCAGTCTGCTGCCGTCGCCATACCGTTAACGCGAGGACCTACGCCACCACCCGCGACGTAAAACTCACTGGTACTACCTGCACGCGCCCAAAAAGCGATGCCGATATAAAGTGCGAAGCTCGCACCGACGACTAAATAAATTGTTGTTTGAAGATCCATAATGCCCCCTTATTCTTCGTGAACGTCGAATTTACGATCGATCTCACCCATCTTTTTGGCATAGTAAAAAATCAATGCCACGAAGATGTAAATGGATCCTTGATGTGCAAACCAGAATCCCAATGGGTAACCGCCCAAATGAATTTGATTGAACAAATCGACGAACAAGATGCCTGCGCCGAATGAAACCAAGAACCACACTGCTAGGATCTTAGTCAGCAACCCCAACGTGGCTTTCCAATAAGCCTCGCCGCTTTTATCCATTGCGTTCTCCTCTATATTTTCATTATTGATGTGATTGCCACAAAGTGAGCGTTGGCATGTCTTGCGAGACACCCCTTTGCAACCGCTCCTCATAAACAACCGTTTTAATCAGACCGAAGTCCAACCTATTCGTACAACGAGCAGGAGGTTACTTTAGGATTCTTACGATTAGCTTACGCCACTGACCCAGCGCTGTGCGCGCTCTAAATCGCGCATTCCAGTGAAGTTTGTTGCACCTTTCTTACCCGCCTGGGTTTGTGCGACCAAGAGCAACTGCGCCGTTGCTAAAGCATCAGCAAGCGCGTTATGCCTGACATCAATGCGGATGCTGAATCTTCCGATCCAATCATCCAAAACACGATGACTGTAAGCCAAGGGGGGGTACAGGGCGGGCATCACATAAGCCAGATCCAACCA